>JALLOF010000070.1 GCA_027717595.1 Nitrospinae bacterium AH_259_B05_G02_I21 | reverse complement strand
GGTGTCCCTCTTTAATAAAGGCGCCGAGGCGCTCTCCAGCTACGGGCGGGAGGAGGTCATCGGCCGGCAGGGACCGGTGCTTTACGAGAACGAGGAGAATGCGAAAAAGGTGATGCGCCGGATGCGCGAAGGGGACGAAAAGGTTTCGGCCTTCGAAACCGCGTTTCGAGCCAAAGATGGAAACCTCATCCCCGTCTTGATATCCGCCTCGATGCTATACGACGAGGAGGGTCGCGAGGCTGGGACGGTAGGGTTCAGTAAGGACCTCAGGGAACGCAAACAGGCCGAGGAGAAACTGCGGCGCGCTCACGACGAACTCCGGGAGGCGTACGAAACTCTGAAGCGGGCTCAGGCCTCGGCCATCGTCGCCGAGAAGCTGGCGGCCCTAGGTCGGCTCACCGCGGGGGTTACTCACGAGATGTTGAATCCCCTCCAGGTCGTTACTCTGAATCTCCACATGCTGATCAAGGCCCCCTCGACCCCGCCGGAGATTGTCAGCCAGCTTCGGGAAGTCGAGGAGCATGCAAACCGAATCACCAAGATCGTGCAGGACCTCCTACACTTCGCCCGACATCGCCCGCCGGAGCGCCAGCCGGTCGATTGCAACGAAGCGGTAGGGCGAACCGTTGATTTCATGAAGCATGATTTGAAGCTCAACGACATTACCGTGGAGGCTAACTTTGAAAAAGCGCTCCCTGCCGTCTCGGCTGATCCGGACCAGCTCCGGCAGGTGGTCCTCAATTTGCTCACGAACGCCCGCGACGCCATGCCCGACGGGGGTCGACTCCTGCTGAGGACCAACACGGTTCAGGTGAATGGGGAACACTGGGTCGAACTTCGGGTCGAGGACACAGGCTCAGGCATCGCCCCAGGGCACATGGAGAAGCTCTTCGATCCCTTCTTTACAACCAAGGCCGAGGGTGAGGGGACGGGTTTGGGGCTTTCCATTTGCAAAGGCATTGTCGAAGCTCACGGGGGGGCCATTTGGGCCGAGAACACCTCCGTAGGCGGAGTGGATTTTATCGTCCGATTGGAAATATGGGGAGAATGATTATGTCAAGCACAATTTTAGTCGTTGATGACGAGCCTTCCGTCTGCAAGGCGCTGTGCAGGTTCCTCGTGGACAAGGGCTACGGTGTGGTGGAGGCCCACGACGGTGATCAGGCCTTATCGGCGTACAGCAGAGAGAAGCCCAATGTTGTACTGCTGGACGTCCGAATGCCGGGCAAGGACGGCCTGGAGACCCTGCGGGAGCTAAAGGCCATCGACCCGGAGGCGAGCGTCATCATGGTGACCGCCGTGTACGAAAAAAAGGTCGCCTTGCAGGCTATAGCCAATGGGGCCTTCGACTATGTCACCAAGCCCATTGACTACGATTACCTGGAGTTGGCCCTTGTGACGAAGCTCGCACTGATCGGCAATAGTTAATAGGACCGATAAACGAGCTTCATGAGCAGAGGCCATCTGTTTTGGTGATTGAAGGAGGGAGGAGAACGGACATGTTTGAGCTTTTCAGGAACCTCATGCGTGGTGAAGAGTCGGTCACGCCAACTCAGTACTTCATCATGGTGAGCTTCATTTGGGCGGTCATGCTCTGGGGAGTTCAGCTCCTCGGATTGTGAGAACCCGTGCACGGACCGAGCTCTTCGTTCCGTGGCACGAAACAATCGTGCCTTCCATAGCACGATGTGAAAGGGAGGATAAAGGCAATGTTTAAGCATCTCAAGACTCTGATGCGTAACGATGAGGGGGCCTCGGCGGTCGAGTACGGCTTGCTCGTGGCGCTCATCGCGGCGGTCATCGTCGGGGCCGTCACGATCATCGGGACGAACATGAGCGCCAAGTTCACCGAAGTCGCCGGCAAACTGAAGTAGGAGGCGACGTACTTCGAGAACGCGCCGGGCGAAGGAGGGACGATGCCAGCCCTCTCGCCCCCCTACTGGGAAGGGGGAGAGTTTTGAGGCTTACTGTCGTGTCTTCAAGGGCGCGGCGCGCAAGGAAGGAGTAAGGACATGCTACAGCACATCAAGACGCTCATCAGAGACGAGGAAGGGGCCTCGGCCGTCGAATACGGCCTGCTTGTGGCGCTCATCGCGGCGGTCATCATCGTAGCGGTGACTGCCATAGGAACGAACATGAGCGGCAAGTTCACCGAAGTCGCCGGCAAACTGAAGTAAGCGACCCTTCGGCGGTGACGCGTCGAGATCCGTAAGGCCCCCGTTAAGATCTCAGGGCCCCCTCTTTCCGGGGGGCATGGGGTCTATAGTTAGCGGGGACGCGTGAGTGGGGTCCGCGCGTCCGTCTACCCTCCTACCCTCCATGTCAGTGGGGATACGCACATGAAAGGGCGGAAAGCAACATCGGGCGACTCTACAGTACCCCGAGGGGGCTTTGGCACCAGCGTTTGGCGCGACGAGCGGGGCGTGATCGCCGTCATCGCCACGCTGATGCTTACGGCCCTGGTCGGGATGGCGGCCCTGGTCGTTGACCTCGGGCGGCTCTACGTCGTTCGCGGCGAGCTGCAAAACGGCGCCGACGCGGGAGCGATGGCCGGGGTGGTCGAGCTCGCCCTGAGCGGCCCCACGGATGCCGAGGCGATGGCCGTGGCGTATGCCATCCGGCCTGCGAACTTTCACCTCACCCAGCCCCCTCCGGGGCCCGGGGCGGTGGCCGTCTCCTTCCCTGGGACCGATCAAGTTCGGGTGCGTGTGGGGCCGACCGCCGTGCCGACCATCTTCGCCCGCATCTGGGGCATCTCGACGGCCGACGTGGCGGCCGTGGCCGTGGCCCGGCTCGAGCGCCGGATCATCGGCTCGGGGCCCGGCAATCTCCTGCCCTTTGGCGTCGACAGGAACGTGGTCGATAGCGACGGGGACGGCAACTACGACCTTGGGGACTCCGTTAACATCTATCCTCGCTCCAATACGCGGGGCAACTTCGGTCTTCTGGATATTGACGGGGGCAGTAACTCCAACGCCGACACCGTCAGCTGGGTCGAGCACGGCTATGGTGATGTATTTATCATTCCCGAGAGCGCGGGTTTCATGCAGGTGTCGGGCACGCCGGGCATCTCTGGCAATGCACTGAGCGGCGCTATCAGCTCGCGTCTCGGCCACCGGGTGCTGTTGCCCGTCTTCGACCAGATGACGGGCAAGGGGGCGACGACGAGCTACCGGGTGATGGACTTCGTCGGAGGCATTATCCAGGGTTTTCGGCTCATCGGCTCCCAGAGCGAGCGTCACATCACGGTCCGGATCGTGGAGTTCTCCTCCCCAGACCTCATCGTAAGCGAGGACGAAAACACACCGGTCAACAATAGCCTCTCTGCGCCTGTGCTCATCCAGTAAGTTATCCACCGGCAGCCCGACGACCCTCTTGAGCCCATTCCCGACCTCCTGAACGGCTCAAAGCTCTTGTACCATCTTCAAAATCAGTATGTTATAGCCTGGCAGGCGCCTCGCAAGATATGGTGGGGCGGGGCGGTCTAGGCGTCTTTCTGGCCGATGGTGAGGGCCTCGGTGAGGAAGTCCACGCGGGTGCAGCCGACGTCCTGCAGCCAGGCGGCGAGGGTCCGCTGGGGGTAGTTATTGCCCCGCTCTGTGACCAAAAGCATGTTGACGGCAAAGAGGGCGCCCCACAGCGGTTCGATCAGGTTGTCCTTGATCGGGACCTCGTTGATGACGATGCGGCCTCCGGGCGATGTGGCGTCGGCGACGTCGCGCAGCAGGGCGAGGTTGTGCTCCTCATCCTCGATGTGGAGGACGTTGGATATGAAGACGAGGTCGTAGGGTCCGCCGAGGTCGCAGGCCGGGTCGCGGTAGAAGTCGCCGTCCTGAAGGGTTATCCGGTCGGCCAGGCCATGGTCCTCGACGTAGTGGCGGGCCGTCTCCAGGGTCAGGGGCAGGTCGATGAGGACGACCCGCAGATCGGGGGCTTCCAGACAAAAGGCGATGGCATAGCTCGCCGCGCCGCCGCCCAGGTCGAGGGCGGTTGTGACCCCCTCCAGCTCAAGCAGGGGTGCGATCTGGCGGGCCTCGTCGAAGTGGTAGGCGTGCATTGCCCGGATGAACCGCCGGTTGCACTCAGGGTCTTCGACGAGCTCGGGGCGCTCGACGGACTCGCCTCGCAAGACGGCCTCCAGCTTCGACCAGCTCTCCCACATCTCGATGCGCAGCCGCACGCCGTCTCCCAGGTAGTGGGGGCTTGTGGTGACGAGGTGGCGCCGGCCGAGCGGAGTGTTGCGGTACCTCTCGTCGTGCTTCTCAATCACGCCGAGGGCGGCCAGGGCATCCAAGACGATTGCAAAGGCCCTTTGGGTGCCCCCGTAGTGGGCGGCAACCTCCTCGGCCGTCGAGCCGTCGTCCGCCAGGTGGTCGAACACCTCAAGCTCAGCCGCCGCGATGATCACCTTAGAGGCCATGAAGCCCCGGGTGAGCTCGGAGAGGTCGTCCCACGTCTCAAGCGTGGTCATCGGTAAGGGTCCTCGAGTGGGGGGGCTAAGGTGCCTGGGAGGGGGTTATACCACCTGGCCGTCCCTTCGGCAAGGCGGTGGAGGCGTTGTGTGGAGAGGCTGTGGAAAACTACTTGACAGAGCGGCGAAGATTAGTAGAATGGGAAATTACCCTCGAGATAAAAAAATACTGTGGCAGGGGGTGGGAGTTCAACCGTTTAAGCGCACCTTCTTCGGTTGGATGATGGAGGGAGTCCCCTACCACAGTATGTTGTATTTCCCAAATAAGATACCCACTATATCTTGGGCTGTCAAGCTCTTTTTCCCTTTTTTCTCCTTTTCCTTAATTCCTGTTAAATCAATTGTCTTCGCTAAGTTAAGCCTACACGATGAAATTGCCCCTGAGCCCCAACGGTCAAGAGTGACGATTTCATCGTGAAATACAACCTTTCGGTGAGTAGTGGGTTCCGAGAAGGCAAAAGAAATAGTCTAAGAGACAGATTAAGTCGTTTCGAGTCAACTTGACATCTTACTCGTTATCGGGGCTGTCTGAGCGACGCAGGTCGATGAGCCCGATTTCCGGTGGACAGAAGAACCTTACCGGCAATACGGCAGAGCCGACCCCGGCGCTCGTGTATCCTTTGACGTTCCTGTATCGCCAAACCCCCTGCACATATCGTCTGGGGCAGTTGGCATTGACAACTAAGGGGCCTATGATGGGCAAACGAATCTGGCCACCGTGAGTGTGGCCGCACAGATAGAGGTTCACTCCATTTTCATCGGCCTCCTCCACTAGCTCAGGTGAATGTACCAGCAGGATTTTGAAGGCGTCATGGGGGACCCCATTGAGCGCACCAGTAAGGTCATCGCAACCGTAGTAGTGCGGGTCATCAACGCCGATAAACCACAAACTCTCCGAACCATTCCGCATCTCCCAGGCTTCATTGACAAGCATCTTGACACCCATCCGCTCTAGCTCTGGAATC
>JALLOF010000706.1 GCA_027717595.1 Nitrospinae bacterium AH_259_B05_G02_I21 | reverse complement strand
ATGGTGTGCGGATTATGCGAGCCCAGCCACTTCGTCAGGATGGCCTGGATCCCGACGAGCGCCACGACAGCGCGGATTGCGGCCCCGGCGATGACCCCGGTGCCCGGGGCGGCAGGCTTCAGCAGGACGCGGCCGGCGCCGAAGTGCCCGTGCACCTCGTGAGGAATCGTCGTTCCCATCAGAGGGCCGCTGATCAAGCTCTTGCGCGCTACCTGAACGGCCTTGCGAATCGCCAGCTGC
>JALLOF010000705.1 GCA_027717595.1 Nitrospinae bacterium AH_259_B05_G02_I21 | reverse complement strand
GCCTCGGGCACAGCGCGTTGCTGCCCGAGGTGGCCACGAGGTTCGCTACGCTCGACGTGGACACCTACGATCCCGATGCGCTGGGCAAGCTCACGGACATCCTGCTGGCCGAGGGTTTCGAGGCCGAGGCGCTGCAGCTGGCAGAGCATTTTCTGCCCGTCATGCGCACCGACGACGCCCTGATGCCGTACGCGGTCCCGGAGGTGTGCGGCTTGGTCCTCGAGCTCCGCGTCGGCCAGT
>JALLOF010000704.1 GCA_027717595.1 Nitrospinae bacterium AH_259_B05_G02_I21 | reverse complement strand
GAGCTACCCGAGCGGGAGCAAGCCGGGCGGACTCCCTTTGCTCCCCGCTGTCGCAAAGACCTCATCGAAGAGGAGCTGTTTGGCTGGCGGCGGAACCTGTTTACCTCCCTGGATCTGGTCTTCTTTGACACCACCTCGCTGTACTTTCACGGCCAGGGAGGGGAGACCATGGGCCGGTGGGGCAAGAGCAAGGACCATCGTCCCGACCTCCCGCAGATGGTGATCGGGGTGGTGCTGGACA
>JALLOF010000703.1 GCA_027717595.1 Nitrospinae bacterium AH_259_B05_G02_I21 | reverse complement strand
GGGTTGCTCATGCGCAGCGCCATGGGGGAGACGTCCACCAGCTTGTCGGTGGGCATCTTCTCGCCCACGGGATCGATCGCGATCTCTATGGCCTGGGAGGCAGCACTGCCGTGCTCCTCCTGCGCCCGTTCCGCCTGGCCGGCGGTTGCAGAACGGGCTACAGAAAAGAATAGAAGCAGCGGAACGGGATCTTGCGGTCGCCCCAGTAGTCGGCGGCATCGCGGAAGATGTCCAGCAATTG
>JALLOF010000702.1 GCA_027717595.1 Nitrospinae bacterium AH_259_B05_G02_I21 | reverse complement strand
CGTCCAAACTCCCCGGCAGACCCGCCTAGACCTATGGAGATCGACCTTGCAGGTTGAATGCTCGAGCACTTAGTCGTATAGTGAAAGTTCGCGTAGTCCATGGGGAAGGGGCCGCATGGGGTACTGGAAGAAGCACCCTGTCAAGGAGTTGAACGCTCTCCTCGGCGAGTATCACGAGGCGGGATGGGAGATCATAGACCCGCCCAAATATTACAAAGTCAAGTGCCCCTGTGGGGGTCAT
>JALLOF010000701.1 GCA_027717595.1 Nitrospinae bacterium AH_259_B05_G02_I21 | reverse complement strand
GGATAAAGCTGTGAATCGAGCGACAGATTCAGGCGCAGCAAGTCGGCATCGCCACCGTTATCCTGATAAAAACCATTCAGGCTGGTTTGTTTACGGAAGGGGGCCGACTGGCGAATTAAATCCAGCACCATGGTAAGTGCCTGGGTGAGCGGGTTCAGGCTGGCAATCCAGGTTTCTACCTGGCTGTCGCGCTGCGCCTGGGGTAGATGCAGCCAAATGTGCAATGTAGGTAAATCAAAGC
>JALLOF010000700.1 GCA_027717595.1 Nitrospinae bacterium AH_259_B05_G02_I21 | reverse complement strand
GCATGAGGGTCTGGCCGAGGAGGCTTAGGCCCACCGCGACCCATGGGCCCAGGCCCGGGCCCGCCACGGCGGCGAAGTTCTGGTGCAGGACGGCCGGGGCAGCCCACGCGCTCGATGTGGCGGAGGGGCCGAAGGTCACGACGTTCCATACGACCCAGGGCGCGACGAGAAGGGAGGCGGCCACGGCGGTCTTGGCGGGGGCGGAGAATCGCCCCAGGCCCCTCTCCGCCGCGAGGATGACC
>JALLOF010000699.1 GCA_027717595.1 Nitrospinae bacterium AH_259_B05_G02_I21 | reverse complement strand
GAGGGGTGATCGCCGCCGAGCCGATGCCGGTCGGAATCTTCGTCAGGCCCGCGGTGCGGACTTTCTGACCCGTCTTCGACCAGACGACCTTGCCCGTCGAGGAGCTAACTATCCGGAGGCGGGCCCCGACCTCGACCTGCGAGTGGATGAGCATGTATTGGCGACCCCAGCGGTTCACCTCACCGTAGCAGAGCAGGTCCGCTCCTAGGGCTCGTCCAACGTCCCGCGGGTCGGCCTTATCC
>JALLOF010000698.1 GCA_027717595.1 Nitrospinae bacterium AH_259_B05_G02_I21 | reverse complement strand
TCATCTTGCCATTGGGACTAACCGGCAAGTGAACATCAAGTAGCCGCCCGCAAGAACCGACAACAGTGCGTGACGAAAACAGTACTCCACGAAATCGCCTCTGGAGGGGTGTTCTTTTGGCTTGGATCGTCATCGTGCACCTCGTTTACTACTGGAATCTCTCGGCCGATTACGGTGGTGAGCTTGTAGAGAGGATCAGAGGTCCGTGGATAGCCTGGTGATTAACCTCTGGCGAGGTATATTG
>JALLOF010000697.1 GCA_027717595.1 Nitrospinae bacterium AH_259_B05_G02_I21 | reverse complement strand
CAGCAACCGCCGCCGCCAGCGCCAGTGAAATCGGTTCAGTACATCCCAGCGCCGGTTTTACTTCCTCCTGAACGGCGAGGATGTAACGCTGCCATAACGGATTTAAAGTCGAATCAAACATATTAAAAACCTTAAAATTTCAGGTAAATCAAGAAAATGCCAGGAACGGAGAAACACAAAGCAACAAACCAGTGACGATAATCAGGTACAGAGACATCCCTTTGTATTTGTGCAATGCCGGTAC
>JALLOF010000006.1 GCA_027717595.1 Nitrospinae bacterium AH_259_B05_G02_I21 | reverse complement strand
GAGCAAGAGCGGCTCGCCTTTCAGTCTGTCTATGAGTCGATCACGCTCGGCAAGAGGGAAGGGACCCGCAGGCTGTGGACGAGGCCGGCGACGATCGTGGGCGGCTGGTGGCCTGATAATAGTGTTATGCGTATGCCCCCACGGGGACTCGAACCCCGGTTTCCGGCGTGAGAGGCCGGCGTCCTAGGCCGCTAGACGATGGGGGCAGAGGGCACCCCTTCTATCACGGGCCCCCTGCAAAGTCAACCAACGCGCCGGACGGAGGGTGTCTCCCGTGCAGGGTCGTCAGGGCGTCAGAAGATGCCCAGGGCGTCTTTGCCCTCTTCACTTATCATGGTCTCACCGTCCCACGGGGGGGACCAGACCAGGTGGGCCCTCACCTCCGAGACGCCGTCTAGCTCGAGCGGGGCGGTTTCGACGCCATTGAGAATCTGGGGGCCGAACGGGCAGCCGGGGCTGGTCAGCGTCATCGTGATATCGACCTGCTCTCCCTCGACGTTCACATCGTAGATGAGCCCCATATCCACAATGTTGAGCCCGACCTCGGGGTCGATCACCTGCTTTAACTTCTCAAGTACGACTTCCTGGGTCACCATGGATTCTTTACTCCTTTGGCCAACCGCTGAAACAGCCCGCGGGGGCGTGTCAACCGGGGCTTATGAGGATGTCGTCGCCCTCGACCTTGACCGAATAGCTTTTTACGCCCTTGGGGGCGGGTGGCGAGAGCACCTCGCCGGTGCAGACATTGAAGCGCGATCCATGCCAGGGGCAGGTAACCTCCTCGCCCTCCAGCTCGCCGTCGGACAATGGGCCCCCGGCGTGGGTGCAGACGTCCCCAATGGCGTAGTACGTGCCTTCGAGGTTGAACAGCGCTACCTCTTCGCCGCCAACCTCGACACTCATCGCTTTGCCAGGGGGAATATCCCCCACTGTGGCAACTTTGACGTGACCTCCCATGGCAATTCGCTCCTCTAAGTAATTATAGCATAGGTTTCGGGTGATAGGCAAGGACGGGGCCAGGGCTGGTGCCCCAAGCGCCGCCTTGGCGTATCACCAGCAGGACATTGCGGCTAGTACTTGATTTGTACATCTCGCAAGGTAAGGGCCTCTCCGGTGAGCTTCACGGTGATCCGATTGCCAGATCGTGTTACATTGATTTGGTACGGTGTGAGGATGATGCCCACGGGTTCATCGTGGCCTGGCACCCAAATCCGGTAGAGGAAGTGGACATCGCGCCGGGCCCGGTCCAGGGCGGCCTCGAGGTCGGTCACGGGGCGGGGCTCAGCGATGTTGCCCTGGCCGAAGCCATCGGGTGTTTTGAAATCCTCGTTGCGAAAGTCGACCGTGAGGTCATCGCCCCGCAAGTCGAACTGGAATGCGGGCGCATACTCGGACGGATACGACCCGATGTTAATCCCGACCCCGTCGTACTGCTCCCAGGGGACCGACACCTTCCATCCCTTGAGCGAGGCCCTCCCTTCGCTCTTGAAGCGCACATCTGCGGCCAAAGCCTGGGATGGGCCAAGCGCCACGAGGAATCCAAGAAGCCCTAGAGTTGCCCAAGGTTTCGTACCCATTCAGTCTTTCCTCCTGGATGCTGCCCGACAGAGGCGTAAGAGGTTCTTGATGTGGCACGTGCCCGCGTTGTCCTCACGACAATAATATATTGTCATAGAATCAATGGTCAAATCTCTGGCAAGTCCTGTGGATTTCCGAGGTCCATTTCGCCCCTGACACATTAGACACTTTTCGGGTTTTTTCGGAAGTGTCTAACTTGGCATTATATATTGATTTTATTGGGATTATGTGAAAAGAGGCCCGCCAAGCAATGTGTCAAGTGTCCAATGGTGTCCAGAAGCCTTTTTTTGCCATAACATATTGAACTCATAGGAATTATTGGAATCGTCGTCTCCCGGAAGATGGACGGCTGTCAAGGAGGTGTCCAATTCTTGCAAGTGGTTGATATATCTGGGTAGCTCCGTCTCAGGCGGACGAGTACCCATAAAGGGCTCGCCCCTGTCCGCAAAGAAAAACCTCCACACCATGTAGGGGCAGGGCTTACCCCTGTCCGGAAAAAAAAGACGGACAGCCTGCCTCAGGTGGGTCCCTACGTCTCTAAGTGGTGAAAGAGAACTCACCAGTATGGCTGGGGAGGGAGGATTCGAACCTCCACAACCAGATCCAGAGTCTGGCGTCCTGCCGTTAGACGACTCCCCAGCCCTTTTCTTGTCCCCACTTAAAATAGCCTAAATATCAAGCAGGTCAAGGAGAAATCAGGACGGAACCATAAAGGATGGCTGGTATCCGCCTGTAGCTCCCTGATCCTCGTAGAGCTGCGTGCACGGCATCCGGTCCCACAAGTGCCCTAGGAGCAGTGCCGCACCGTGTGGTGTCGCTAGGAACAAGTGCAACATGTTTGGTCGATACTCCCGTGCAAGCCTCCTGACTAAGTTACGGACCTCCAGAGCCCATCCTCGAGCCTCCCCGCTGCTACTGAGTGCCCTATTGCTTGGCCCGCTCCTCGGCGCAATGCAGATGTACCTGCCTGCGCTAGGCACGGATGCCGGTAGATAATCGAGCACGTCGGCGGAAAGATCGGTCGCCAATGAAACCCCTAAAGCGAGATCGTTGCCCTCACCCAAAGTCTCATTCAGGGCAACGGTAACAGGGAAGTCAGCAATCTCCCCAGTGGAAGCCCACGGCTCGCCTCCCTGGAGGGAGACAACTTCATAGCCAGCTGTCTCGCCCAGTTCAGCTCCCAATGCGAACCATGTCGGGAGGCGCATGTAGCCGCGGACAAAGATACGTCGATGGCCTTGAGCTCGAAGCTGGCGGACTGTCTGTTGAATCTCGGGACGCAAGCGTTCGTTCCATAGGCGCTCGTTTTGGAGCCTGCGTCGAGTTCGCGGTTCGTCTCCTTCGTATAGGTGAACCCAGTCAAGGGCGAGCGTGGCGCTCTCGGGCATGGGATCACGCTCGATTGCCTGAACAAGTATCGTCGCAGCTGGTTCTTCCTTCTTAAGGCTGAGGGATTCCACCTCCTTACGAACCTCTTCCGTGGAAAGCTTTCGTTTGCCGCCAGTGACCCAGCTGCGGACGGTGGCAACGCCAAGGGACAAGGCATCAGCGTCGCCACGGAGGCCGAGGGCATACATGAGGAACGAAGCCTGCTCTTCCCAATATTCGTAAAGTTTGTTCACGTCGAAGTGTAGGTCGGCGAGGAATTCCAGCAACTCCGTCTCTTCGACACAAAGATGTGCAGCCAACTCTTGTCGCGCCTTTCCAGGTTCTGTTTTAGGTCTGGCTTCCGCAAGCTGCCGGGCGACGGTGCCATCCCGACCGTCTCGTAACACCATTACGGGGTCATCAGGGTCAATTGGTCGGTTTGTCACCAGGCCCAGCTTTAGGCGCTGCCTGTCTCGCGTCAGGTCTCTCCAAGACTGGTGGAACCGCTGAAGCACACTGGGTCCGCCCGCTCGACTTAGGCCGGTTAGCCAGTCGATATTCACGACTTGTTTGGCATCGACTGAGGACTTGACCTGGTAGAATTCGCTCCTGCCCTGACTACGGTATACTGTGACGTCGTCAACGCTGCCTGCATCAGGGTCTTCAATGCCGATTGCGGTAATGTCGCTGCCCGGTTGGAGGGTCCGGAGCACTTGGCACCAAGCGAAGATATGCTGGTAGTCATCTCCCCGGATCCGGGCACCGCTAGCGCTTAAAGAAGCCACTAGATGATCCTCAGTTTGGTCCAGAAGCGTTGAACGGTTTCGTCGGTTTGATTTTTTCGGCGACAGATACGGCGAGGTCAAAGGTGATGGCACGATCTGGGAAGGCCTCTAACATCACTGTGGGAATCAGCCGCTGAGTAAGGTCGGAGTAAGTGTATCCATAATTGCGGGTTTTGTTGGGGCCGGTGATCTCGGCGAGCCTCCTAATTTCGTCACCGTTGAAGACCCCGTCGAGGCCTGCACTCAGGACGTACTCCCGCTGTTCGGCGTTTGGGCGCTCGAAGGTGAAGTGGGCGGCGGCCCGCCGGAGCACGGCGGGATCTATAGCCTCGTTTCGGTTGGTGCAGAGCACGATAATAACTGGCAACTCTGCAGTTGTGAGCCGATCGATCCCCCGGATTAGGGCATTCACCCCGGCGCGATCCTCGTGATGCATCTGGTCGAGGTCTCGTGATTGAGCTAGGGCATCAGCTTCATCGATCACGAGAATAACGGCTGAGGTTGGCCTAGAGCCAGATGCCTTGCCTTCCCGTGCGAGCTGCAGGACCTCCTCGAAGGCACGGGTGATGAGTTGGGTCATCTCTCCAACCGCTCCCTTTCCTCTGGTGAGGAGGCTCAGCCGGAAGACCCGCACAGAGATTTCTTCACTACGAGCAATGGGGTCGCCAAAGCTGTCAGCGAGGGTGGTCTTACCGGTGCCGACATCACCGGAGAACACAATCAAGGGAGGGCGTTCGTGGAACTTTGCAACGGCGGAAAGCACCTTGCCATGGTGCTTGGTGCTCCATTCATCCAGTAGCTTCGGGTTGAGGAGCAGGCGGCCTTCCTTGATCAACCGGTCCTTCACCTCGTCGAGGCCAACGAGCTCTTTGAACTGGCGGCTCTTATCAGGATCAGGTAGTTCAAAGACTTCGTCGAAGACATCGATCACAGCCTGAGGTCCTCCTTAGTAGGGCCGGAAGGTGCGTCGTTGGGTGCCGACTCCGTCGGCAGTGTACGAGCGGTCAGTAATCCAATATCCATACCCGTCTCCGGGCGCCTCGCCAACGGTACGTCGGAACGGGAGTCGTGAACGGAAGCGGTTTCGTTCCTCCTGAGAGAGCCTCCACCATTTGTTCGTGTAGTTCAAAAAGGAGAACCAGGCGGCTCCGGCGGTGTCAGTCCATGCGTAGACGCCTCCTGCTCGGTTATCGCTGAGGCTTCCGTCGGCACGAACCGCATAGTAAAGGCTCACGACTCGCTTCCCGTTGCGCTTAAACCCGTACTCCACGTTCTCAACGTAGCCGTTGGCAAGCAACTCGGAGAGCTCTTCATAATAGGCATCGATCCAGCTTTCGGACGGTTTGCCGTAGTAACTAAGCATGCGACGTAGGTCCGAAACGACTTTGGACGCGATGTATTGGGCACTGGTCCTCGTGAATGTTCTTGTAGTTGTCATGGTGTAGGTCATTCCACTAACCCCTGAATGATGGGCCCAGTACGATCTGCCAACATTCCACCGCTCGGCCCTTGGTGGTAGCATAGTGAGCTTCTGAGATGGCATCCGCAGCTTGCTCGGCTGCGTCGACAAACGATGTTAGATCAGCCGTTGTGTATCGGCTGGCGATGTTGTTTGATGGGTTGACGGGGTCGAAGATCTCGATCGGGGTGCCGTTCGAAGGAGGCAGTTCGCTTGTAGCGAAGTAGTCGGTGAACGCGATCCGCTCCTGGAGCCCAGTCCTCACCATATATGAAAAGAGCCCCTCAAGTGCAGTGGGGTAGTCCGACAATATGACCCCGCGGTCGGCAAGATGGGCGACAATCAGCTCCACCATGAACGACTTGCACCTGAAGAACGTGTCCCGGTCTTTTTGTTGGTTCACCCACCACTTGACAAGACGCACGACCTGGGCGAAGTGGTCAGGGTGAGCCTTCTTGCGGGTGCGGATGAACTCTAGGTGAAGGGGGATGCTCGTCAGAGTGCGCTCACCTGTGTCCTTAGCGATAAGGTATCCGAGGTCGTGTTCATCTCCCTCGTAGAGCACGGGAACGACGTCTACATCAAGGCCGGTCCCTCTGAATCTCACGGTCACACAGTGGGGCTGGCTATCGTCGAACTGTTCAGGCTTCATATTTGGGTTTGCCTCCCGAAGCCGGGTCGCAAGCCAGGGCACGAGTTCTTCGTCGCTCATTGGAGCTTCATCTTTCTTCACGTAAACCGCAACGTCGAGATCATTGATTGTCCTAAGTGCCGTGCCCTTGGCAACACTTCCGGCGTGGAGCATTTTGACCAGGGCGAAACCTGGGTTCGCCGCGATGTGGGCCTCTAGGCGCTCGCGTAGTCCATTAACCTGAACGCGGTGCTTCTTGGCGGTCTCGCTCGGCAGATTTACCCTCTCCTCAGCAAAAGCCTTAATTTTAGTGTGACTTATGAGTGGCTCAGTCATATATGAATCCTCACAACGAGACGACTGACAGGAAAAACCCACGCTGTTCCTCGGAAGCCTTTGAAGCTGAAGTAGTTGGGATTAGACCTTGCTTGAAGAAGGTGCTCGCCCAAAACTTCCGGGCTTAATAATGCTTCCTAGGGACTATACTCTATTTTGAGTACCTCCACCCAATATACCACCAGATGTTGTACTGTCAAGGGGGAAAGTCCCGAATGCCCAGTTCACCAAGGGGATTTTTGATGTATGTCCTAATTGTTTTGGTCGTAAAGTATTGTTTAATTAAGGATAGCGCAAATAGAGAGCAGGTCAAGGCGAAATCAGGAGGTTGAGGTGGCCTTTCGCTGCTCCATCCAGGCCACGGCCTCTCTGAGGCGGCTGACCACGACCTCTCGGCCCATGAGAGCCATGACTTCGAAGATGCCGGGGCTGACCGTCTTGCCGGTCAGCGCCACCCGGCACGGCTGAGCAACCTTCCCGAGCTTCAGCCCGTGTGATTCGACGACCCCCATAAGAGCCGCCTCGATGGCTGCCTCGTCGAAGGACTCCAGCGCCTCCAGCCGCCCTATGAGCTCCTCGAAGATGGGGATTCGCTCGGGGGTCAGGAATTTCCGGGCCGCCTCCTCGTCGTAGACGACCTCATCGGCGTAAAACATCGAGACCCCCTCGGCCAGCTCGACGAGGGTGCGGCTCCGCTCCTGCCAGGATCGCGCAGCCCCCAGGGCCTTCGCCTCGTCGGCGCGAAAGCGCTCCACACCGACCCCCGCGGCTGGAAGAAAGGGCTCCAGGAGAGCGCAAAGCCGCTTGGGCTCGGCCTGCCTCAGGTAGTGGGCGTTGAGCCAAAGGAGCTTTTCCGGGTTGTAGATGACAGGGGACTTGGTCATCGCCTCGAGGCCGAACAGATCGATCATCTCTTTGCGGCTGAAGATTTCCTGGTCGCCGTGGGACCAGCCGAGGCGGAGCAGGTAGTTGGCGAGCGCCTCTGAGAGGTACCCTATCGCTCGGTACTCGGTTACGCTGGCCGCTCCGTGACGCTTGCTGAGCTTGCCTTTATCCGGCCCGAGGATCAGGGACTGGTGGGCGAAGGAGGGAAGGGGGTATCCGAGCATCTCGTAGATATGGACCTGTTTCGGGGTGTTGGCGAGGTGGTCGTCGCCCCGGATGACGTGGGTTACGCCCATGGTGGCGTCGTCCACGACGACGACGAAGTTGTAGGTCGGGGTCCCGTCGGAGCGGGCCATGATGAGGTCGTCGAGCTGGCTGTTTTCAGTCGTTATGGGGCCGCGGATGAGGTCGGTGATGGTGGTGGCGCCTTCTTGAGGCATCCGGAGGCGCCAGGCCGGCTCCTGCCCGGCCGGAGGAGGGTCCGGCCGGTCGCGGCACCGCCCGTCGTAGCGCGGAGTCTCGCCCTTCGCCAAGGCCTCCTTGCGGCGGGCCTCGAGCTCTTCCGGCAAGCAGTAACATGGATAGACGTTGCTGGCCGCTTTGAGGCGCTCTAGGTGTTCGGCGTAGATGTCGTCCCGCTCGCTCTGGCGGAAGGGCCCTTCGTCCCAGTCGAGGCCGAGCCAGATTAGCCCGTCGAGAATAGCATCCTCGTATTCGGGCGTTGAGCGGGCGATGTCCGTGTCCTCGATCCGCAGGATGAAGACCCCCCCATGGTGGCGGGCGAAGAGCCAGTTGAACAGGGCGGTCCGCACACTACCGATATGGAGCGGACCGGTTGGGCTCGGGGCGAACCGTACGCGGACCGTATCCGTCATAAATTCAGGGACCTATCACATGAATTGTGATACTGCGGATGAAGTATCTCATATGATGTAGATGCCAGCGTACCCGACCACGTAGTCGGTCGAGCGGCTGACGGCGTACGAGTCCGTATATTGCACGAGAGACGCCTCGGTGGCCCCCAACCTGTTGGCGGCGGCCAAGACGGCCGCCGTCGGCCCGAAGCCGCACATGGTGACGCGATGGTCGGCGACGGCTTGCAGGAGCCCATCGGGGTCGCGCTCCAGGATTCGCTCGATGACCAGCGCGTCGTTGGCCTGGAGGCGTTCGTAGTTTCGCTGCTCGTGGCTGAGGTCAGTGCTTGCCACCAGAAGCGTCGGGTGACCGATTTGCTTAATCGCCTCGGCGCACGCCTCACCCACGTCCCGGCAGACCTCAGAGTCGGCCCGGTGGAGGGCGATGGGGACAATCCGCAGATTTGGTTGAAAATGCTGCAGAAAGGGCACCTGGACCTCGAGGGAATGCTCATCTTGGTGCGCCCGGGCGTCGTTTCGCAGCGTGTCGGAGCGATGCAGGATCGTCTCGGCCAGCTCCTCGTCTATGGGCACCTCTCCGATGGGCGTGGCCCAGGCTCCCTCCGTCATAATCGCCGAATCAGCCCCGATTCCCTGATGGTTGACCCCGACGATGACCACCCTCTCGGGTATGCGAACCCGGCTGTAGACGGCCCCGGCGACGGAGCCGGAGTAGAGGTAGCCGGCGTGAGGGACGACCACCGCTATCGCGGGGACCGGCTCGACGGCCTCTTCGACGCACCGGGCAATCTCGCCCGCCAACGCCTCGGGGGAGTCGGCGTAAAATTGTCCGGCGACGGCGGGCTGGCGAATCAAGACATCCTCCAGATCACCCGTTGGGTGGGCTTATTGCTCTTCCGGTAACTATACCACGTCGGCAGCCAGCCCCGAAGCCCCTTGACGCGCCTTCGAGCACCCGTGTAGCATGCCTTCCTGACCTACACGTGAGGGCGGCCACCTCATCATGATTTATCTCCTTGCGCTCTTCATCGGCGTTCCCTTGCTTGAGCTGGCTTTGCTCATTCGGATCGGCTCAGCGATTGGGACCGTGAACACCCTTCTAATCGTCGTGGGCACAGGGATTGCCGGGGCCGCCTTCGCCCGCTCGCAAGGGTTCGCCATTCTCCAGCGCATCCAGAGAGACCTCGAGGCCGGCCACCTTCCGGCCGACGACCTCGTCAACGGCGCCTGCGTCCTGGCGGGAGGGCTGTTGCTTCTCACCCCCGGCCTTCTGACCGACACGGTCGGCTTTGCCCTGCTCCTCCCCCCGACCCGAGAGCTGCTGAAAGGGGCGGCCAAGCGCTACATCCAGGGAAAACTCGACCGAGGGGAGGTCATCATCGTCACGCGGCCTGGGCAGAGGTGACCGGCTAGGGAAGGGCGAGACGGGCCTTAATCTCCTCGACGAGGCTGTCGAGAGCGATCTCCTCCTGAGAGCTGGCAGCCATGTTGCGAAGGAGGGCCGCCCCCCGGGCGAGCTCGTCCCCACCCAGAATCAGGGTGTACTGAGCTTTGGAGCGGTCGGCCACTTTCATCTGGGCCTTGAGGCTTCGGCTCTCGTACTCCCTCTCCACCCGGATAGAAGCGCTCCGCAGGGCGTGCATGATTTCAAACGCCACCTCGTCGACCCCTTCACCCACGGTGGCGATGAAGAGCTGAGGTGTGCCTTCGTCGAGGGGAAGGCGAGAACGGTCAAGAAGGCTCACGAGCCTCTCTATGCCGATGGCAAATCCAATCGCGGGCGTTGGCGGGCCCCCGAGCGCCTCGACCAGCCCATCGTAGCGGCCGCCGCCGCAGACGGCGTCTTGAGCCCCCAGCCGAGCGCTCACCACCTCAAACGTCGTGCGCGTGTAGTAGTCCAGGCCTCGGACGAGCTGGGGGTCTAGGTGAACGGGGATGTCGACCCGGGCCAGGTGGGCCTTGACCTGCTCGAAGTGATCCACGCAGGCCTCGCAGAGGTACTCGCCGATAGTAGGGGCCGCTTCCTTCAACTCCTGGCAACCCGGGGTCTTGCAGTCGAAAACCCGCATGGGGTTTAAGTCGATGCGCTGGTCGCAGTCCTCGCAAAGAGCGTCCCGGCGGCGCTGGAGAAACGCCGTCAGGGCTTCGGTGTAGCGGGGCCGGCAGGCCTCGTCTCCAAGCGAATTCAATCTCACCTCAAGGTCATCGAGGTGAAGGGCTCGAAGGAGTTTATCGACAAAGACGAGGATCTCGGCGTCTACGGCGGGATTGTCCGAGCCGAAGGCCTCCGCGTTAACCTGGTAGAACTGCCTGAAGCGGCCCGCCTGGGGCCGTTCGTAGCGGAACATCGGGCCGATGGTAAATACCTTGAGAAGCCGGGGGGGATGGAAGAGGTTGTGCTCGATGTAGGCCCGAACTAGGGAGGCGGTGGCCTCGGGACGAAGCGTGATCGAATCACCCCCTCGGTCCTCGAACGTATACATCTCCTTCTGCACGATGTCGGTCGTCTCGCCCAGGGAGCGGGCAAAGAGGCTCGTGTGCTCGAAGACGGGAATCTTGATCTCGGCGTATCCAAAGGTTTTGAAGAGCCTTCGGGCTTCGGCCTCGACGACCTCCCACAACTCGACCTCGCCTGGAAGGATGTCTTTCACACCCCGGACGGCTCGAAGGGACATGTGTGCGCCTCAGCCCAAGGATGCAACAAGCTGCGGGAGGAGCTCGCCGGCCTTCCCAAAGAGAGAGCTATTGACGACCGACGAGATGGGCGTCGGCTCCATGTTGACCTCAAGGACCGTCGCCCCCCGCTCACGGGCCATGATGGGGAAGCTTGCGGACGGCTGCACCACGGCGCTTGTGCCCGCAACGATGAGGAAATCGCACGCCTCGATAGCCTGGAGGCTCTGGTGGAGGATGTGGGGGTCGAGGGATTCGCCGAACCAGACGATGTGGGGCCTGAGCATCGCCCCACAGGAGCACATGGGCGGGATGTTCTGCAGGGGTACGTCGTGGTTTTCCGTCACATTGCCCTCGGCCACGCACCGCACGTTCCAGATGTTGCCGTGGAGCTCGAGCATCTGTTTGCTTCCGCCCTTCTTGTGGAGGCCGTCGATGTTCTGGGTGATGAGGAGGAACGACGGCGAGCGTTTCTCGAGCTCGGCAATTGCCAGGTGGGCGGGGTTGGGCTCCAGGGGGGCGATGAGACCACGACGCCAGTCGTACCACTCCCATACGAGCGTCGGGTCCTTGTTGAAGGCCTCAGGGGTCGCCAATTCCTGGGGGTTGTAGTTGCGCCAAAGGCCCTCCTGGCCCCGGAACGTCGGGACCCCGCTTTCGGCCGAGACGCCGGCTCCGGTTAGGACCACAACGGAGCGGGCCTTCCGCAGAGCGTCGATGATCTCGTCGGAGAGGCCTGTAGGGGTAGGCATCGTCAATGCTCGATGAATTCTAAGGCGAACGAAGTGTGGCCTTTTGGTATCACAAAGGGGGGGTGATGTCAAATAAGCCGGTTGTGTTGACACTGAGGCGGGCGCTTTGGTATGCTTCGCGCCGGACAGGGGGTATTCTCCTTATTTTTCAAACCCCTGGGTGGACTTTCCATTTGGTGGGACATCTCTCGACGATTGATTCATGTCTATGCTACGTATCTTCATCCTCGGCATCGTGGTACTAGGAGTTGCGGCGTGTAGTGTTGCCCAGGACCGGCACGTCAAGAAGGGGCAGAAATACCTCGGCTCGGGTCAATTGGAAAAAGCGGAGCGCGAGTTCCGAAAAGCAATCGAAGAGAACCCTGCGAATCCACGGGGCCATTTCGGGCTGGGCTATACCCTGTTCCGCCAAAACGAGTTTGATAACGCCTTGGCCGCATACAGGGAAGGCGTGGCGATAGACCCCGACGATCCCGATAGCCACTACTACCTGGGGCTCATCTACAACGAAAAAGACATGCAGAAAGAGGCTCGTGGCGAGTTCAAGCTCTACGACAAGCTTAAGCGGTCTTCGCGCCGTTGAGGTGCGACGATTCGGCATGGACAAAAGGCCCCGAAGCTCAATCACCCGTCGTTGGCGCGCCCTCTGGCTGGGCGTCGTCGTTATCGTCCCGAGCGCCCTTGCGGCCGCCCCCGCCCTTGATCCTCAACCCCCAGCGAACCTCTCCTGGGAGGCCGTCAAACGCCACACGGCGGACCTTCAAGGCCAGGTCGCACGGTTGGCCGAAATGATCGGGGGGCATTTGGGGGATGAGTCCCTCGGGGTGAAAGACGTCAAGGCCATCATCGAGGCGCTCGCCCTGCAGCGGGCGGTTGAGGTGTTCGCCAATCTCGTGGCGACACACAGCCGCAAGGCCCGCCACGATCTTCTTGGGCAAAGCCTGCCGTTGATAGAGGAGCACCTCCAGCGGACCGAGGTGGCCCTGGCCGAAGCCTCCAACCTTCAGGACAAGGAGGCTCTGGAGCCTCCCTCGTCCGCCCACCCGGTCTCCATTCGCTCGACCCTGGCCGATATCCGCAAAAGCCTCGGCCTGACGCCTAAGCCGGCCGAATCGCCGCCAGAGACCCTCGGTCCGCCCTCCAGCCTCGGGTACCTGGGGCCCGAGCCGACGGACAACGAGTTCGAAATCCTCCAGTTCAACCTGCAGCGGCTCCGTGTGGCAGCCGAGCAGATGGGCCGCGGGAAGTGTTACCGCGATTTTTGGACCCGAAACTGCGCCGACGCACTCGAATCGCACGCCTTGGCCCACCAGCGACGCTCCTTCGTCAACCTCATGCTCTCAACCCGCGATCTTTTGAGGAAATACTGCGCGAGCCCCCGCCTGGCACCGCTCCGCCAGACCTACGGCGACCTCCTCCGCCAACTCTCCATCCGGCCCATTGTCTACGATTATGGGGTGGAGACCACGCCCTTCATTGATCAACCAGAACTCATGCGCCTCCAGTGTGCTGAGCCCGGTTGATCGTCCGCTCCGTTTGTCCCCTGGAAATTTGACACCACCGGGCAATTTTCCTATGCTGGGGCCACCCTGAGAGGCGTTCGCAAGGCCGAGCAGAGACCCGCTGAGGCCCGAGAGAGGCTAAGGGCTGTGATTGTACAGTGTGACCAGTGCGCCACGAAGTATACGGTGCCCGATGAAAAGGTGCCGGCGGCGGGCATCAAAGCTCAATGCAAAGGATGCGGCCACATTATGCTGGTTTCTCGGCCCGCTCCCGAGTTGACGCTTGACGAGCCCGCCGTAGAGCCCGATCGCCCGGAGCCCGAAGAGTTCGAACCGTCGGGGGAGGAGGCCCGATCGTCCTCGTCCATTCCGTGGAGAGGTCTTTTTCTCGTCGGGGCTTTTGCTGTTGTCGTGGGCGTTGGAGCCAGTTACGTGTTGGGCCAGGTGCTGAACCGCTCCCTTGCAACGTTTCTAGCCGCCATCTTCAAATGACGGGCGGTCCTCTTTTGGGTTCGCGAGGCCACGATGAGTAGCGCTTCGCCCACCTGGCTTGATATCTTATCCCATCCGTTTAAGTTCTACATCCTCAGCACCCCTCACATTGCGGTCTTGGTGGCTGTAGGCGTCTCGGCGGGCCTGTTGTACGCGTTTGGTTTGGGGCGCACCCTCAAGCTCTCGCCCCAGATCGGCTGGGTGGCCTACGTCATCATCGGCCTGGTGGGAAGCTTTGGGGCCGATGTTCTGCTGAGCTTTCTCGTCTACTATTTCTACTGGCCTACGTGGATATACGCGAACCGGTGGCTGCTTCTCGTCGAGGACATCCTCGGGGCCCTCACTCTGCCGCTCATCCTCTTCAGGCCGTTCAGCTAGAGAGGAGTCGCGGCGGTGGCCTCTCGTCCCAAAATCACCAAAGAGGAACGCTCCGCCTTCGTTGAGAGCGAAGAGTGGAGGAGCGAGATGGCTCGCCTCGACACCTCTCGGCCCCGCTGTGTCGTCGTCTTAACGAAGACCTTTTGCTGCGGCCACCTCCTGCCGGTCGTGCTTGAGGCAGAGGTGCTTGAGCGCTGGATCGGCGCCAATTATTTTTACACCTCCGGCTCGTGCCCCGACTGTTCCTCCGATCCCCCCTTGGCCTGGTGGAGCCTGACCCATTTCGATGATGCCTACATCATCTGGAACGGCCACGACCTCACTCCGCACTTGGATGACGACGCCGAGAGCCTCCTTCATTGAATCGGACCGCGTGGATGGAGCTCGTCGTCCCGTCGGTCTCCCACGTAACGGCCCCGTCGCGGTCGACCCTCCATAGCCGTATGCCCCGCTGGTGGTATCTATCGAGTGTGCGCTTCACATCCTCGGCCCACGAGGCGGGGGGTCGGGCCGCGAGCACGGCGTCTGAGGGGGCGACGGCCTCGAGAAACGGCTCGATGGAGGCGAAGCGGCTGCCTGCCTTGGGCACCTGAAGAAGGGTAGCTCTCAGGGCCCCGGCGTCGCTGAGCAGGGCACGCTCCACGCGGAAGGAGCTGTCTCCAGTCAGCAGTACAGATCTCTGGTTGAATTGCACGCGGAGGACCGGGCCGTCGGCTCTCCTCGCTGGAGGAGGCCCACCCGCCGGGCGGGGCCAAAGGACGTGCAATCGACAGCCAGCCCCGCACGGCTGCGACCATCCCGCCCGAAGAGCCCGGACGGAAAGGCCTGTCTTCTCGATGATCTTGCGCAAGTGGGGCGGCCAGGTCCCATCAAGAGCAGGGGCGGCCCAGAACTCGTGCACCTTGATGGAGCTTGCCAGGGTGGCGAGGCCGCTCGCCGTCGCTCGAGTGGCGTTGGCGGCAATCAGCCCATGGAGGCTCCCGATCCGCTGGTCAAGGAGCGCTCGGACCACGATCCGCCGAGCAACGGAATAGGAAAAGCCCGGAGGCGCTCCGAACCACAGCAGCGTTCTCTTATCGGGCAATCTAAGGAGAATGGCCTGGGTCCGCCCCGCATCGAGTGTGATGACGGCCAGGCGGCCGGCGCCGTGATGGTGTTGGACCGCTGCCGCCGCAGTCACTCCCATTATCACCATCCCGGCGGCCAGGGTGACGATTCCTCGCCGCCGCGCCCGTGGCCAGACCAGCAGGCACGTCAACAGGGCGTAGTAGGCGATGAGGGCGGCCCCCGGTGGAGCCCCGATCACCAGGCTTGCGTAAGGAACGCGGGCCATGGTCCGTAACATTGCCAAGAGCAACGAAGCTCCCCAGCCCGCGGGGGCCAAGAGGAGCTGGGTGGTGGCTGGAAACACCAGCGAACTCAATGCGGCCACCAGCCCCAGCGGGATGGTGAGCGACGCCAGAGGGATCACAAGGGCGTTTGCCAGGGGGCCGACCAGGGAGACCCGGTGGAAGGTCTTGGCGATCAGTGGCCACGTGGCGAGCGACGCCACGAGCGAGATGAGAATACTCATCCAGATGCGCCGAGAGAGACGCTTAAATATCGTCCTTTCTCCAGCCAAGAGGGGGTCGGCATCGGGTCGCTCCGTCGCCCGCAGCGCCAGCAAGATGGCTGCAACGGCTGCGAAGGAGAGCTGGAAGCTAACCTCGCCCATCGCATGGGGGTCCCATCCAAGGATCAGGATGCCCGCCAGGGCGAGGGCGTGAAGGCCGTTTCGGGGCTTCCGGCAGACGCGTGCGGCGAGATAGACGAGAATCATGATTGAGGCCCGAATGGTGGCGACGCGCCCCCCAACCAAGGCGGCATAGAAGAGGACTGCCGGGGCCGTTCCAACTGCGGCCCACCGCGAAGGGGCCAAGCGGAAACCGAATACATCAGGGGTGAGGCGCATAGCGGTTCTCAATAGCGCCCGAAGGGTCCAAAAGGCCGCTATGGCGACGAAACCTACGTGCAGCCCGGAGATGGCCAACAGATGTGCCGTCCCCGTGCGGTGAAACTGCTTGCGGATGTCCGGCGACAGCCGTTCCCTGGCTCCCAAGACGATTGCCTGAAGCACAGCCCCCGCATCACCTGGAAGCGCCCGGCCCACGGCGTCGAGCATCCGTGTCCGCCATCGGCTGATATGCAATCTGATGGATGAGGCCTTAGGGTGCATGCCCGGGAGGACCTCAAGCTCTCCTCCCGCCGGGAGGCGCCCGACCACGTAGATGCCCCGTCGGGCCAGAAATGCCCTGTAGTCGAAGCCTCCCGGGTTGGCGTACCCATCTGGTCGCGACAGGAGAAGGCCCCCCAGGCGGACCCGCTGGCCGTAGGAGAGGGGAGCAACGCGTGAGGGTACCTCGACGAGGCAATCGCCCGTGACCGGCCGGCGGACGCGACCACCGCCCAACCATTCCGCACGCAGGCGGACCCGCAGCCTCCCCCTGCCGGGTGCCGGCTCCTCGGCCACCCAGCCTTCCAGAATCGTCTCTGCCCGGGAAATGTGATGCACAAGGTGATGGGGCGGGGGAGGGCGGGGCGGAGACCAGGCCGCGGCGATTCCCGTGACACCCAGGGCAGCCGAAATAAACAATGCCGTACGGGGCAGGCCGGCCCACCATCCGGCCGCGAGGCCGCTCCCGACAAGGACCATCAGGATAGCGCCTTCCGTCCACGACGAGGCCAAGGAGGCGAGGCTGTATCCTGCGAGGTATGCCCCGAGACCGGCAATCGTAAGGTGTTGGTATAGCCAGGTGCTTGCGAGAAAGTGAAGGCGACCCAGCCGCTTGCGGGCTTCCCCCATCTCACGCACCGTGGTGCTTTGGGATGGGCGCATTTGACCGTCGTGGATTTCTATATCGAGCGACACCCGGCCGCCCTTTGGGATTTGAAGGTGCTCTCTTCTTAGACGCGTGACGAGGGGATAAGCTTTCGGCGCCGGGAGAGTTTTGTAATCGATAGGGTCTCGAAGGCGTCTAAGCAATGTGGCGTGGGCCCGGCCCGTTTTCCAATCCCCTTGGCCAGCCTTGGAGGATGTGCTAGCATGGGCATGGAGCCCCAGCCCCTAAAAACGCATTTCCAATAGAGTTATCAAAGGCTTCTGAGAGTTCCGTCATGGCCCAAGACACTCCCATGATGCGACAGTACGCTGCCCTCAAACAGCAGCATCCCGACTGCATCCTCTTCTTCCGCATGGGTGATTTTTACGAGATGTTCTACGAGGACGCCGAGGTCGCCGCCCGGGTGTTGGACATCACGCTCACCGCGCGCCACAAGGGCCGAGCCCATCCGGTCCCAATGGCCGGCGTCCCCCACCACGCCGCCAAGGAATACCTGGCCAAGCTGGTCGAGGCGGGCCATCGCGTGGCGATATGCGAGCAGGTGGAGGACCCGGCGAAAGCCGAAGGGCTCGTTAGGCGTGAGGTGGTCCGGGTCATAACGCCGGGGACCCTGACCGACGAAGACGCCTTGGCCGCCAAGGACAACCAGTACGTGGGAAGCATCTACCCCTCGGCCGACGGGGCGGGCCTTGCGGTGCTCGATCTCTCCACGGGAGAGTTCAAAGCCACGGAGATTAGAGCCGACCGGTGGGACTCGGCCCTCCAGGACGAATGTTTCCGCCACGCCCCCAAGGAGGTATTGCTCCCAGAGGGAAGCACGGAGGCTTTTTCGGAGCTCGCCTTCCTGGAAAGCGGGCCGGAGTGGCAGCCCGTCCTCCACCCCTACCATGAGTGGGCCTACGCTCTGGAGCATGCGACGAAGACCCTCCTTGAGCAACTCGGCACCCACTCCCTTGACGGCTTCGGCCTCACGGAGGCCCCGCTTGCGACGAGAGCGGCCGGAGCTCTCCTCCACTACCTCCACGAGACCCAGAAATCCCCCCTCGGGCACATCAACCGCATCAGCTTCTCGCCCCTCGGAACGGCGATGATGCTCGATAGGGTGACGGTGCGGAACCTCGAGCTGGTCGAAAGCCTCGATGGGACGCAGGCGAAGGGCCTACTGGGCGTACTTGATCGGACGGTCACACCGATGGGGGGGCGGCTCCTGAAGCAATGGGTGCTCCAGCCCCTGATCGAGCGAGAGCCCATCGAGCAGCGATTTGAAGCCGTGGAGACTTTTGTCAACGACCACGGGAAGCGAGAGGCGCTCAGGGAGGCGTTGGGCGCGGTCGGGGATATCGAGCGGGTGGTGAGCCGCGTGAGCCTCGGGACGGCCTCGGCCCGCGACCTGGTTGCGCTTCAGCGCTCGTGCCGCCAGCTCCCGCTGCTGGCCGAGGCCCTGGAGGGGACGGACGCCCCCCTGCTCGAGGATATCCGCGGGGCGTGGGACGATTGCGACGATGTGGCCTCAACCATCGAAGAGGCGATCGAGGATGACCCCCCGCTCACGCTGGGCGAAGGCGGGATTATAAAGAGCGGCTTCGATGCGGAGCTCGACGAGTTGCGACGGATCGGCCGGGAAGGGAAGGGGACCATCGCTCGGCTCGAGGCCGAAGAGCGCCGCCGTACGGGCATCCCCACCCTCAAGGTCGGCTACAATAAAGTCTTCGGCTATTACCTGGAGGTGACCAAGAAGTACCACGACCTCGTGCCCGACAACTACATCCGAAAACAAACCCTGGTCGCAGCCGAGCGCTACATCACCCCCGAGCTGAAAGAATTCGAAGCCAAGGTCCTGGGAGCCGAGGAGCGGTCGAAGGCTTTGGAGTACGAGCTCTTTATCCAGGCCCGCGAGGAGGTGAAGGCCGAAACCGTCCGGTTGCAACGGGCGGCTGAGCGGGTGGCCCTCCTCGATGTGCTCAGCTCCCTGGCCGAGGCCTCGGTGCAGTTCAATTACTCTCGACCCACGCTAACCGATGAGGATGTCATTGCCATCACCGAGGGTCGCCACCCCGTCTTGGAACAGCTCCCCCTCGGGGAGCGCTTCGTGCCCAATGATACCTTGCTGGACTGTGGTGAGAACGCGATTTTGATTATCACCGGGCCGAACATGGCGGGCAAATCGACGTACCTTAGGCAGGTGGCCTATATAGTCCTCATGGCCCAGATGGGAAGCTTTGTCCCCGCCCGGGAAGCCACCATAGGTCTTGTGGATCGGATTTTCACGCGCATCGGAGCCCAGGACTATTTGAGCAGGGGCCAATCGACCTTCATGGTCGAGATGAACGAGACGGCCAATATCCTGAACAATGCGACCCCGAGGAGCCTCATCATCTTGGACGAGATAGGGCGGGGCACGAGCACGTTCGATGGACTTTCGATCGCCTGGGCCGTCGTCGAGCACCTACACAACCAGCCGCATCTCAGGGCGAGAACACTCTTTGCCACCCATTACCACGAGCTCACCGACCTGGCCCGCCTTCTTCCCGGGGTCAAGAACTACAACATCGCCGTTCGGGAATGGGCTGACCAGGTCGTCTTCTTGCGGAAAATTGTCCCCGGTGGGACCGATAAAAGCTACGGCATCCAGGTGGCTCGGCTCGCCGGTCTACCCAGGCCCGTCCTCGAGCGTGCCAAGGACGTGCTCTCCCGCCTGGAGGCCAAGGAAATTGACGTGCAGGGACGTCCCCCCCTTGCTTCTTCCGACGTCCAAACCGAGACGGGCCAGCTCCCTCTTCTTAAGCCTGCGGAGGCCAAGCTGGCTGAAGCGCTTAAGGGAATAGACCCCGAGGTCATCTCTCCCATCGAAGCCTTGAACCTCCTAGCCGCCCTCAAGCGCCTCCTCTCGAACGAATAATGATGGGTAGGGAAGCAACCCTTTGAAAAAAGGGCACCTGGCTCTTTCACTTCCTCCTTTTCCCCTTGCTTTTTGCTTGGGATTTGCTAGAATGTCGGCCGATACGAGGCCACACTGCTAGGGTTGATCTATCGCCGGAGATAAGGGATACCTCTGTGACCATGCCTCAGGCCGACCACACGGGGCTCGGCTGGAAGTTTGCGGCCGTGGTCGTGGCTGGAATACTCCTTCTGGCCGTACCAAGCGAGGGGGCTGCCGATTCTTCCCTTGAACCCCTGAAAGTTGTGAAATTGGATGGCAAAGTGTGCGTCTCGACGCGCCTGCTTGGGGGGTTCTCGAAGACCCTCACCGAGACCCTCACGAGCGGCATCCCGGCGACATTCTCGTATGAGATCGAGCTTTGGAGCAAGAAGCCGTTGTGGGCCGACGAATCCATCGCCTCGAAAGCCCTAGAGCGGGTTGTGACGTTCAACTCCTTGACCAGCGAGTTTCAAGTGGCACAAAAGGGAAACTCAGCCTCATGGAGGCGAACCTCAAAAGACCTCGAGGAGGTGAAGAAGTGGGTCACCCCCGTGGAGGTCCTGCCCCTGGTGAGCGTCGCGGACCTTGATCCCAAACAGAAGTATTACGTGAGGGTCCGCGCGATGGTTAAAACAGACCAGTCCCGTTCCGCATTGAAATCTGTGCTGCTTTTCATCTCTTCGTTCAAGGTCAGGACCGGGTGGAAACAGTCTGAACTGTTCGCGCTCGAGGATCTGGTCTCCTCCAACGCTTCAGGTTCGTCCACTCCGCCGTCCGAGCGTGCTCCATGACGAACACCCCGCCATCCCCCGCCACGGAAAGCCCCCGGCACCCGAGCCCCGAGCTCGAGCGCCTGAGGCGCCGGCGACGCACCAGGCGGATCATTATCAGCGTTGCGCTCCTCTTTCTGCTCATGACCGCCCTTGAAAGCTATGTGCTCGATATGGGGGTCCCATCGCCGTTTGCAAACAATGTCTTGGTTTTCGCCCTCGTCAACCTCAACATCATCGCTCTCATTGCTCTCGTGCTCGTTATCTTGCGAAACCTCGTCAAGCTCTATTTCGAGCGCAAGGGCAAAATCATCGGGAGCAAGTTCAAAACCAAGCTGGTCCTAGCCTTCGTCGGCCTGGCCCTCGTCCCCTCGGTAGCTCTCTTCTTGGTGGCCAGCGGAATCATCACCAGCTCCATTGAGACCTGGTTCAGCATCCAGGTCGAACGCTCCCTGGAAGAATCGATGGCCGTCGCAAAGACGTATTATCACTCGCTCGAGCGAAAGACCATTCTCAAGGCGCAAGAGATGGCCGAGGACTTGGCTGGCAGAGGTCTTTTGGCTGATGGGGGGGAGGCGAAGCTTTGGCCTATGTTGGCCACCGCTCGGGAAGACCTGCAGATCGATGCCCTCCAGGTCTTCGGGCCAAATCGCTTCAACATAGCCAGCGTCCAGAATGGTGATATCAAGGTGAACCTGCTCTCAGGGGGGCTGAAAGCTGAGATCTCCGAAAAAGCCCACCGTGGCGGCGGGGCCGTGTTCGCCGAGCCGCTCAAGAAGGGTGAGGTCATCCGCGCCGTTGCGCCCGTCTTTGCAGACGGAGCAGGCGGGAAGCTCGTTGGGCTGGTTGTGGCGACAAGCTACATGCCGGAGAGCCTCGTCGGGCGGCTCAAAGGAATCACCACCGCTTTTGACGAGTACAAGCAAATCAAGGTCTTCAAGAAGCCCATCAAGGCTCACTATATCATCCTCTTTCTCCTCTTTGCGCTCCTTATCATCTTCTGCGCCATATGGTTTGCTTTTTACCTCGCCAGAGGCATCACGATCCCCATCCAGGTGTTGGCAGAAGGAACCCATGCCATCGCTCAGGGCAATCTCGATTTTCATATCGACGTTAAGGCCGACGATGAGATTGGCATGCTCGTTGACTCCTTCAATAAAATGACCTACGACCTCAAAGCCAGCAAGGGGGACCTCGAGCAGGCGGCCGAAAATCTGCGATCGAGCAACGTGGAGCTGGACGAGCGGCGAGGCTACATCGAGACCATCTTGCAGAACATCAAAACGGGCGTCATATCGATTGACCAACACGGGGCGGTCTCGACCATCAATATGGCCGCCCAGCGCATGCTCCAGATCGAGGAGGAGGGGGCCATCGGTCGGCCCTACGATGAGACATTCAAGGAGCTCGGATTGACGCCCTTTGCCGAAGCCGTCGCCCAAGTCGAGCAGGACTCCCGCCGCCACCGCTCTAACCAGGTGCACGTGACCGTGGGGGGCCAGGTCTTGACCCTGGTGATTAACATCACAGCTCTGAGCGATGCCGACAACAACCCCCTCGGAGTCTTGGTCGTCTTTGAAGACCTGACCGAGCTCATCAAGGCCCAACGGGCCGCCGCCTGGCAGGAGGTTGCCCGGCGCATCGCCCACGAGATCAAGAATCCGCTGACCCCCATCCAGCTCTCTGCCGAGCGCGTGCTCAAAAAGTACCGCCGAGGCACCAAGGGCCTGGGCACCATTTTGGAGCCGAGCATCCAGACCATCGTGACCGAGGTGGAGGGCCTCAAGCGCCTTGTGGACGAGTTCTCCCGTTTCGCCCGCATGCCCGAGGTTCAACTAGTGCCGAGCGACATCCACCGCGTCATTGAAGAGAGCATCACCCTGTATCGGACCTCCCACCGAGACCTGACCATCGACCAAAACTTCGCCTCAGACGTGCCGACCATCAACGTCGACAACGAGCAGATGAAGCGCGTCTTCACCAATCTCATTGATAACGCCGTGGAAGCAATGGGCAACGGCGGCCGCATTGCCATCTCAACTAGCTACGACACCACGATCAACGCCGTGCTCATCGAGGTCGCCGACGAGGGGGTCGGCGTGGCCCCCGAGGACAAGGACAAGCTCTTCCTGCCCTATTTCTCGACCAAGCGAGACGGCACGGGCCTGGGGTTGGCCATCGTGAACAGAATAATTGCGGACCACAGCGGATACATCCGTATCGAGGACAACGCCCCGCGAGGTACGAGGGTCGTCATCGAGCTTCCGGCTGAAGCCTGAAGTCACGGGATTGGAGCCCCGCCATGCCCAAGGGCAACATTTTAATCGTTGATGATGAGCGAAGCATCCTCGATTCGCTGGGGGCCATTCTTGCCGACGAAGGCTACCGCGTGATGAAGGCCGAAAACGGCGCCCAGGCGATGGAACTCATCAAGGCCGCCGACCCGGACCTGATCCTGCTGGATATCTGGATGCCGGGGATGGACGGCATCGAGACCCTCCAGAACATCCGGGAGTCCTTCCGCGAGGACGTTGAAGTGATCATCATGAGCGGCCACGGGAGCATCGAAAGCGCCGTCAAGGCCACGAAGCTCGGGGCCTTTGACTTCATCGAGAAGCCGCTCTCTCTCGACGGGGTGGTCCAATCCGTCAACGAGGCCATCGCCAGCCAGCGCCTGTATCGTGAGGAGAAAATCCACCGAGAACCACCTCCGAAGCCCGAAAACATCTTGGGAGCCAACCCCAAGATCGAGGCGCTCCGCCAGGCGGTCGCCGAACTGGGACCCTCCAATCAGCCCCTGCTTCTCATCGGCGAGCATGGAACCGGCAAGGAATTTTTCGCTCGCATCCTCCATGGGGCGAGGCCGGGGCCGTTCGTCAAGCTGAACTGCGCCGCCACTCCGGAGCCAGGTATCAAGGCGGCGCTCTTCGGTGAGGCCGGCCGCGGCGACGGGCACGCCCGAGTCGGGAAGCTGGAAGAGGCCGACGGGGGGACGTTGTTCATCGACGACATCGACCGGATGCCTGCAGCGTGTCAGACGGCCCTCCAGAAGTTCCTCAAAGATGGGTCCTTCCAAAGGGTGCGTTCTCGAAAGCCCGTGCGATGTCACGTCCGGGTGGTGGCCGCAAGCAGTATCGATGTGGTGGGTGAGGGGGCGCGGATCGGCATCAAGCCTGACCTCGCGAAGTGCTTCTCCGAGCGCGTCTTGGAGGTTCCCCCGCTTCGGGAGCGGAAGGAAGACATTCCCCTGTTCGCCAGTACGTTCCTTGGCAGCCTGGCTCGCGAATACGGCAAGCCACAAAAGAGCCTGGACGATAAAGCCCTTGCGGCGCTCGTCAACCACCCCTGGCCCGGCAACATCAAGGAGCTGAAGAACATCCTCGAGCGGCTCGTGATTACCGTCCCGCTGGAAATCATCGCCTACGAAGATATTCCGCCTTCCATCAGGGGCGACGACGGGAGCGCGGAGCGGGTAGCCTTTGAGGGATACGGCTCCCTCCGTGAAGCTCGGGAGGCCTGGGAGCGCACCTATCTCCTCCATCACCTGCGGAAGCACCGCTGGGAGGTTCCCGCGACGGCGAAAGCCCTGAAGCTTAAGCCCGGCGCGCTGCAAAAAAAGATCTCCTCGAGAGGCATCGCGCTGAGCCAGGAGAAGAAAGCACAAGGCCGCCAGCGGACCCTGCGGCGCTCCGTGGTGCTCTGCGGCCAGGGCCTCCACTCCGGGCTCAAGACGGGCCTGATCTTGACTCCCATGCCCCCCAACAGCGGGATCCACTTCGGGAACATCACTACGGGCGAGACCGTCCAGGCCCACTTGGATTACGTGGAGAACACTGAATACGCTACGACTCTGCGGGGCAACAAGGCGGCGGCCCGCACGATCGAACACATCTTAGCGGCCTTGCACGCCTATCGGATTACCAACCTCCTGGTGAAAATAGCCGAAGAGGTCCCTATCATGGATGGGTCGGCGTCCGATTTTTGCCAGCTCATTGAGGACGGAGGCATCGAGGAGCAGGATGGGGGACTCGAGGAGCTTAGGGTCGAGGAGCCGGTCGAGTATTCCGACGAGGAGGGCCGCTCCATCCGCATCGAGCCGGCCGATGAGTTAACGGTCGAGTACACCTTGGAGTACCCGCCGCCGATCGGCACCCAGTACTTCAAGTACACCTACGAGGGCCCCGAGCACTTCCGTCGAACCATTGCACCGGCCCGAACGTTCGGGTTTCTAAAAGACGTCGAGAAGCTCGAGAAGATGGGCCTCGTAGGCGGCGGCCGCCTCGATAACGTCATCCTGGTCGATGATGGAAGGGTCATCAACACGGAGCTCCGATTTCCGGATGAGTTCGTTCGCCACAAGATTCTGGACATCATCGGGGACTTGTACCTCTTGGGACGACCCGTTCGCGGCCGCGTGGTGGCCGTGCGGACGGGCCACAAAGAGAACATCGCCCTTCTGAACCGGCTTCGTCACCTCGTGCCTTCCCTCTAGACCGGGGGGAGGGTGCGCCTTCGTCACTTCGCGCCGCCAAACAGGGCAGGGGACTTATGGGTTCCAAGCAGCGACTGGCCCTTGGGGTTCTCGTAAGCGGAAGGGGGAGCAATCTTCAGGCGATTATCGATGCTATTGAGGCGGGCCGCCTAGCCGCACAAATCGCCTGTGTCGTCTCGGACCGAGAGGGGGCGTACGCCCTGGAGCGGGCGGAGAATCACGGGATAAAGACCATCGTTCTAGGCCCGGCCGAACACGCTTCTCGTGAGGCCTACGACAAGGCCCTCGTTGAGTGTCTCCAAGGCAACGGGGTGGAGTTGGTCTGCCTCGCCGGCTTCATGCGCATCCTGACTCCCGTCGTTATCGAGGCTTATCCCCAACGCATCGTCAATATTCATCCTTCCCTGCTTCCCTCCTTCCCGGGCCTTAAGGTCCAGCGCAAGGCCCTGGAGCACGGGGTCAAGTTCAGCGGGTGCACGGTCCACTTCGTCACGGAGGAGGTGGATGCAGGGCCCATAATCATTCAGGCCTCCGTTCCGGTCCTGGACGACGACACCGAGGAGCGACTGGCCGAACGCATCCTCGCCGAGGAGCACAAAATCTACCCACAGGCACTCCAGTGGATTGCCGAAGGGCGGCTTCACCTCAAGGGCGGGAGGGTGCTTTTGGATGGAGCTCAAATAGAATCCAATAGGCGGATTGCCCATCAACCGCCCATAGAAGCCTTCATGTAATGGGTTAAGGGATAGAGGATAAGTGGCTGATAAAAAAGAGAAACCCCTCATCATCGTGAGCGCCTGTCTTGCCGGTGTCCGATGTCGCTACGATGGGGACCACAGACGGAACGACGCTGTGGCTCGGCTCGTTGTTGAAGGAAAGGCCCTCCCGGTTTGCCCGGAACAGCTCGGTGGCCTCCCGACTCCGCGCGAGCCGGCCCAATTCACCGAGGGTGACGGGGAGGACCTTCTTGCGGGCCGAGGTGAGCTAAGGACGGCCTCGGGGACGGATGTGAGCGAGGCCTATCGCCGGGGCGCCAAGGAAGTCGAACGGATAGCCCTCGAGATCGGGGCTAGGCGAGCCATTCTGTGCGACAAGAGCCCGGCCTGTGGGACAACAAGGGTCTGGCGCAATGGGGAGTTGGTTGAAGGCCGGGGGGTGTGCGCAGCCCTGCTCAGCCAAGCTGGGCTTGTCGTAGAGTCGCCCAAGGAGGAATGAACGCTTGGCTCCTCTCCTGGGTCTAACTAAAAGGTTTTGTTCTCGACACTTGTAGGGACCGGACGTGCTGCCGCTTAAAGACGACATCCCGACCGAGAGGACTCCTGTAGTCACCATAGGGCTCATTGCCCTCAATATTCTTGTCTTTCTGTACCAAATGTCGCTGGGGCCCCACCAGCAGGCCTTCATCTACGCCCTGGGCGTCGTCCCGTTTGAGATAACCAACAATATCGATCTGGTGCCCCGCATCACATTGCCCCTGAAATCGACCCTGCTTACGTCGATGTTCATCCACGGCGGCCTTTTCCACCTCTTCGGCAATATGCTCTACTTATGGATTTTCGGTAACAACGTTGAAGACGTGATGGGCCGGTTTCGCTTTCTGCTCTTTTTTCTGGTCTGCGGCTTGGCCGCTACGTACAGCCAAATTTACATGAACCCCGCCTCCCGCATCCCCATGGTTGGGGCCAGCGGTGCGGTTTCCGGCGTCCTGGGGGCGTATTTGCTCCTGTATCCCAACGCCCGAGTCCTCACGGTCATCTTCCTTGGGTTTTTCGTGCAGATAATCCGCGTTCCGGCCCTCATCGTCCTCTCGTTCTGGATTGTCGTGCAAGTGATTAGCGGGACGGCGGCCCTGAGCGCAGGGCACACGGCAGGGGTGGCCTGGTTCGCCCACATCGGGGGGTTCGTCTCCGGGCTCGTTCTTCTGAAGCTCTTCCTCGCACGAAGATCTCGCACCTCCTTGAATCTCAATCCCTTCCGCTCAGGGCGCCACCATGGTTCCAGGGATTGACAACCGCACCGCACTGAGGCTCGTGCCGCTCCTTGGGGCCTCTCTCGCGTTCTTCCTCTTGGGGCCACCGCTTCGGGCAGCCCGGGCGGAGACACCCGAAGAGATCGTGGCTCACGTTCAGCACCGATATGAGACGACCCGCGACCTTGAGGCCTCCTTCACCCAGCGCGCAACCCTAAAAATCTTGAACGAAACGCAGCTCTCCTCGGGGAAGGTCTACATCAAGAAGCCAGGCAAAATGCGGTGGGACTACCTCGAGCCCGAGAGGCAAGTTATTCTCCTAAACGGCGAGATATTAAGCATTTACACCCAGGAAATTAATCAATTACTTGAACAGCCTGTAGCCGATGTCTATCGCTCCAGACACCCGATGGCCTTCCTGACGGGTCAAGGAAAGATTAAGGAGCTGTTTTGGGTCCGGGTGGAACCTATCAGCGGGAACCCGGGAGGAGCGGCCTGGCGTCTCGTCCTGACGCCCAAGGAGGAAAACCCCCAGCTCAAGGAGCTGCGCCTCGATGTGGCGAAGCCCACTTACGACATCGTACGCAGCGTTATAGTTGACCACTTTGGAAATCTGACCGATATTCGGTATAATGCCATACGGATTAATCGCGGGCTCGACGAAACCGTCTTCGCTCTAAAGCTTCCCCCGGGAGTCAGACGGGTGAAGCCACCGTCCGTACCGTTCAAGTAAAAGGACACCGGGATGGACCCGTACTATCTCATAGCCGCTGTTGTTGGATTGGGCGTGTTGATTTTCGTCCACGAGCTGGGCCACTTCCTCGTGGCCAAGTACGCCGGTGTGGGCGTGGAGCGATTTTCCGTCGGATTTGGCCCTCGGATTTTGGCCCGGACCTATGGGGAGACCGAGTACCGCATAAGCGCCATTCCTCTGGGCGGCTACGTCAAGCTCGTCGGCGAGACCCCGGAAGACACCGAAGCCGTAGTCTCCAATTCATTTACAGCCCAGTCGGTGTGGGTCCGCCTGGCGATCGTCGTTGCGGGGCCGGGCTTCAACGTCCTGATGGCGATCCTGATCTATTCCACCATCTACATGATAGGGGTACCGCGCGTTCCCGCCATCGTCGGCGAGGTGCTGCCGGAAACCCCCGCCATGCGCGCAGGCTTCGTTGCGGGGGACAAAATCATCAGCATAGACGGCCGGCCCATAGAGCTTTGGTACGAACTGAAGCAGGTTGTGACCAAGAGTGCGGGCAAAGAATTGAGTGCGGTCGTCGATCGGGAAGGGCGCCACCTGACTCTTCTCGTCGTCCCCAAGCTGACACAAGACAAGAACATCTTTGGCGAGTCTATTCAAGAGGGACGGATGGGGATACGCGCCTCAGACGCCCGCATCTACAAGTCGTATCCCCCACACTTGGCCCTGTGGAAAGGCACTGTCCGCACAGCCGATCTGACCAGGCTTACCGTCCTCTCGGTCATCAAGCTCATCCAGGGAACGATCCCCGTAAAATCGATCGGCGGGCCCATCATGATCGTCCAGATGACAGGGGAGCAGGCCAAGGGGGGGTTTTTCAGCTACATCTCTTTCATAGCCCTGCTATCCATCAACCTCGCAATCCTCAACCTCCTTCCCATCCCGATTCTCGATGGGGGTCATATCTTCTTTTTGGCGGCGGAGGTAGTGACCGGCCGCCCGATGAGCGTTCGCTGGCGGGAAGTCGCCCAGCAGGTGGGACTGGTGCTCATCATTTCTCTCATGCTTTTTGCTATCCTGAATGACCTCAGCCGCATTGTGATGCGTTAAGGGTCGGTCGGGCAACGGGAGGGCAGCGTGCGTCCCCATAGGCGACAAATTCACGTTGGGGGAGTACCCATAGGCGGTGGTGCGCCAATCGTCGTCCAATCCATGACGAAGACCAACACCGAGGACATCGAGGCCACGCTCGCCCAGATTCACGATCTTTCAGCCCAGGGGTGCGAAGTCGTCCGGGTTGCGGTACCCCACGAGAAGGCCGCTGAGGCGCTTCAGGACATCGTTGCCGCAAGCCCCTTGCCCCTTATCGCCGATATTCACTTCAACTACCGGTTTGCCCTAAGGGCCCTGGAGGCGGGCATCCACGGGTTGCGATTGAACCCCGGCAACATCGGGGAGCCGTGGAAAGTCGAGGAAGTCGTTCGAGCGGCCCTCGCGGCCGAGGTGCCCATACGCATAGGTGTAAACGCTGGAAGCCTGGAAGCCGACCTCAAAGCGAAATATCGAGACGACGTCCCCCAAGCGATGGTTGAGAGCGCCCTAGGGCAGATTCGGATCCTCGAGGACATCGGCTTTGAGGCCATCAAGCTCTCGCTCAAGGCCTCCGACGTCCAAACGACGGTGGAGGCGTACCGTCGGATGGTGGAGGCCTGTGACTACCCGCTCCACGTGGGCATCACCGAGGCCGGATCGCTCTTTAGCGGCACGATTAAGTCCTCGGTGGGCATTGGAATTCTTCTAAGCGAGGGGATCGGAGACACAATCCGGGTCTCCCTCGCCGCTGACGCGGCCGAGGAGGTGCGGGTCGGCTACGAAATCCTCGCTGCCCTGGGGCTTCGCCAGCGCGGCGTGACCATAGTGGCGTGCCCCACCTGCGGGCGGCTCGAGTTCGACATGCTCTCGCTCGTCTCTCGGATCGAGCGGGCGATCGCCTCTTTGGAGACTCCGATCAAAGTGTCCATTATGGGGTGCGTGGTCAACGGCCCGGGCGAAGCGGAGAAATCCGACATCGGCCTGGCCGCCGGCAACGGCTACGGGTTGCTCTATAAGAAGGGCGAGATTGTCGGAAAGATCAAAGAAGACGAGTACTTCGAGCGACTCCTCGAGGCGATACACACCCTCGCCGCCGAAAAGGCCACCTCCTAGGGCGGAATAATCCCCCTTGCATTTCGACAGGTGTAGCGCTATAGTAGGGTCAACCCAATTCGGCGGACGAGCGAGTGGGCCAACTCAGCCCACTTTTTTCTTTAATGGAGAGAAGGCGGCGCTTCAATGGCCGAGGACCTCATCGAACGGCTGACCGCCCTCGTTCAGCCCATTCTCGAAGAAGAAGGCCTCGAGCTCGTTGAGCTGGTATTTAAACGAGGTGCGAAGCGCTCTTTGTTGCGGTTCTTTATCGATAAACCGGGCGGTGTGACGCTGGATGACTGTTCCGTCCTATCGGCCCAGCTTGGAGACCTACTCGACGTGGAGGACCTGATTCCCCACCGCTACACCCTCGAGGTCTCCTCCCCGGGGGCGACCCGCCCCCTGAAGCGGCCGGAAGACTATGAGCGGTTCGTGGGACGGTTGGTCAACATCACCACCCGCGAGCCTGTTGAAGGCCAGAGGCATCTTATGGGACGCCTGGTCGCCTACACAGACGGCCGGGTTTCACTCGACGTTCCGTCGATAGGCCCCGTCACGATTGGCCTAGATACGATTGAGCGGGCCCGGCTGGAAGTCGAACTGTGAGCAACGGACCTATGAATCCCGAACTCGTTCATCTCATCGAGCAAATCGGGCGTGAGAAGGGAATCGAGACCGAACTGCTGATTGATGCGATAAAGGCAGCGGTCATCTCAGCCTCGCGCAAGCGCCTCGGCCAGCTCGAAAACATCGACGCCCACATCGACCTGGAAACCGGGCACATCAGCCTGGCCATCGTCAAAGAGGTCGCCGAGGAAGTGGAGGAGCCGGCGCTCCAATGCACCCTCGAGGAGGCCCAGGAGCAAGACCCAGAGGCAGCCCTCGGCGACCAGATTCGCTTCCCGGTGAAGGTGGATATTAGCAAGCTTGGACGGATCGCCGCGCAGACGGCCAAACAGGTCATCGTCCAGCGGGTACGTGAAGCCGAACGGGAGATGATCTACAACGAGTACAAGGACCGCGAAGGCGACCTCATTATGGGGATCGTACAGCGACATGAGAAGGGAAACTACATCATCGACTTGGGCAAGGCCGAAGCCATCCTGCCGTACCGGGAACAATCATTCCGGGAGCAGTTTCACCGGGGTGACCGCCTGAGGGCCTTCGTCCTGGAGGTCCGAAACACGACCCGTGGGCCGCAGATCGTGCTGTCGCGAACCCATCCAGGCTTATTGACCAAGCTGTTTGAGATGGAGGTGCCCGAGGTCTATGAGGGGATCGTGGAGATTGCGGAGGCTGTCCGGGAACCGAGCGGCAGAGCCAAGATCGCCGTGCGCAGCAAGGAACGCGACGTCGACCCGGTTGGGGCGTGCGTGGGGGTGCGAGGCTCGAGGGTCCAGGCCATCGTCGCGGAGCTTCGGGGAGAGAAAATCGACATTATTGCGTGGTCCGACGATTCGGTGAAGTTTGTCACCAATGCCCTCTCTCCGGCGAAGATTGCAAAGGTCGTCGTCCGCGAAGAAGAAAACACGATGGAGGTCATCGTGCCGGAGGATCAGCTGTCGCTGGCCATCGGGAAAAAAGGCCAGAACGTCCGTCTCGCAGCGAAGCTGACCCGTTGGAAGATCGACATCAAGAGTGAGGAAAACTTTAAGAAGGAGCAAGATGAAGTCGCCCTCGCCGCGGCCGAGGCCCTTCTGGGGCCCCGCAAGCTACCCGCTGAGTCGACGCTCGAGCACATCCCAGGCGTGGGGGGAAAGACGGCCGAGGCGCTCCGGGAGGCCGGATTCTCGTCGCTCGCATCCGTGGCCTCGGCGTCAGTGGAAGACCTTCTGGCGGTTCCCGGTATCGGGAAAAAGACGGCCGAGGCGATGCGAGAGGCGGCCATCGAGATCCTGGCCGAAGCGCCTCGGGTCGAGCCTCCCCCACCGGGCGAGCCCGAGGGCGACGAGCTTTCGGTCGAGACAACCCCCGCTGCAGCAGAGGACCGCACGGACGAGGAGCCTCCTCAAGAGGAAGCCCAGGAAGAGGCTCCTTTATCAACGGGTTCGCCGGAGGAGGTGGCCGAGGCCCTTCTGGGGCCCAGCAAGCGACCCGCTGAGCCGACGCTCGAGCACATCCCAGGCGTGGGGGGAAAGGCGGCCGAGGCGCTCCGGGAGGCCGGATTCTCATCGCTCGCATCCGTGGCCTCGGCGTCAGTAGAAGACCTTCTGGCGGTTCCCGGTATCGGGAAAAAAACGGCCGAGGCGATGCGAGAGGCGGCCATCGAGATCCTGGCCGAAGCGCCTCTGGTCGAACCTCCTCCACCGGGCGAGCCCGAGGGCGACGAGCTTTCGGTCGAGACAACCCCCGCCGCAGTAGAGGACCGCACGGACGAGGAGCCTCCTCAAGAGGGAGCCCAGGAAGAGGCTCCTTTATCAACGGGTTCGCCTTCTGAATAACGCCGAGCGGGTGGAGCAAGTGGACGGCCTTTCTATGCTGAAGCATAAGGAACCCCCCGGAAGAAGCCCCGAGGGGGAGATTCCGGGAGGACGACGGGACGCGAGCATGAGCAGAGAGACCCATACGGCTCGCCGGACATGTGTCGGCTGCAGATCGGTTCGACCCCACCACGAGCTGGTTCGGCTCGTTTTGGCGCCCGACGGGGAGGTGGTGGTCGATCTCGGTCGCCGGCTTCCTGGGCGCGGCGCTCACGTATGCCCAAAGAGCCTGTGCATTGAACAGGCCGTCCGAAGGAACGCTTTGGAGCGGGCGTTTCGTCGCAACGTTTCAGCGGTCCAGGCCGACGACATCGTCGGCTCTGTTTGCCAACGATTGGAGGAGAAGCTCTCCGGCCTGATAGGGCTGGGGCAGCGGGCACGCCAGGTTATCTCCGGAAGCACGGCCCTGGAAGAGGGACTGAGGCGCAACGAAGTCCACCTGCTATTGCTTGCGACGGACATCTCCGCCGACCAAAGGGATCGGTGGATCTCCCGGTATCGACCCACCGCTCGTCCGTGGTTCGCCCATTTCACGAAAGAGACGATGGGGGCCCTTCTTGGAAAGGGGCTCCGAAGCGCGGCGGGAATCACGAATCCAAACCTGGCTCGTGCGGTGAGTCGGGTTGCCTCCATGATTCAGGGTCTTGAGGAAGAACGAAAGGGGGTGAGGATGCATGGCAACGATGCGCATCTATGAGTTAGCCAAAGAGATCGGCCAGTCAAGCAACGCCCTGGTCGAGGCCTTGAAAAAGAAAAAGGTTCCAGTGAAGAACCACATGAGCACGATCGACGAAGCCACGGCCAAGGCCCTGCGCAAGCAGTTTGCCGCTCCTCCGCCCAAGAAGAAGCCCGCCAAGAAAGCCCCCCCGAAGGCGAAGAAGGCCGCCGTGGCGGCAAAGCCCAAGGCTAAGCCCAAGGCTAAGCCCAAAGCAAAGCCAAAGGCGAAGGTCACCCCGCCCAAGAAAGCCAAGGTCGCACCACCGAAAAAGGCCGAGCCTGAGGCCCCACCGGTTGATATCAAGCCAAAGGCTCCAGCGGCGCCACCTGCGGCCGTGGTCGAAGCACCACCCCCGCCGCCTCCGGAGGAAGCGCCGCTCGAAGCTGTCGAGCCGGTCGTCGTGGTGGAGCCCGAGGATGGACGCCCCGCCGTCAAGACCGTCCCCCTGGCCGAAGCAATGACGGTCAAGGAGCTCTCCGAGGCGCTCGAGGTCGACTCAAGCGACGTGATTACGAAGCTGATGGAGATGGGGTTGATGCTCTCCATCAATCAAGTGATCGACGTCGAGGCGGCAAAGACGATTATCAAGAAGTTCGGTCATGAGCCCGATGTGAGCCCGACCGAACTTGCAGAGTTCGCCGTCGCGGAAGAAGGAATCGAGGAAGTCCTGGAGGATCGCCCGCCCGTTGTGACCTTGATGGGTCACGTGGACCACGGTAAAACCCTCATGCTGGACGCCATCCGGAAAACCCGGGTGGCGGAGTCCGAAGCGGGGGGGATCACGCAACACATCGGGGCCTACCAGGTTTCCGTGCCCGATAGAGGGGGTATCACGTTTCTCGACACCCCCGGTCACGAGGCCTTCACGGCCATGCGGGCCCGGGGCGCCCAGGTCACCGACATCGTTGTCCTCGTGGTCGCGGCGGACGACGGGGTCATGCCCCAGACCAAAGAGGCCATCACCCACGCCCGGGACGCCGGCGTTCCCATCGTCGTCGCCATCAATAAGATCGATAAGCCAGGCGCCGACCCCGACCAGGTCAAGCGCCAGCTCGTGGAGCTAGAAGTTGTTCCCGACGACTGGGGAGGCGATACCATCTTCGTCGAGGTCAGTGCCAAAGAGCGAATCAACCTCGACGAGCTACTCGAGATGGTCCTCCTGCAGGGTGAGATTCTCGAGTTGAAGGCGAACCACGACCGGCCGGCCAAGGGAGTGGTGATTGAGGCCAAACTCGATCGCACGCGGGGGCCGGTTGCGACGGTGCTCATCCAGCAGGGAACCCTGCGGACGGGAGAGGCCTTCGTCGCCGGGCTCTACGCCGGGCGCGTCCGGGCGATGTTCAACGATCTGGGCCAGAAGGTCGGAGAGGCGAGCCCAGCCCAACCCGTGGAGGTTTTGGGCCTGAGTGGGGTTCCACAGGCTGGCGATTCCTTCGTGGTGGTCGTCGACGAGCGGAAGGCGCGCCAGATCGGCATGCTGCGCCAAGAGAAACAACGCAGAGAAGAGCGCTTGAGCCCGGTTCGGGTGACGCTGGAAGACCTCTTCGATCAAATACGCACTGGGGAGCTTAAGGAGCTTAAGATTATTCTTCGCGCCGACGTCCGTGGCTCGGCCCAAGCCCTGCAAGAGTCCCTGGAGAAGCTTTCTACCGATGAGGTGCGCCTCGCCGTCATGAGCTCAAGCGCCGGTGGAATCACCGAGTCCGATGTCATGCTGGCTGCCGCCAGTAATGCCATCATCATCGGCTTCAACGCCCGTCCCTCGCCCCAGGCCGCCAAGCTCGTCGAGCGCGAACGCGTGGACGTCCGCCTCTATTCGGTGATCTACGACGCCATCAATGACGTGCGATCGGCTATGGAAGGACTCCTGGATCCGACCTATCGCGAGACGGTCCTCGGGCGGGCCGAAGTTCGGGAGGTGTTCACTATCCCCAAAGTCGGACGCGTGGCCGGCTGCTTTCTGGACGAGGGCGTGCTGCAACGCAACGCCAAGGTTCGACTCCTGCGCGATGATATCGTCGTCTATGAAGGGAAAATCAACAGTCTCAGGCGCTTTAAGGAAGACGTCCGCGAGGTCACGCACGGCTACGAATGCGGTGTGGGGCTCGAGGATTTCCAGGACGTCAAGATCGGAGACGTCATTCAGCCCTACGAGATTGAAGAGGTCGCGCGCAAGCTCGAGGGCTAGGCGGCCCGTGCGATCCCCCGGATGTTCATTGGAATCTGCACCATCAGGCTCCGCTTGAGGGACAACCACTCCCTGAAGGGCAAGCGCCGTGTGGTCAAGACCATCACCGAGAGGGTGAAGAACAAGTTCAACGTTTCGATCGCAGAAGTCGACCATCAGGACCTCTGGCAACGAGCCGAGCTGGGGGTGGCCATTGTCACCAATGATAAGGGCCACGCCCACCGAACCCTCACAGCCGTGGTCAACTTCATCGATGGAATGCACCTGGCCGACCTCTTAGACCACGAAATCGAAATGCTCTGATGGGGCCCATACACGGGCACTAATGCCATGACGTCCTCCGACCGAATGCGCCGCGTCAACGAGCTCTTGCTCGAGGAGATTGCCCAGCTTCTCCAGCGTGGCATCAAGGACCCGCGGATCGGGTTCGTCTCCGTCACTCGTGTCGAGACGACCAGGGATCTCAAAAATGCCCGCGTCTACGTCAGCGTCTACGGCGAGGAAACCGATCAGGCCGAGGCGCTTCAGGGCCTCTCCAGCGCCGCCGGATACATCCGCCACCAACTCTTCCGGCGCCTGTCGTTGAAAACCATCCCGACGCTCTCGTTCGTGCTGGACGATTCGATTGCCCACGGAGTGTACATCGCCTCGGTCCTCAAGCAGCTCGAGCAGGACGGCGACGAGCCAGAAGTGGAGCCGGACGAGGAGACGGATGAAGGGCGGGAGTAGAGTAAGACGATGCCAGAAAAAACGGCCCAGCTCGAGGGGATCCTGGTTGTTGATAAGCCTCGTGGAATTACCTCCCACGACGTGGTCAATCGCCTCCGCCGGCTCTTCGGGCTAAGAAGGGTCGGTCACACGGGCACGCTCGATCCCTTCGCCACCGGGGTAATGGTCGCCTGCGTCGGGCGGGCGACCCGCGCGGCCAAGTACTTTGAGGGACTGGACAAGGCCTATCGGGCAGTTCTGAAGCTCGGTGAGGTCACCGATACGGGGGACGGCGAGGGGGACGTCGTCGAGGTGCTTCCGGTTCCAGACCTTTCTCGGGAGCGCCTTGAGGAGGCCCTTGAGCCGTTTCGAGGCACCATTGCCCAGCGCGCTCCGGCGTACTCGGCCGTGAAGGTCGGCGGGGAGCCTCTCTACGCCCGGGCGAGGAGGGGTGAGACGGTTGAGGCCCCAACGCGGGAGGTGACGGTTCGAACGCTTCAGGTCGAATCGATCGAGGGCGACCGTATCGCCTTGTTCATCGAGTGTTCCAAGGGGACCTACATCCGGTCCCTGGCCTTCGATGTCGGCCGACGCCTTGGATGCGGCGCCCATTGCCTGAGGCTGGAGAGGACGAGGGTAGGGCCCTTCACCCTCGCCGAGGCGGCGCCACTCGAGGACCTGGAGCAGATGAGGCCCGGGGAGGCCCTAGAGAAGCTCATGCGGCTCGATGAGGCCTTAGCGCACTTCATGGAGCCGATCGGCCTTTCCTCGCACGGCGCCTCGCTCATCATCCACGGAAGCCCCGTGGAGGAGGATTCCGTCCTCCGGCTGCCGGCGACCATTCACGCAGGGGCCGCCTATCGAGCCCTCGATGGGGAGGGCCGCCTGATCGCCATTGTCGAGGCCCAACGCGAGGCCCAACGGTATCGATGGATCCCGCGGCGGGTCTTCGCTCAGCCTGAAATTGACCTTTGAAGATTGCCAGGAGTTATGGTAGGGTGTCGATTGATAACGGAACGAGGTGAATGGAAGGAGGATGACGGTCGATCCAGGGGCCAGAAGAGGCCCAGTAGGGAGTGAGCAATCATGCCACCGGAGCAGGAGAACAAGAGCGCGGTCATAGACAGATTCCAGCGCCACGAGCAGGATACGGGCTCTCCCGAGGTGCAGATTGCTCTGCTCAGCGAGCGGATCGGCTACCTGACGGAGCACTTTAAGACGCACAAGAAGGATCACCATTCGCGACGCGGCCTGTTGAAACTGGTGGGAAAGCGGCGTCGGCTCCTTGATTACCTGAAAGAGAAGGATGTCAAGAAGTATAAGGCCGTGATCGAGGAGTTGGGAATTCGCAGGTAACGCTCCCCGGTCCCATCCATTCGGGAGATACCCACCGGACTCTCTCAGAACGCTCCTTCCGCTGCTTTCACCCATTTCTTTCTAACATAAGGTCTGCCGGAGGAACAGCCACTGATGTACCACAAGATTGAACGAACTATAGCAGGAAGGACTTTGAGCATCGAGACAGGGGAGATGGCGAAACTCTCGAGCGGGGCGGTCCTGGTCTCATACGGCGAGACCATGATTCTGGCCACCGCCGTGGCCGAGGAGCAGACCCGAGACATTCCCTTCATTCCCCTGACCGTTGATTACCGAGAAAAGATGTACGCCGGGGGCAGGATCCCCGGAGGGTTCTTCAAGCGGGAAGGGCGCCCCACTGAGAAAGAGACGGTGACGTGTCGGCTCATCGACCGGCCCATCCGACCCCTCTTCCCGGACGACTACCGCCAAGAGACCCAAGTTATCAGCTTTGTGCTGAGCGTCGATCAAGAAAACGAACCGGACATCCTATCCATCATCGGCGCCTCGGCGGCTCTGACGATCAGCGATATCCCGTTTTTCGGGCCCCTAAGTGCCGTGCGCATCGGGCGCGTCGACGGAAAGCTGCTGGTCAATCCAACCCACGACGAGCAGACCATGAGCGACCTCAACCTCATAATCGCAGGGACCGAGGATTCCATCGTGATGGTCGAAGGCGGAGCCAAGGAGCTACCCGAAGAAGTCATCGTAGAGGGCCTTGAGCTCGGTCACTCGGTCATCCGCGAAATCGCCGCCATGCAGCTTGAGCTTCAAGAGCTCGCCGGTGTGCCGAAGCGCGAGCACATCCAGGCGTCTCCCGAGGAAGACGGGCACCAGGACGTGGAATCATTCCTTGCGGGCAGGATGAAAGAGGCTTTGATACACCCAGGCAAACAAGACCGCCAGGAGGCCCTCGGAGCGCTCCTTGAGGAGACCCTAAGCAAATTCGTCGGAGAGGAGGCGGATGAGACGCTGGACCGCCAAATCCAGGCCCTTTTCCGGGAGATTGAGAAGCGCGAAGCCCGCCGACTCATCATCCAGGAGGGCCTGAGAACCGACGGCCGCTCGCTGGAAGAGATTCGGGCGATCAATATCAACGTGGGACGTCTGCCTCGAACCCACGGCAGCGCTTTGTTTGCCCGTGGAGAGACCCAAGCCCTCGTCGTCACGACCCTGGGAACCTCGTACGACGAGCAGCGCCTCGACGACCTTGAAGGCAAATCGACCAAAACCTTCATGCTCCACTACAACTTTCCCCCCTTCTGTGTCGGCGAGGCGCGCTTTCTCCGCGGGCCGGGCCGCCGCGAGATCGGCCACGGCGTACTCGCCGAAAGGGCCGTTCTCCCCTTGCTTCCATTGAACGATGACTTTCCCTACACCATCCGAATTGTCTCAGACATTCTGGAGAGCAACGGCTCTTCCTCTATGGCGACGGTCTGCGGGGCGAGCCTCTCGCTCATGGACGCCGGCGTGCCGGTCAGTGCCCCTTGCGCAGGCATTGCGATGGGGCTGATTAAGGACGACGACCAGTTCTACATCCTCTCTGACATCACCGGGCTCGAGGACCAGCTTGGAGATATGGATTTCAAGGTGGCCGGAACAGCGCAGGGCATCACCGCCATCCAGATGGATATAAAGTGCAAAGGGGTCGATCGCCAGATCCTCGCCAGGGCCCTCGAACAGGCCCGCCAGGGACGGCTCCACGTGCTGGAGAAAATGAACGAGGTGCTGCCCTTGCCTCGGCCGGAGCTTTCACAATACGCGCCCCGGATCATCACTATCCAGATTAAGCCCGATCGAATTCGAGACGTTATCGGCCCGGGAGGGAAGGTCATACGAGGGATCGTGGAGAAGACGGGCGCCTCGATTGACGTTGAGGACGACGGGACCATCCGAATCGCATCAACCGATCAAGAGGCGGCCGAGCAGGCCATCGAGATCATTCGCAAGCTCACCCAGGAGGCCGAAATCGGGAAAACCTACGTCGGCACGGTCAAGAAAATCATGGACTTCGGGGCCTTCGTGGAGATTCTCCCCGGAAAGGACGGCTTGGTTCACATCTCTCAGATCGCTGAGAAACGCATCGAGAAGGTGACGGATGTGCTGTCCGAGGGCGACGAGGTCGTTGTCAAGGTGTTGGATATCGATCCCCAAGGTAAAATCCGTCTCTCGCGTAAGGAAGCCCTAGCCGAACAGGCGTCATCTGGAGCTCAGTGAGTCGTCTATATCCATGCCGATCTTAAGCACCCGCCTGCCCAGCGGGCTCCGACTGGTGGTCGAGCCGTTGAAGCATGTCCGCTCGGTGGGCATCGGGGTCTGGGTCACCACGGGAAGCCGTCATGAACCGGACCACCTGGTGGGTGCGTCACACTTCCTCGAGCACCTCGTCTTCAAAGGGACCTCCCGGCGAACGGCCAAGGCCATTGCCCGCACCATCGATGCCGTTGGCGGGCAACTCGATGCGTTCACGGGCCGGGAGCTGGCTTGCTACTACGCCAAGGTGCTCGACGAGCTCCTGCCCGAGGCCCTGGACCTTATCAGCGACATTCTGACGGATCCGCTTCTCGCCCCGGAGGATATCGAACGCGAGCGTCGAGTCATCCTCGAGGAAATCAAGCTCACAGAAGATACGCCAACGGACGATCTCTTCGATCTTTTTTATTCGACCATTTTCGGCGGTCATCCCATGGGACGACCGGTCTTCGGGACCCCTGGGTCCGTTCGACAGCTCCAGCGCGATGAACTTTTGACGTGGCGTGCTTCCCACCTCTTTGCCGAGAACCTCCTCGTCGCCGTCTCCGGCTCTTGTCGGCCCGAAGAGGTGAAGGAGTCCGTCGCGGAAGCCTTCTCCTTCGGCGCCAACAACCATCCACTGGCTATTACGCCTCCCACTCCACAAGGTCGTCGCCTGATGGTTAAAGAAAAAGACTCCGAGCAAGTCCACATCTGCCTCGGCTTCCCCTCGGTGCCCAACTTAAGCCCCCGCCGATACGTCGCGTCGACGCTCAACGCAATTCTCGGGGGTGGGGTCGCAAGCCGCCTCTTTCAGCGAATCCGCGAGGAGGAGGGGCTCGCCTACGCAGTACACTCCTTTCTCGATACATACTCCGACGCCGGGGTTATGGGCATATACGCGGGTGTCAGCCCGGAAGAGCTGGAGCGGATTCTCGATGTGATCGGCCAGGAACTCCGCTCAATTGTCGAGCACGGGGTGCAACCAGAGGAGCTCGCCCTGGCCAAGGATCAGTTCAAAGGCCAAATGACCCTCGCCCTGGAGGACACGGCGAACCGAATGAGCCGCTTGGCCAAGCAACTGATCACCTTTGGCCGCCACTGGACGCTTGAAGAGTCTCTGGCCCAGGTTGAAGCCGTTTCCCTGGACGATGTGCAGGCCTTGGCAGGTGAACTCTTCGAGCCCTCGACGTACTGCCTCGCCGTTATCGGCCCAATCGCCCACGAGGCCCTCGAGGAGCGATGGCTCCCGCAGTAGAGCAGGGGCCCCATACGATGGCGGCGGGGAGGCGAAGCATATCGTAAAGAGTCTCGGTTTCGTCCAGGGGAGCGTTTTTCGTGCCTTCCATGGAGTCGACGACCATCCTGCTTGTCGAGGCGAACCAGCCTGTCCGCTCGGACATCGAATGGCTTCTCCGGCAAGAGGGCTACAGCGTAACCACGGCAGAGACGGGACAGGAGGCCTGGGATATTCTGGAGAAAGAAGAAGAGTCCTTTGACCTCCTGCTCGCGTCCGTCTCGATAAAAGACCTCGATGGCCTCGCTCTTCTCGAATTCACCCTGGCTCAATCCCCCTCCACTCCGGTGATTTTGCTGTCGGACGATTCCTCGGCGGAGCGAGCGTTGGATGGCCTCTCGAGAGGCGCTTACGATCACCTCGTCGTTCCATGCGAGACCAGGGAACTCCAAGCCACGGTGCGGCGCGGACTTGAGAAGAGGCATCTGGTCAGGGAACTCAAGCTCCGGGCGGACATCGATCCCCTGACGGGCCTGGCCAACCGGGCTGTCTTTGAGCGGCGCCTGGAGGATGAGTTCTACAAGGCTATCCGCTACGGGAACCCCCTCTCGCTCCTCTTCGTCGATATTGACAAGTTCAAATCGGTCAACGATGAGCATGGGCACCTGGTTGGGGACGTATACCTTAAGGCGCTCTCTGAACTTATGACGGCTAACGTCCGCTCAGTCGACCTCGTCGCCCGTTATGGCGGAGAAGAAATCGTGCTCCTTCTGCCCCATACCACCGCCACGGCTGCCAATCGGCTCGCCGAGCGCATGCGCGAGCTCGTTGAGAGCTTCGTCGTGTCACACGGCGACATATCCATCCAAAGGACGATCAGCATCGGAATCGCCTCGCACCCTGGCGTGCCGGTGAAGGAACCAGAGGATTTTATCCTCGTTGCGGACGCCGCTATGTACGCGGCCAAGCAGGCCGGGCGCAACCGGGTCGTTGTAGGGCGTACCGTCCCTGGGAGGGAAAAAGATGAACGATGAGGAGCTGTTGCAACACCTCGAATCCATCGCCGAGCGGTTGGACCTTACGGTCTCTTACGTTGAATTTTCAGGGGCCGATTGGCGAACCTCCAGCGGTATGTGTCGGGTGAAGGACGAGCATCGTATCCTCATTGACAAGCGCCTCCCGGCTCAGGAACAAGCCTCAGCCATCTGTAAGGCGTTGAGCACCTTCGATCTTGAAGGGATATATTGCCCGCCCCGGGTTCGCGAGCTTATCGAGGATGAAGGGAGTTCGTTGAAGGAGGAACGCATCCATGACTGAGTGTCTTTTTTGCAAAATCATAGGAGGGGAGGTCCCATCGATGACCATCTATTCCGATGACGATGTCGTGGCCATAGAGGACATCAATCCTCAAGCGCCTACGCACGTTCTGGTTCTCCCCCGCAAACACATCCCTACGACGCTCGATATCGGCGATGATGACCTCGAGCTCATGGGCCGCTGCCTGGCCGCTTCCAACCATATTGCCAGAGAGAAAGGCATCGATGGGTCGGGATTTCGAATCGTCTTGAACTCAGGGGCCGATGCGGGCCAATCGGTGCACCACATCCATTTTCACCTTATTGGTGGCCGCCCGATGATGTGGCCCCCTGGATAGGGCAGAGCCCAGTACGCCATTAGCTCAATGTCCCAGATTGAGCCTTCGTTCTATATTTCCCAGTTAACATAATATATCTTATCGGAAGTGCGGTTTCCTCATGGTTCGACAGTTTTGTGGTTTCATAGGGCCCGGGCCCCAGATATAGGTGTAGCCTGGAATTGAGCGTGAGAGGCGGCCTTAACAGGCTTATACGGGCGTCTGGAAGAAAGGGAGGCGGTGAGAATAATCCCCTATCATTTATCATTGGGTTTTCGGATTCTTCGCCTGTAGCATGTCCATCCGCTGTCGGAGCTCCTGGACCCACGGGGAGTTGGGAAACCGCTTCAGCATGGATTTATACGTCTGGGAGGCCGCCTTGGGGTCGCCCTGAGCTTCGTAGCACCGACCGATCCCAATGACGGCCCGGTCTTTCAGGACCCCTCTTGGCAAATCGAGCACTTGCTTATAGGCTGCTCTCGCGTTAGCGAACTCTCGCTTGGCTTCAAGGGCGTATGCCACGTTTAAGAGGGCTACCTCCATAAAGGGGCTCTCGGAGGTCAACTCGGATACGGCCTTTTGATACCTCTCAAGGGCCGCGGGGTAGTTTCCCTTGGCGTAATAAATATGGCCAAGGTACAGCGCCGCTTGACCCGCCACTCCTGTTCCCGGATAGCTCTCCGTCACGCCCGACAGCGAAGCTATCGCCATCTGAAAGTCGGGATTTTCGGCCTGCCGGGAGGCGTAAAAAAGGTCGACCCCTTCGCGGAGGGCCATGGCGGCCCGGTTGCGTAGTGATGCTCGATGACTGCGGTTCCAGAGGAAGCCGCCCCCAGCGACGGCGATGATGAGGACGCCGATGGAGATGGTTCGAGCATGCTCTTTGATTATCGAGTAGAGACGTTCCCAGGCAGGGGAAACCTCCTGTCCCATTCTGACGCCTCCGGTCGCACTGATACGACGCGCTTAAGCGATCTCTATGAACACAATTTGGTACCCCCGAGAGGATTCGAACCTCCGACCTACGGATTAGGAATCCGTTGCTCTATCCCACTGAGCTACGGGGGCATTTGTCGCAGAGAGAGACTCACTGACCCCTGCCCTCGTTGGGGCCGGGACTCAATCTTACGGTCATCATATCTTCGAGTCAAGCTGAAGCCTCTCGACGCCGAGAGAATGCTACAGTTCACGTTTCCCTTTATACCCAGTGACCTTTTTCAGCAATACGTAGACGATGGCGCCAACCACGATGCCGAAGGCGTAGTCAAACTCCCCTAAGCCTTGAACCTTGCGGCTGAGCAGCACGGTGGTCGCCCCGCTCATAAAGGCGATCCCGACGATGATATTCCGGACTGCCTTGCGGAGGGATTCCTTCTTTTGGCTTTCTTTTAGTCGGCCGCCCATAATCCCTTGCCTTGAGGTGTTAGCGAAGGCCGGAGGCCGTCGCGCAGCAGCCCAAGGCCTCAGAACTGGATGAGGCTGAAGATGTCGTAGTCCCCGATGCTTTGGCGCCCATCGAGGAACGTCAGCTCAACCAGGAAGCACAGCCCGACGATGTCACCCTGGAGCATCTCGACGAGATTGGTGGCGGCTGATATCGTGCCTCCCGTGGCGAGAAGGTCATCGGCGATCAGCACTTTTTGTCCCGGCTTAATCGCGTCCTGGTGCATCTCCAGCTCGTCGGTCCCATACTCGAGGGTGTACTCGATCCGGTGCGTCAAATAGGGCAGTTTCCCCGGTTTGCGAATCAACACGAGACCGGCCCCGAGCCTGTAGCTCAGCGCGGCGCTGATGATGAACCCCCTGGCCTCCACGCCGACGACCAGATCTATGGCCTTCCCCTCGTAATGTTGGGCCATGCTATCTATCGCTTTTCGATAGGCCTCCGGGTCACTCAAGAGGGTCGTGATATCCTTGAAGATAATCCCGTCTTTTGGAAAGTTCGGGATATCACGAATCTTCACCTTGAGCTCATCAACCATTGAGGAACTCCTTTAGGTTTTCTCTGATAACGATTATACACGACGGTCGCAGGGGGCTCCACCACCTTTTATGGCGGAAGGACCTTCAGCGGAAGGACCTTCAGGGGATCGCGGGGGTCGTTTTCGTAGCGAACCTCGAAGTGGAGATGAGATTGCGTCCCATTGCCGCTGTTGCCGACATAGGCGATCTTCTGTCCACGAACCACCTGGTCCCCTACCCTCACGAGGTTGACCAGATTATTGGCATATACGGTGACAAAATGGGTTCTGTGCTGAATAATCACCATCTTCCCATATCCCTCTGGCCCCGCGCTGCTGAAGAGGACCTTTCCGCCCTCAGCGGCATGGACGGGCGTGCCAGCACGTGCGGCGATGTCGATCCCCTTGTGGGGCTCCATGGCATCCTCGGAGAATCGAGCGATGACGGGACCCCGCACGGGCCAAAGGAATGGCTTCGGAGGGCGGGCGGGCCGGTTCGGCTTGGGCCTGTATCGAGCCCTAGGGGCCCGCTGTAGGAAGGCCAGAGCATCCCTTCGGGGAATCCTGAGGCGTTGGCCCACGCTGAGACGATCCGGGTCCTTGAGGCCGTTGCGCCGGGCGATGGTCTCGACCGAGACACCGTAGCGCTGGGCGATGGTAGAGAGGGCTTCTCCCTTCCGGACGACATGGATTCGCTCGTAATGGACCGGGCGACGGTAACGGGGAGCCCATCGCGGAGGCCAGAGGGCACAGCCCACAAGCGCCAGAGAGGCAATTGTGGCGGCGAGGAGCCAGACGCCTCGGTGCGGCCTCATGGCTCCTCCTCTTCCACGCGCTCCCCCAGGTGGTGGGCGACCAGCGCGACCGCTTCCTCGGGCGAGGAGACCTGGCTTAGCCCTTCTATATCGGGCCAGGATCCAAGCGCGGCAATAGGTTTTCCGAGCTTGAGCCCGATCGCGATCTCACTCAAGGTCCCATATTCCCCGGCGACGGCTATGAGGGCTTGGCTGGCTCGAACGAGCACCACGTTGCGGGCGTAATCGAGACCCGTCGGGAGGGAGAGACGAACGTAGGGGTTGGCCGAAGCCGCATCGGTTCCGGGAAGGATTCCCACCGTAAGCCCGCCCTCTTCCGCGGCGCCCTGGCACGCCGCCTCCATCACTCCGCTCAGTCCTCCACAGAGCAGGGCCCATCCTTGCCGGGCGATGAGGCGCCCAACGGTCCTGGCCTGGTCCGCCTCGGCCGCGGAACACGACCCGGCCCCGATCACGCCGACCCTAATGAGCCGATGGAGGTTATGAGCCACCAAACCCCCCCGGGGAAAAAGAAGTGGTCGGGACGACTGGATTTGAACCAGCGACCTCCTGCTCCCGAAGCAGGCGCGCTACCAGGCTGCGCTACGTCCCGACCGAAAAAGGTGCTATTTGTGCTCAGCTGCAGGTACGCACCGCCTCCTTGCGGTGGCCGGCGCGAACCTTAGCAACCCTGCGTCAAAATTGTAGGAGACTTCCCTTGCCCTTGTCAAGGAATGGTCTGGAAGAAGGCCCTGGGCCCCCAGGGGCGCGCCTCATTCATCAAATCCGTAAGCGCCGATGAGTTTGACGAATACGCACCCGGTAAGATTCTGGGTTCGGGTGCCCATGGGGGTTTTGACGAGCTTGATGAGGGTCTGGCTCATCGGAGAGCCGACGGGGAGCACCATCCTCCCGTTCACCTTCAATTGGCCAATGAGGCTTTCAAGAAGGTCAGGAGCGGCCGCCGTCACGATAATCGAGTCGAACGGGGCTTTTTCCTTCCACCCGTAGGTGCCGTCACTGACCCGGGAAGCCACGTTGTGGTATCCAAGCTCATCCAGGATCCGCCTGGTTTTGGCCTCAATCTCTTTAAGTCGCTCTATCGTATAGACTTTCTCGGCGATCTCAGCCAGGACCGCCGCCTGGTACCCGCTCCCGGTGCCGATTTCCAAGACATTATCGGTGGGCGTCAGCTCCAGGGCCTCCGTCATAAGGGCGACGATATACGGCTGGCTGATTGTCTGTCCGCTGCCGATTGGCAGAGGATAGTCGCCATAGGCCCTGTCTTCGAGCGCGCTGTCGACGAAACGATGGCGCGGGACCTTGCGCATAGCCTCGATCACTTTGTCGTCCGTGACCCCCCTGGCGATCAGCTGCTCGCGGACCATCTTGTCCCGTGCGACGACAAACCGCATCGAATTCCCCCCGGGCCGTCTTCTCGAGGCCGATGCCGCTCGATTGCCGGGCCGATTAGGTCTCAGAGCTTCAGATTCCATTCAGTAAGATACGCCTGGGCGTCGTAGGCCGTCAGGTCCAAATGAAGCGGGGTAATGGAGACACTGTTGTTGGCTACGGCGTAGAGATCGGAGTTTTCGAGCTCGTGCCATCCACGCTCTTTTCCCCCAATCCAGTAGTAGGACCGCCCCCGTGGATCGACCTTCTCCTCCACCGTGTTGGCGTAGATGCGCTTGCCCTGGCGAGTGATCATAATCCCTTCCAGCTCGTCCCATGCCACGGAGGGTACATTGATATTGAGGAAGGTGTCCTCCGGCAGTCCCCGCGCGAGAAGGACTTCAGCCAGCATGCGGCTGACGCGGGCCGCCGTATCGAACTGGTACACGCTGCTTGCGACGAGACTCACCGCCATGGACGGCGTCCCCAAAATGGTCCCCTCCATCGCGGCACATACCGTGCCGGAATAGGTGATGTCTTCGCCGAGGTTGGCCCCCTTGTTGATCCCGCTTACGATGATGGAGGGGGGCTCTCCCTTGAAAATTCCGTTAATGGCGAGATAGATGCAGTCGGTGGGGGTGCCGTCTACCGCGTACCACCGCTCCTGCACCTTATCCACACGGAGGGGGTGTTGAAGGGTGAGGGAGTGTCCGGAGCCGGATCGCTCTCGGTCCGGCGCGACGACCCAGACCTCACCCAACGAGTCCAGCGCCTCGACCAGGGCGCGGATGCCCTCCGAGAAGATGCCGTCGTCGTTGGAAATCAGAATGCGTGGTGCTGTCACGCTGGAACCCTCGAAAAGAAAAGACCTGCCAAAGGCAGGTCTCCCCGCATGAGGCGGCCGGCGCTCACAAGCGGCATCGCCTCCCCGGCCCTCTCGGCCTCACCGTGTGCCGGGCTCCCCTGCATCCGAAATCAAGGACTTACGATAAGTGCACTTGGTCGGGACGGCCGGATTCGAACCGGCGACCCCCTGAACCCCATTCAGGTGCGCTACCAGGCTGCGCCACGTCCCGACCATGTGTTCAAGTCCTGCTTGTGGAGACTGATTGCCTGCGATCTTCCGTTCGGCCCCAACCAGATGGAAACGGGAAGGCTCACTTCCGTGAAATAAACCTAACATAGAGGCATTTTCGCGTCAACGTATCAAGGCGAGAGGCGCAAGGATGCTCGGCCTCGACCTTCTGTATCTTTTTGGTGAATTGGTACGAATAGCTCCCGCTGCGGTTGTTCTCTTTATTGCCTTAGAAAAGTTGAACTTGGAAGGATGTGGATATACATGGCGATACCGGAGCAAGGGCCCCTCGCTCAGCGATCAAGCATCTTTCAAGATATCGACGATGGATCGGAGTTCTTTTTTCAGATCACCCAACAGGGAAAGCAGCTCCTCCCGGTCGAACCCCAAGGGGAGCTGTTTCTCGTCCTTTCCTGCTAGCGGTTTCCCCTCCCTCGGGCCCCGCGTGAGTCGTCGCTTGGCTCCTGCAATCGTGTACTTTTCTTCATAGAGGAGCTTCTTGATTGTGAAAACCTTCTCAACATCTTTCTTCTGATAGACCCGCTGGCCTGTTGCGCTCTTGACCGGCTTGAGCAATTTAAACTCGCTTTCCCAATATCGGAGAACATGCGGCTTGACGCCCGTGATATTGGCCACTTCACCAATCTTGAAGAAGAGCTTCTCTGGTATCTCCAATGCCACGCAAACATCCCCAAAAGGATTAGGCGTCTATTTAGATAGATTTAATTAGCAAATCATGAGAGGACAGGTGTACTTTCACCCTGTCCTACAAGGCGGGAACAATTTAAACCAACTGAGAGGATACGTCAAGTAAAATCGTTAGTTAAGTAATCTCTCTTGAAATATTACCTCTCTTCCTGCCCTATCATGTTGATTATGTTGATTGTAGACGTCTATGCGTCTTGACCTTTTTGTGCGTCCGCGATGATGCGTTCAGAGAGATGGGCTGGGACCTCCTCGTAATCGGAAAACTCCATCGAGAAATCACCCCTGCCGCCCGTCATGGAATCGAGCGCTGAGGCATAGGTCAGCACCTCCGCCAGGGGGGCGTGAGCGCGGATTTTATTGAGGGCGCCCAAGGAGTCGACCCCGAGGACGCGGCCCCGCCTGGCGTTGAGGTCCCCGATGATGTCTCCCATAAATTCTTCAGAGACGATCACTTCGATGGTCATGACCGGCTCCAGCAAAACAGGATTGCACTCGGTGGAGCCCTTCTTAAATCCCAGGCTGCCGGCGATTTTAAAGGCCATCTCGGAGGAGTCGACATCATGATACGTGCCGTCGTACAGCCTGACCCTGAGGTCCACCATGGGATAGCCCGCCAGGGGGCCGCTTTCCATCGCCTCGCTGATGCCTTTCTCGACAGCCGGAATGTACTGTCTGGGGATGGCGCCCCCCACGATTTTGTTCACGAACTCGAAGCCCTCGCCCCGTGGGAGGGGTTCGATCTCGATCCAGATGTCTCCGTATTGGCCCCGGCCGCCGGTCTGCTTCTTGTAGCGCCCTTGGGCCTTGCTGGCCGAGCGAATCGTCTCCCTGTATGGAACGCGCGGGGGCTTGAGGTCGACCTGGACGCCGAATTTGCTCTTCATCCGGGCCATGGTGACCTCAACATGGACCTGCCCTCTTCCTGAAACGACCAGCTCGCCGGTTTGTGGGTCGCGGCTGACGCGCAGGGTCAGGTCTTCTTCCATCATCCGGGCAAGGACGCTGGAGATTTTCTCCTCATCTCCCTTGGCTTTCGGGATGATTGCGAACGAGATGGCCGGCTCGGGAAAGGTGATGGGTGGCAGAAGGATGGGGGCCTTCTCGTCCGAGAGAGTATCGTTGGTGGCGGTGACCTTGAGTTTTGCGACGACCCCGAAATCCCCGGCTACGAGCTGCTTGACGGCGATAAGCTGTTTGCCTTGAAGGGTATAGAGCTGGCCGACCCGCTCACGGGCGTCTTTGGACGCGTTATAGTAGGTGCCGTCGGAGTCCATCGTCCCTGAATAGACGCGAAACAGTGTGAGGCGCCCGGCGTAGGGGTCGGCCATCGTCTTGAAAACCAGTGCCGCGAGGGGCTCTTCGGGCAACGGCTTGCGGCGGACCTCCTCTTCGCTTGCAGGAAGATTGCCTATCACCGCTCCTCGGTCGGAGGGCGAAGGCAAACTATGAACTATACAATCAAGAAGGGGCGCAACGCCTACCTGGTCGGTAGCCACTCCGCACAGGACGGGAACGACCGATCCCCCGGTTACTCCTGTTCGAAGCGCCCTGAGCAGCTCCTCTTCGCTCAAGGTCTCGCCCTCGAGATAGCGCTCGAGCAGCGCATCATCAACTTCGGCAACGGCCTCGATGAGTTTATCTCGCCATTCCTCGGCTTGCGGAAGGGCGTCCTCGGGGAGGTCTTCGACGTTGAGCTTGCCGTTGCTTGGGCGCAGGGCCTTCAACGTTAGAAGATCGACGAGTCCGGCTAACCGCTCGCCTTCCATCAAGGCCAGATATAGGGGCACGACGGTCTGGGCGAATGCGCTTCGGACCTGTTCGAGGACCTTTATGAAATCGGCGCCCTCCTGGTCCATCTTATTGACGAAGATGCAGCGTGGAATCCCGTAGCGGTCGGCGATCGACCAGGCCTTTTCCGTCTGGACCTCTATCCCCGCCGTGGCGCTAAGGACCACGACAACGCCATCCATGACTCGCATGCTTCCTTCGGTCTCCGCGAAGAAGCTGGCCGCCCCGGGGGTGTCGACGAGGTTGATCTTGTGTTTACCCCAGGTGCCGTGACCCAGGGAGGCGGCAAGGCTCATCTGCCGCTCCACTTCATCCTCGTCGTAATCCATCACCGTGTTGCCGGCATCCACCCGTCCGAGACGATCGGTCGCCTTCATCGCAAAGAGCATCGCTTCGGCGAGCGAGGTTTTGCCCACGCCCCCATGGCCGACGAGCCCCACGTTTCGCACCTGGTCCACGCTGAATTTTGTCATGGGCCCCTCCTCGTCTTCGAGCCGGGTGCTCAAAGCCGCCGGCTCGGCACCCTTGGATCTGGAGAGGTGTAAGCGTTTGGGAAAGAAGGACTAAGGTACCATGCAGCCTAGAGCATTGTCAAGGCGCCTCGCTCTGAGGTAGCGTCTCTCTTCAAACCTTCCTCTATAAGCTGGAAAAAGTGCATATTTCAACGAAATATGGTACTCGGGTGGGATGGTGCCTAGTTACAATAACATCGTGTTATCGAAACTGGACTACCTTTTATTGAGCACTTTTTATCTCAATCCTTCCGTCTCTTAAAAGAAAAATGGCGTTTTTCTTTGCTTGTTCTCTAAAGAATCGTAAAAAATAGCTAAAACCAAAATCCATTCTATAATAAGGATACATATAAAATATGTCGATAGAATCAAATCGAATCCCTAATTGCTCATAGGCATCAGAATCGTGGTATGGATTGTCCAGGATTAAATGTTGATAAGGAGTATCTTTCACTTCGTTATGAATTATTTCTAATTGTTCTTTCGTGAAGAAATTACCCCACATGTAAACAGGAGGATTATCGTTCGGAAGAAGGCCCCTTTCCAGAACAAGCGCTAAATTTCTCTTGGCTTCTTCAATAAGCTTCATATTAATATCAACCCCATAGAAAGATCTTAAACCATATTTTTTTGCAATCACAGGATTCAATCCTACTCCACATCCTAATTCCAAGAATGTCACATTTGTTGTTTGCGTTATCTTAAGGGCTTTTTCCAATTGGGCTATACAATCTGAGAAAAAAAATTCTGCGGTCAATGGGTCGTTTTTACATTTGTTTTTGAATATTGTTGCAGAACGTTTATACAAATGTACGATTGAATGTAAATCTGACGGCTTCTTTAATAAATTCCCCACCGGTACAAGCCCAAGACAAAATGCCGAGCTACTCCTCTCAGGGCAACTCGGCTCCTAGCTCCGCGCCGCTGGCCCCCCCACCGCCCTAAAGGCGAAAATGGATTTGGGACTTGTGGTCAAGAGTGCGCAGAATACAGGCAACCACACTAGCATTGCTCTAGCCAAAGCCCGGCCCAGGTGAAGCTTCCGGAGGGAGGGAGCTCTATTGCTGTCTCATGCCGGGTTACGACCTTACGGAGGGCTAACCCCTGGGGCGCGAGGGAAGAAGCCAACCACTCACCCTCCGGCTCGCGGCAGCCACTCAAGATGAGAACCCCCCCGGGGGCGAGAAGCCAGACGAACGACAGCCGTATCGCCATAAGGACATCTATCGGCAGATTGGCGACAATGCCGTCGAAGGAGCCTCTAAGGGCCCCGGTGGAGCCGCAGAAGGTATGGATGCGCCCTTCCTGCCCGTTGGTCCGGGCGTTGGCCACAGTAGCCCTCGCGGCCCGGAGGTCTATGTCGCAGGCCACGACCCGCTCAGCACCGAGGCGTCCGCAGGCCACGGCCAGCACACCCGACCCGCTCCCCACGTCAAGCCACGTGCCCTTGAGACAGCCCGACCGTGCAGCCCCGACAAGAAGTTCTAGGCAGATACAGGTCGTTGGATGCGTTGGTGCGAAAGCTCCTAGACGCTCGATAGCTAGGGTCATCTCCCCTGGAGAAGGGGGCCTGCTCCGTCGCCCAGGCTTCAGAACGGTAACTCTCTTGGGCCGGGTCACAACAGACACGATGTGCCCTTGATTCCGGTTCAGGGACAGAGCCCTAATGGTGGCAAGACCATCTTAAATGAAAAAAGCCGAGCTCCCCCCTTTCGGGGCAACTCGGACTCGCGCTCCGCGCTGCTGACCTTCCCCCTCCCGGTCAGCTTCACGGCTTTCTGCTGCACTGATAGCTTGGACTAGAGAGGTGCAGTTAACTTAAATATGAACCTTATAGGGCCTTTTTGCAACCACAAAATGTGGTGGAAGACTCTCCCAGGAAATCGTTACTTTCGCGTAGGAGGGGAAAGGGGCATATTTCACCAGTTATTGCCCTTCAGGGGTAAGTCCTACTATGCTTTCACCTCCCACACACCGCTTAAGACGAATGGGAATTGGATGAGCCGTATGTGTGGGTTTTAAAGTAGCGTCCTGCTTTGAAGCCCGTGCAGACAAAATTGTCCCTCATTCGCGAAGTTCGCGAAAAAAGCGAAGTACGCGACGAGAGGCCTCCCCCCCGTCCCTGCTGGACTCTTTGACACTTTCCGTTTTTTAGACACCATTTAGACACTCTAAGTCTCTAGCAATATCTGCAAATCCAACAGGTTATGGGGGATTAGACACATTAGACACAAGTGTCAAAAGTGTCTAAAAGTGTCTAACGTGCAAAATCGAAGTCCGCCGAAGAGAGACGCCTTCAATACGCGAAGTAAGAGAGGTACGAAACGACAGGCAGTGTTGCGGTGTGCTATCTATGTCGAGTGGACCCGCCTAAGGCGGACCTGAGGCGGACCCCATCGGGCGGGCGACGCTAGGGACATCGTCGTGAAAGCTCCAGGCGGGTGGGTGTTCAGTTCAAATTAGGATACTACCCGGCCTGGTGGCTCTGGGGCGCGGTGGGCCGACGGCCCCTGCGGCGGCGTTGTCGAAATCGCATCTTCAGGGGCGTTCCCTCAAACCCGAAGGCATCGCGAATCCGGTTCAGCAGATACCGTCGGTACGACGTGGTCACCCCTTTAGGATGGTTGACCACCAGGGCGAAGGTGGGAGGACTAATTCGGACTTGGGCGGCGTAGTAGGCCTTGACCGGCTGGCTCCGAAATTGAGGTGGATGGTGGTGGTTCCAGGCCTTTTCAATGCAGACGTTCAGCTCGCTCGTCGGGATGCGCCTTCTATGCTGGGAGGCCACGGCCTCCACCGCGGGCAGGAGCCGGTGGAGGCGATGCCCGGTGAGGGCCGATATGAAGAGCACCGGCGCGTAGGCCACAAAGGGCATCTCGTCGCGGATGTTCTTGACCCACTGGCCGGTGGTGGAGGTGTCTTTCTCGACCAGGTCCCACTTATTGACGACCAACACGAGCCCCCGGCCCGCCTCTTCGGTGTAGCCGGCAATCCGGGCGTCCTGCTCCATCACCCTCTCGGTGCCATCCAGCACCAGACACGCCACATCGCACCGCCCGAGGCTCTTCAATGCTCTGAGGACGCTGTAGGCTTCCACCCGTTCCTTCACCCTTGCCTTGCGGCGGATGCCGGCCGTATCGATGGCGACGAAGGGCTGGTCGTCAAAGAGGAAGGCCGTGTCGATCGCATCCCGGGTGGTTCCGGGTGTCTCACTCACCAGGGTGCGTTCCATACCGAGGATCTTGTTGACGAGCGACGATTTCCCTACGTTCGGCCGCCCGATTACCGCAAACCGAATGAGCGGCTCCTCCGAGGTGTCCTCGGCGGCGGCCTTGGGCACCTGGTCGATGAGCGCGTCGAGGAGCTCCCCCAGGCCCCGGCCGTGTTCGGCGCTGATAGGATACAGGGGCTCTATCCCTAAGGCGTAGAACTCATAGAGCCTCTCTTCGTGCCGCTGGTCGTCAATCTTATTGACGGCGATGACCAGAGGCTGGTCCCATCGGCGCAGCAGCTCGACAAGCTCTTTGTCATCGGGCGTCAAGCCGCCCTGCCCATCCAGCAAGAGAAGGGTAAGGTCCGCTTCCTCAACCGCAAGGCTGGCCTGCTCGCGCACATCGACAGCAATCCCCTCGGTGACCAGCGGTTCAAAGCCCCCCGTATCGACGACCGTGAATGCACGGCCCCTCCAGGTGGCTTCGCCATAGTTGCGGTCGCGGGTCGCACCGGGGGTGTCGACGACAATCGCTTTTCGACCTCCGAGGAGGCGGTTGAAAAGGGTTGATTTCCCTACGTTTGGACGTCCCACGATGGCCACAAGAGGCATCGCCATAACGTTCCGCTCCACTTTTATCCGGATCTTCGTCCTTGCGGGGATGCTACCACAGGGAGAAGAGCGCTGACAACGCTCAGGGAGGGATCAGCGGCGAACCTGGAGGGCCACCCGGTGGCTGCGTGCGTACTGGCGGATGCCTTGGAATATCGCCTCGGCGACTTGTTTACGGTAAGCCCTGCTTCTAAGCTTCACCTCATCCCTCGGGTTCGAGAGGAAGGCGGTCTCGATAAGAACTGCGGGCATCTTAGCCCCCACGAGAACATAGAAGGGGCCCGGTTTCGCTCCCAGGTTGTTGACCCTTCCGTAGCGCCGCGACAGAGACCGTATCATCGAGGCCTGGATGGTGTTGGCAAGCGGGATGGAGCGGCTCGCGTTGTCGGTGGCACCGAGGTCGAAAAGAATCTTATCCAGAAGGGTCATCCGGGAGACCGGGATGTTGTTCTCCCTGGCGGCGACCTTCAAGATGTGCTCATCCGCGGTGGCGTTTAGAAAGTACGTCTCGACGCCGCTGACCTTTCGGTGCCGGCTCGCGTTGGCGTGGATGGAGATAAAGAGGTCCGCGTTGTTGACATTGGCAATGGCTGTACGCTCCTCGAGAGAGACGAAGACATCGCGGTCCCGGGTCAGGATGGTTCGAATATTGGCGGTGCTCAGCAGGCGGCGGAGTCGCTTGGCAATATCGAGATTGACATCCTTTTCCGTCAGCCCTCTTGGGCCGACCGCTCCGGGGTCCTTCCCTCCATGCCCGGGGTCGAGGACGATCGTTCGAATCGGCTGGGGAGTGTGAGCGTGGGGGCCCTCACCCCAGATGGCGATATCCTTCAGGGGACGCTTCGTGGCAAGGCGTCTACCGTGAATATCGATGGTCAGCCGGTCGGGGTTGGTCCGGGTGAATATCTTGAAATCATGCAGGCTTTCGATGTCCACGACAACGCGGACTACGCCTGGCTTATTCTGGGCGAAGCGAACGCGCCTGAGGAGCCCATCATTCACCGCCAAGGTCTTCTTCTTCGTCAAGGCCGTACTCAACTGAGCGGGACGCAGGTCCACATAGATGCGATCGGGATTCCCGATGCGCCGCTTCGTATACTCCACGGGTCCGCTAAGGTCGACCACGACACGCGTGTACGCCCGATTGGACCAATGTCGAACCCTCTTGACGACGGCCTTTCGGGCCGGGACTGCTGAGATCGATCGGCTCTTCTGCGGTGTCGGGGACGGAGAAGACAATGCCTCGGGAGGTGGAGAATAGACCTTCTGTAGTTCCCGCAGGCGGAGCTGCGCGTTGCCCAGCATATCGCCTTTCGGGAAGATTCTTAGAACGTAGCGATAAGTCTGGAAGGCTCGAGGATAGTCCTTCATCTCGTAGAAATAGATGTCCCCGCTTAAAAACTGGGCGTTGTCAGCCAACGGCCCCCGCGGGAAAAGGACCGTCACTTGATGGAAGTAGTGGAGGGCCCCTGTGAGGCTTCGGGGGTCTTTCAAGGTGCGGGCTCGGTCGTAATAGACCTGCCCGAGAGTGAACGCGGCGACCTCGGCAATATAGGTCGGTGGCTTCTCATCAAGAAGGGCCTGAAACTGCTGGATGAGGTTATTCCACTCCTGGGGCAACGTCTGGCGAAAGGTGGAGCGCTTCAGGTGGAGGTATTTCGTCTTGGCCGCGGCGTACTGCTGGTTGAAACTCTGCAACCCAAGCAGCAGAGGCCACAGGGAAATCAGTAAGAAGGCAAGAAAGCGGGCCCGCGACGTTCGACTAACCATAGGCAAGGCACACGGCGAACGGGAGGCCATGGGGGTACGGCTGGACAAGCGCTTGCTACATAGTACGAGGCATAGTGGGCATTGTCAAGGGTGGGAGGGGACGACGAGCAACACGTCAGCAGGCGATGAACCCCCTGCCCTCTTCCAGTGTCGTGATGGCATCAAGCATCGGGGAAGCCGGCAGGAAGCTAGGTGCCCGTCTCCCAAGAGGCGAGGTAGCGTTGCTGTTCCTTGGTGAGGGTGTCGATCTTCACGCCGAGGGCTTTGAGCTTGAGCGAGGCGATGGTTTTGTCGATCTCCTCGGGCACCGTGTAGACGCGAGCCTCCAGGCCTTTGCCGTGGCGATGAATGTACTCGGCCGCCAAGGCCTGGTTGGCGAAGCTCATATCCATCACGCTGGATGGGTGTCCCTCGGCGGCAGTAAGGTTGATGAGTCTTCCTTCGCCTAATATGTATATGCACCGGGAGTTTTTCAGCGTGTATTCCTCGAGGAAGGGCCTGATGGTCCGCCGCTTCACGGTCATGCGCTGCAGGCCGGCAAGATCGATTTCCACATTGAAGTGTCCGGAGTTACAAACAATCGCTCCATCTTTCATCTTCTTGATGTGGCTGGCCCGAATGACCTGGATATCCCCCGTTACAGTGACGAATATGTCCCCGATGGGGGCCGCCTCACCGATGGGAAGAACTTCAAACCCATCCATGACGGCCTCCAAGGCCCTCAGGGGATCGACCTCCGTCATGATCACCCTAGCCCCGGCACCTCTGGCACGCATGGCCACCCCCCGGCCGCACCAGCCGTAGCCGCAGACGACGAAGACGCTCCCGGCGATGAGCTTGTTCGTGGCCCTAACAATCCCGTCCAACGTGCTCTGGCCCGTCCCATAGCGGTTGTCAAAGAGGTATTTCGTCTGGGCATCGTTGACCGCGATAATGGGGTAACGGAGGACGCCATTCTCCGCCATACTGCGCAGCCGAATTACGCCGGTCGTGGTCTCCTCGGTACCGCCCCTGATCTTGGATAACAACTCCTTGCGGTCCGTATGGAGGGTCGAGACTAAGTCGGCTCCATCGTCCATGGTGATTGTGGGTTTCTTGTCCAAAACGCTGAAGAGGTGGTTGTAGTACGTCTCATTGTCCTCGCCCTTGATGGCAAAGACCGGAATCTCATCGTGCCTAACCAGGGTCGCCGCTACCTCATCTTGGGTTGATAGGGGGTTTGAGGCACAGACGACACACTCGGCCCCCCCGGCTTTGAGGGTGCGAAGCAAGGCAGCCGTCTCGGTGGTTACGTGCAGACAGGCCGCTAAACGGACACCTTTGAGGGGCTTTTCCCGCTTGAAGCGGCCCCTAATCTGCTTGAGGACCGGCATGCTTCGCTCGGCCCATTCCACGCGTAGCCGGCCCTCGTCGGCCAGGTTTACATCGGCAATATCGAAGTCCATATCGTGACGTTTCGCCGGAGGGGCAACAGGTTAAAGGTCAGCGTCTTTCCGGAGGGTTTCGGCCATATCGGTCCGCTCCCAGGTGAACTCCGGCTCCTCCCGCCCAAAGTGCCCGTAGACGGCCGTCTTTTTGTAGATCGGCCGCCTGAGGTCGAGGTATTCGATCATGGACTTGGGCTTGAAGGAGAAGTTGTCCCGGACAATCTCGACAATCCGATCGGGGTCGATCTTTTCTGTACCGTAGGTGTCGATGAGAATGCTGACCGGATCGGGGATACCGATGGCGTAGGAGAGCTGGACCTCACACTTATCAGCGATACCGGAGACGACTATGTTTTTCGCGACGTACCGGGCCATGTAGGAGGCCGAGCGGTCGACCTTCGATGGGTCCTTGCCCGAGAAGGCCCCGCCGCCGTGGCTGCCGACACCACCGTAAGTATCGACGATGATCTTGCGCCCTGTGAGGCCGCAGTCGGCCTTGGGCCCGCCGTGGACGAACCGGCCCGTGGGATTGATGTGATAGGTCACGTTTTCCTCATCCAGAAACTCGTGTGGGACGATGGGCTTAATCACCTTCTCAATGACGTCCTCGCGAATCTCTTGCAAGGTTACGTCGTCGCTATGCTGGCAGGCGATGACAATCGTATCGACCCGAAGCGGCTTGCCGTTGACATACTCCACCGTGACTTGCGATTTCCCATCTGGCCGAAGGTAATGGAGGATATCCTGCTTGCGCACATCGGCCAGCTGCTTCGCCAATTTGTGCGCCAGGAGAATGGGCATGGGCATCAGCTCAGGCGTCTCGTCGGTGGCGTACCCAAACATAATCCCCTGGTCTCCCGCCCCCTGCTCTTGCTCGCCGGGCAGCTCATCCACCCCGAGCGCGATATCCGGGGATTGTTCGTCAATCGAGGTTATGACCGCGCACGTCTCGTAGTCGAAGCCGTATTTGGCCCTGGTGTAGCCGACCTCGCGGATCGTTTCCCTGACGATCTTAGGTATATCGACGTAACATTTGGTCGTTATCTCTCCAGCGAGGAATGCCAGCCCCGTTGTCACCAAGGTTTCACAGGCGACCCGCCCGTAAGGGTCTTCCTCAAGGATCGCATCCAAGACGGCGTCAGAAATCTGATCCGCCACCTTGTCGGGATGTCCTTCCACAACCGATTCCGAGGTGAAAAAGTAATTGCGAGGGCTCATGGGACCCCTCTCCTTCCCTCAGCGGAGGTCTAAAAGACCACCGCTATCCATCGCCTTCTTCAAAGCGGTCTCGAACGAGATGGGCCAAGGCTTCCACCGCCTCTTCGGCCTCTTCTCCTTCGGCCTCAATGGTGATCTTGGAATTATATCCTGCCGCAAGGGTCAGAATGCCCAATATGCTCTTCCCATTCACTTTCTGCAGGCCCTTGCCTACCGTGATCTCCGCCTTGAACTGATTCGCCGTGCGGACGAACAGGTTGGCGGCCCGAGCGTGAAGCCCAAGTCGATTCCGAATGGTGACCGTTGCCGAGTGGTCTTTTGCCATCCGATGTCCTGCAAGATGAGCCTACTTATCACAGTCGCCAGATTGTGTCAACCAATCCCCAGGATTCTTTCCGGCCGCTCGGGGCCCAGGAACTGGGACCTCTTCGGAACCTCCACCTGTTGCTGTGCTCTTCAAGGCAAAGGCCCAGGAGGTTACGAACGTGACGTCTACATTCCTCTCGTCATGCTGTCTGGCCAAGCAGAAGAACGAGGCCGGTCTTATGAAGAGACGGTCATAGGAGAGTCTCTCCTTCCACATCCCGGCAACGATGAGGCCGAGACGGGTGGAGGGCTCACGTGTTCTCCTCGTAGAGCCGTTGACTGGCAACGGAGATGTTTCGCTTTCCATGCTCCATAGCGAGCATTGCTGCCTCTTGGAGTTTGCGTTCGTCGGTGAAAGAAGGGAGCTTAATCAGCATAGGGAGATTGACGCCGCTGATCACTTCGACGTTCCCACCCTCAAGAAAGGAGAGGCAGATATTGGAAGGCGTCCCACCGAAAAGGTCGGTCAACAAGAGCACGCCATCGCCCTTGTCCACTTTGCGAATCGCCTCTTGGATCGCCTGGCGTGCCTGGTCGGCCTCCCAATCCCCTTGGAGCGAAACCGCCGTGAAGTTCTCCAAGGGGCCGACAATCGATTCGGTCGTTTTCAGGAACTCGTGGGCCAGCCCTCCGTGGGCCACGACGACCACACCAATCATGGTTGAACTCCCCAGCTAATCCTTATTGATATCTCGATGGTGAATCGTGACGGAATACCCCTGCGATTTGAGGAAATCCCCGACCTCGTTGGCGACCACCACTGAGCGGTGCCTACCTCCAGTACAGCCGACGCCGACGGTCAGGTAGGCCTTGCCCTCCTGGACGTAATGCGGCAAAGCGGCCTCTAGGAATCCTTTGAGTCTGGGAAGGATTTCCGCGGCGATGGAACTGGTTAAGACGAACTCGACCACTCGATGGTCATTGCCCGAATGCTCTTTGAGCTCCGGTTCGAAGTGCGGATTGGGCAAAAAGCGCACATCGAACACGCAGTCGGCATTCAGGGGGATGCCGTATTTGAAGCCGAAGGACATGACGGCGACGTTCATCCCCCGATCCCCTTCCGGCTCCACAAACCACGAATGGATGACGTCTCTGAGCTGGTGGATGGTGTACTCGGAGGAGTCGAGAATCTTGGTCGCCATGTTTCGCAAGTAGAGCAGCTCTTCTCGCTCGCGTTGGATGGCTTCCACCACACTTAGCTCGCCCGTATCGAGTGGGTGGCGCCGGCGCGTTTCGCTGTAGCGGCGAATCAAAATTTCTTCACGTGCGTCGAGAAAGAGGATGTCGACGCGATGACCCTGGTCCGTGAGCCGCTGTAAGGCCTCGGGCAGGTTTCCAAGTCCCCCCTGGGTTCGGATGTCAACGCCCAAAGCAATCCGTTGGATATCCTCTTTGGCCTGGCTGCATAGATCGGCGAAGGTCATGATCAAGGCCGTGGGGAGGTTGTCTACGCAGAAAAACCCCAGGTCCTCGAAGACTTTAATCGCGGTAGTCTTGCCCGAGCCCGAAAGCCCGGTCACGATGACGAACCAGAGGGGCTTCATTCGGGCCTCACCTCTTCGGACGGAGGATAGTAATCGGCCTTGACAAGGTGCTCCGAGAGCTTTTGATCGAATTCCTGGCCGGGGTAGTAGCCCATGGCTTTCAGCAATTTATTGCGGGCGGCGACCTCTATGATGGTGGTGATGTTCCTGCCAGGGCGGATGGGAATCCTAACCGACGGGACGGGGAGGCCTAGGATATCGTATGACTCCTCATCGAGCCCGAGCCGATCGTAGGGATCGGTCGGATCCCATTCTTCAAGGCGAATCACCAGATCAATCCGTTTAGTCGAGCGAACCGCCCCGACCCCGAAGAGGTCGCGGATGTTGATAATGCCAAGGCCTCGAATCTCCATGTGGTATCGCAGCAGTTCCGCCCCGCTGCCGAGAAGCGTCATGCCCTTGAGTCGGATCTCCACGACATCGTCAGCCACCAACCGGTGCCCCCGGGCCACGAGGTGCAAGGCCATCTCGCTCTTGCCAATGCCGCTTTTACCAACGATGAGACACCCGACCCCGTAGACGTCCACCAACACGGCATGGAGGCTCACTTCAGGAGCCAGCCGCTCTTCAAGGTAGTCCTCCAGGCGGGTGATGCAGACCGAGCTGGGCCACGGACTCCTCAGAAGCGGGATGTTGCACTCTTCGACCAACCCTAGAAGCCGTGGAGGGACCTGGAGATCTTGAGTGACGAGGAAGCAACATATTGGAAACGAACAGTAGTGGCGCAAGACCTCGTCCTGGCGGTCCTCGGGAAGGGAAGCCAAATAGGAAAGCTCCGTTTTTCCTAAAATCTGGACCCGGTCAGGGTGGAGGTATTCGGTGTAGCCGGCCAAAGCCAGGCCGTATTTCTGGATACGCGGGCTGCGAATCGGATTTCCAAGCCCCGCACTGCCGGCAAGGAGCTCAATCGGCAAAGGCACCGCTTGGTCCGCTAATAGGTCCTTAACAAGGAGATATTCCATTGGGGCCCCACGACCTCAATCGAGCTTGCTTTCCTCGCGGGAGACAATCTCATACATCTCGACACTACAGTTGCACGAGATGAGGGCCTCGCGCGTCTCGTCGTTTTTCAACAGACGAGAGATCTTGGCCAAGGCCTTGAGATGGTTTCCCGCCGTGTTGACCCCGCTGATTAGAACAAAGAAGAGCATGACGGGTTGGCCATCGATGGAGCCAAAATCAATACCCTCTTTCGAGCGAGCGAGGGCCGCGATAATACTATCAACTCCTTGGAGCTTAGCGTGAGGGATCGCCACATTGAGCCCTATGCCCGTCGAACCAAGAGCCTCCCGCTCCATCAGGACCTGTACGATCACTTGTTTATCGGTGAGGCCCGCACTCCGTACGACTAATTCGGAAATCTCCTCAATGGCGCTTTTCTTATCGCGCGCCTGAAGATCGACTTTCACGGCGTCCTTGGAAAGGATATCGACAATTTTCATCAGCATTCTCCCGAAGGCTAGACGCGAAGCCCCTATTATACGAGCTCCGGTTCCCTCAAGGCATCGTAGCCCTCTTCCTGCATCTTGAGACGACAACTCTGTTCGTGCTTAAAGACGCAGTTAGTCCCCCTCACTGGTGTCGACCCTTCTTGATGAGCTTCGATTTATATTTCTTAATCTGCGCATCTATTTTATGCATGACCTGCTCAATGGATGTATAGATATCGGAGGAGACCTCTTCTCCGTGGATAAGGAAACCATTCACATTGATGGTGACCTCGGCCGCGTGACGGTACTTCTCGACGGAGAGGACGATATGGGCATCGATCACCCGATCCAAGTGCTTGGTGATCTTCCGTACCTTCTCTTCGGCAAAGGTTTTCAACTCAGGCGTCATCTCCAATCTTCGAGCGGTTACGCTAACCTGCATCGGCCCTTCTTCCCTTGCAAGCTCGCTTAAAGGCTCCCCTCTGGGCCTTACAACGTATAAATCCGTCGTCGGCGACTAGATTGAAGAATTTTCAACTCCTTCCGATACTTGGTCACAGTGCGGCGAGCGAGCCGAACGTTTTCTTCGCCGAGCCGCCCTACAATTTGCTGGTCGGTCAACGGTTCCCTGGGGTCCTCACTATCCACGAGCCTCCTGATCATATCTTTCACCGTGACGGAGCTCATCGTGTCCCCTTCCAGGGAATCAATTCCACTGTGGAAGAAATACTTGAGCTCAAAAATCCCCTGCGGTGTGTGCATGTACTTATTGGTCGTGACGCGGCTCACTGTGGACTCGTGCATTTCGATATCCTCGGCCACATCCTTGAGAATGAGCGGGCGGAGGTGCGCGGTCCCCTTGTCCAGGAATTCGCGTTGGTAGCGCACCAGGCTTCTGGCGACCTTGAAGAGGGTTTGGCGCCGCTGCTCGATGGATTTAATCAACCAGATGGCCGAGCGAAATTTTTCCTCAATGAACTTTCGTGCCTCCGGCTGAAGGGAGTCTTTACTATTGAGCATGTTGTGGTAATAGGGACTAACCCGTAACCGCGGCACCCCTTCGTCATTGAAAAAAATCTGGTACTCGTCACCCACCTTGAGCACAATCACATCAGGGATGATGTAGCCAGAGGACTCGGGCGAAAAGCGCAATCCCGGCTTCGGATCGAGCTTTCGAATTGTCTGGACCGACTGGATAATCTCTTCTAGGCTCACCCCCAGGTCGCGGGCAATACGAGGAAAATGCTGCTCATTAAGCTTCTCCAGGTGCTTCTCAACGACCGGTTCAACAACGCTTCCAGCCAACTCTCCCTGGCGAATCTGGATTAGGAGGCATTCTTTCAGGCTTCGGCTGGCGACCCCTGTGGGATCGAAGCCCTGGATGAGCTGCAAAGCGTCCTCGACCTGCTCAAGGCCGACATTCAAGCTCTGAGCCACCTCTTCAACCGATGTGGTGAGGTAGCCCCCCTCGTCGATATTGCCAATGAGATAAGTCCCTATCTCCCTGGTAGTCTCGTCGGGAACCGAAAGGTTGAGTTGCCAAAGGAGGTGGTCGCCGAGGGAGAGCTGAGGCGAAAGGGTGGATTCATAGGAAGGGAATTCTTGCCTGTCGGTCCCCGAGAACCCCATCTCCCTCATATCCTGCATGTAGACGTCCCAATCGATATCGCCATCGAGCTCACCCGCCTCTTGTCCTTCATCGTCGGTGATCGAATCTTCCTGATCGGTGCTGGCAGCCTCGTCTTCTTCAAGGAGCATCTCTTCCAGCAGGGGGTTCTCAACCAGTTCGTTGCGGATGGTTTGGACCAGCTCGAGCCGCGAGAGGGGAAGAAGTTTGATCGCCTGCTGCAGCATCTGCGTCATAACGAGCTTTTGCGTCTGCTTCAGCTGCAGGCGGGCTTCCAATGCCATGGTGCGGTGTTCCTCCGAAGCGAGGGGGTCAGGGAGTCAAGGTGAACCGCTCGCCGAGATATATGCGCCGCGCCCGTTCGCTTTGCACGATATCGGCGGGCCGGCCACTTTCCAACACTTCTCCCTCATTAATAATATACGCCCGGTCGGTGATTTCCAGCGTTTCCCGGACATTGTGATCTGTCACCAGGATTCCTATGCCCCGCTCCTTCAGCCCGTTGATGATGGATTGAATTTCGTTCACCACTATGGGGTCGATGCCAGCGAAGGGTTCATCCAGAAGGAGAAACGAGGGCGAGGCAGCCAGGGCCCGACAGATCTCCACCCGACGCCGCTCCCCGCCCGAGAGCGCAAATCCTTTCGTGTTTCGCACCGGCGCGATGTTGAGCTCTTCCATCAGTTCCTCGGCCCTGCGCCGCCGCTCGGTTTTATCCAGGTTCATTGTCTCTAGAACGGCCAAGATGTTTTGCTCGACGGTCAGCTTGCGAAAGACGCTCGCCTCTTGGGGAAGATAGCCTATGCCGCTTCGGGCGCGGAGGTACATGGGGAGGTTGGTGATGGGTTTGCCATCGAGGCGAATCTGGCCGCTGTCGGGCCGTATGAGACCAACGATCATGTAGAAAATGGTCGTCTTCCCTGCCCCGTTGGGCCCAAGGAGCCCTACGATCTCTCCCTTAGTGAGATGGATATCCACCCGATTCACAACCGCCCGACCATTGTACGTCTTGACAAGATCAGCGGCCTCGAGAACTCGATGCACGGGGATCCTCCTTAAGGCCGGGAAGGCCTCTTTAGGCTACCCTCCGAGGCGGTTGGCAACGGCAAGGGCTGCTTGGCCACACCCTTCCCCTCCTGGGGGTAAATGGTGACTTCCACCTGTTCTTTCCCATCGCCGAGCACCACGCTTTTGTCCTGGTCGATATATATTTCCATTCGGGTGCCGGTGACGATGTTGCCCTTCTCCTGCGCTCTCGCATGGCCTATCATCAAGAACTTCCGTTCGCGTTCATAATAGATGGCCTTATCTGCGGTGGCTATCTTGCCGCCCCGATCGAGCCGAACGTTGCCACGGGCAACAATCTTGGAGAGTTGCCGCTCACCCCGGCCACTGTTGAAGACCTCGAGCTCGTCGGAGTCCATGCGAAAGTCAGCTTGCTTGGCAATCACTTTCCCTTCAAAGAAAACGGTCTTTTGCTTATGGTCGGCCTCCATGCGGTCAGCCGTGACGTAAATGGGCGAATCGAGCTTCTGGGAAGCGTTTCCATTGCGGGCGGCCGGGGATGGGAAGCGTCGGTCTTCGACGTCACGGGGCTTGAGGGCCACCTCCACCCTTCGATCCTCACCACCGGTCACGACGCTTTTGTCCTCGTCGATGTAAAGGGTCATTTGGTGGCCCGTCACCTCGCTTTCACCGTCCCAGGCCCTCGTGTTGCCCGTCAACACCACCTTTCCCTCTTGGGCCAGGTATACGGCCTCGTCACCTGTGGCCCGCTTTGTCTCGTGTTCGAGCCGAACGTTGCCTCGTGCGAGGACTTTCCGAACTTCCTCAGCGCCCTCCTCCTCATCGCTGGTGAAGACCTCAAGGGTATCGGACCGAATAATCATCGAGCCCCTTGTGGTGACCACATTCCCACTAAAGAGGATCTTCTTGGAGCGATGGTCCGCCTCCATACGCTCGGCCGTGACGTTAATGGGAACGTCACCGCCCCCGCCAGTTCCCTTGGGAATCATCTTAAGGCCCCAGGCGGAGGTGGAGAGTCCAAGGGCGCAGGCAAGGCCGGCGAGGGCGACGGCCCATCTCCGATTCGGCCAAATCCGGCTCATCGAAACATCGCCTTCACGTCATGATGAACCGTGAGGGTCTTCCCATCGATACTCGCTGAAAGCCCAACGCCTTCTATCACAATACCCTCACGGCGGAGCTCCACGGGCAGTTCGGTATACACACGCCGCTTCCCCGCATCGTAACGCAGCTTCTGGGTCTTCAGCGTATATCCGGCTTCCGATTGGATGACAACATCGCCATTGATAGTCATATCTTTGGTATCGGTTTTCAGGCGCCCTTCCCTTCCACTGACGTGAACCACGGGGTGGCCGACCGGGTAGAATTTCACTTTGACGTCTTTCAACACGGTGATCTTTTCCTTCCGAAAGGACTCACTCGTCCTGGCGTCCAGCTCCCATTCGGTGTGCCCTCCCCGGTTCTCCACAAGATGAATGGTCTGGATGGTGAGATCGGCTTTCGATATTGCAGGGGGGGCCTTCTGTGGCGGTGGCGAGGCGGCCCGGCGAGACCTGACCACATACGTCGTCACCGTTACGACAAGCGATACGCAGAAGATGGTGAGCAGGGATATTTTAATCAGTCTAGAACTCACCAGAACCCTTCAGCCGCCCTATTCGATGCAATGGCGCGCGATAAGCCTCATATAGCAATATCTGTGCCATAATATGCCATAGCCTGCAGGATTTGTAAAGGAGGAATCCCTTCAAACTCCCCCCTGAATCGCTCTGCGGAGCTTGTTTTCGGCCCTTATCCAGCGAGACCCCCGGGGAGTGAGACGCAGGCTTCGTTCAGTCGGCGAGACTATCGCCAGTTCCACATCCAGCCGTTCAGGCGGCATCCACTGGGGACACCGGTCGGCCCACTCAATGAGGCAGCAGCCGTCAGCTCCGATAAGCTCTTCCACACCGATTTCCCTGTCTCCCGGGCCGCCTTCCAGCCGAAACAGATCAATGTGATAGATAGGCAGGGGGCCAGGGTATTCAGAGATGAGAGTAAACGATGGGGAGCGGACGGGATGGGAGACTTCGGGATGAACACCCTTTACGATACCCTGCACCAGGCAGGTCTTCCCCGCCCCAAGCGGACCCATGAGGCACAGGACGTCGCCCGGCCTAAGCAATCGTCCCAGGGCGGAGCCTATCCGATGGGTGTCCCCGGGATTCTTGGAGGTCACCCCTAAAGACACCGCTTGAGCCCCTTCTGTCGGAACGGGAGGGCGATTACCTGAGCCGAACGGGCCCGGGCGGCGCCGTGGGGGATTCGATGGTCTGGGAGATGGCCTGGGGCAATGCCTCAAGCAGATCCGAGGCCGTCAGCGCAATCTCCCCCGCCTGCGCCGCGGCGAGGTCGCCAGCGTGGCCGTGCAGGTAGACGCCCGCCTGGCATGCCTCGTAGGGCCCGATCCCTCGGGCGCAGAGGCTTCCAATCAGCCCCGTCAATACATCACCCACGCCCCCAGAGGCCATGCCGGGGTTGCCTGTGAGGTTGACGGCCACCTGGCCTTGAGGGTCGGCGACCACGGTGCGGGCCCCTTTCAGGACGACGATAGCCCCGTAGCGTTGAGCGGCTTCGCGCGCGGCAGCCAACCGATCCTCTTGAACGGCGGCCGTATCGCTGCCAAGCAAGCGGGCCATCTCCCCCGGGTGGGGTGTGAGGCAAACGGCCCCTTTGGTTTCCTCAAGGGCTTTCTCCCCGAGCTGGGCCAGCGCGTTGCACCCATCGGCATCTATCACCACGGGGACCCGGATCGCGGGAAGGAGGTCCTTGACGAATGCCACCGTCTCGGGGTTCGTGGTCAGGCCGGGACCAAGGGCCACGGCGGAAAAGCGATCGAGCTCTTCTGCCACCACCGAGACGGCCTCGTGGGCGATGGTCCCTTCGGGCGTCTCGGGCAGCGGGATGGTCATCGCCTCGGCGGAGCCCGAGGAGACCTCCGGGAGAATGCTTCTCGCCACGGCGGCTGTGACCAAGCCTGCCCCTCCCCGCAGAGCCCCTCGGCAGGCTAAAACACATGCCCCCGCCTTCCCCACCGAACCAGAGACGACGAGCAGATGGCCGTAGGTTCCCTTGTGGGCCTCCGGGTCGCGGGGTGCAAAGGCCCGCCGCAGCTGCTCCGGCGTGATGAGAGAGGTGGAAATAGGGGCCTTGGCGATGAGCGCCTCTGGGAAGCCGATATCAGCCACGGTCAGCTCGCCCACGTAGCGGGCGGACGGATAGAGGACGTGCGCCAACTTCGGCAACCCGAACGTCACGGTGCAATCGGCGTGAATGTGCTCCCCGATAATCGTTGCGGTGTCAGCGCTCAGGCCCGAGGGAATGTCGACGGCCACAATGGGCTTGCCCGAAGCGTTCATCAGGCGGATAGCCTCCGCATAACTGCCCGCAGCGGGGGCGTTTAGCCCGGTTCCGAAGATTGCATCGACCAGCAGGTCGCTTTGGTCCAGATGGTGGGCATGTTTGGCTAGCGCCTCTTCGTCCGGCGCCTCGAAGATGTGGTGGCCGTGGGGGTCTTGGAGTCGCTGGTAATTGGTCAGGGCGTCGCCTGATAGGTCCTCGGACCTGGATAGAAGAACGACATCGGTGGGACATCCGGCATTGAGCAGGTGGCGGGCGACGACGAGTCCATCGCCGCCGTTATTGCCTCTCCCGCAGACCACCACCACCCTGCGGGCGGACAGGGGCACATAGCGCTCCGCAATCACCCCGACCACCTGGTGGCCGGCCTGCTCCATCAGCTCGAGGCTCGGGATGCCAAGGCCCTCGATCGCTTCGCGGTCGATGGCTTGCATCTGGGCGGCGGTGGCGATTTTCATGGGGCAGATTACCTGAGGTGGCGAACTTCGGCCTCGGCCAGCCGGATGGCTTCGGCCATCTCGCGCACCGCGCGTTCCATCCCGACGAAGATTGCCCGGGCGACGATGTTGTGGCCGATGTTCAACTCCTCAACGTGCGGCACCTGGGCAATCGGGCCGACATTCTTGTAGGTGAGCCCATGGCCGGCATGGACGGCCAGCCCGATGGAGGCGGCGAGGTCTGCAGCCTGGTGGATGCGCCCGAGCTCTTCTTCCCGCTCCTCGGCGCCGGCCAATTCCGAGTACCGGCCCGTGTTGATTTCAATTGCATCGGCGCCGACCTCACGAGAAGCCTTAACAGACTCCGGCCGTGGATCCACAAAGCAGGACAAAAGGATGCCCGCCCGTTGGATACGCTCGACGGTTTTCTTGAGCTCGTCCTGGAGGCTGTCCACACGGAGCCCGCCCTCGGTTGTCACCTCTTCGCGGCGCTCAGGGACCAGAGTGGCCTGGTCCGGCACGAGATCGGTCACAATCTCGACCATCTCGCTTGTGGGAGCCATCTCGAAGTTGAGCGGAGTCTTGATAGTGGCCTTGAGCAGCGCCACGTCGCGGTCCTGGATGTGGCGCCTGTCTTCGCGCAGGTGGATGGTGATGCCGTCGGCGCCCCCAAGCTCGGCCAGCATCGCAGCTTGCACCGGGTCCGGCTCAACATGAAGGCGGGCTTGGCGGACGGTCGCCACATGATCTACGTTGATGAATAGCTTAATCACCCGGCCGGCTCTCTCCTCCCCGCCCGTCAGGCGAGGAGCGTTCGGACGGCTTCGGCCACCGTCTCGGCCTGGCGGCGCACCGCTTCCTCATCGAACCCTTCAACCATGACCCTAACCAGGGGCTCCGTGCCAGAGGAACGAACCAGGACGCGGCCTGAGTCGGCGAGGGTCGCTTCGGCCGCCTCCACCGCCTCGCGCACCCCGGGTTGGGCCATCGGATCGACCTTGTCCGAGACAGGAACATTAATGAGCACCTGGGGGGCCTTCGTCATCACCGAGGCCAGCTCCGAGAAGGGTTTGCCCGATGAGACGAGGACTTGAAGCAACTGGAGGCTCGTTAAGACGCCGTCTCCGGTCGTCTGATGCTCCAGAAAAATGATGTGGCCCGATTGTTCCCCTCCGAGCACGGCTCCCCGCCGACTCATCTCCTCCAGGACGTAGCGGTCGCCGACCCTCGTCTTGACCAGCTCCACCCCCAGGGCCTTCATGTCGAGATCGAGACCCATGTTAGCCATAACCGTTGTTACGAGCACATCGTTGGTAAGGCGGCCCGCCTCCTTGAGCGGGCGGGCGAAGATGGCCAGCAGGTAGTCCCCGTCACGCAACGTCCCCGATTCATCGACGGTCAGCACCCGGTCGGCGTCGCCATCGAAGGTCAACCCGAGGTCGGCGCCGCGCTCGCCCACCACCCGGGCGACGACGTCCGGGTGAAGGGAGCCGCACCCCTCATTGATGTTAACCCCGTTCGGCTCGATGTGCAGGGCAATCACCGTGGCGCCGAGATCATTGAGGAGGGCGGGGACAACCGCGCTGGCGGCCCCATTGGCACAGTCCACTACGATGGTCAGACCCGACAGGCTAAGGTCTCCGTCAACCGTGGCCCTAACGAACGCCTTGTACCGCTCGAGCGCATCGGTGCGAAGAATAATCTGCCCGACGTCAGCCCCCAGGGGGCGCTCCTTCGGGAGCGCATCGTCCAAGAGGCGCTCGATGTTTTGCTCTTCCTCGTCCGAGAGCTTGAATCCGTTGGCGCCGAAGAGCTTGATTCCATTGTCGGCAAACGTGTTGTGGGAAGCTGAAATCATGACCCCCATATCGGCCCCAAGGGCGTTGGTGAGGTAGGCGACTGCCGGGGTGGGCAGAACCCCGAGCAGGTGGGCTTCCCCACCCATGCTCGCGACACCCGAGGCCACCGCGTGTTCGAGCATATCGCTGGAGCGACGGGGATCCTTGCCGATACAGACGACGCCGGGCCCTTCGGCCCCGCGGTGGCGAAGCTGGCGCACCATGGCCCCACCCAGCGTCATTGCAAACTCGGGGGTCATTGGCTCGGCGTTCGCGACGCCGCGTATCCCGTCCGTGCCGAAGAACCTACGCATCACTGCTCGCGCCTTCTTTCATCGACGACGATTCGCTTTGACGACCGTCCGTCATTATATCACTCCTGGCGAGCCGGGTAAGCCCCTGGTTCCTCAATTGTTAAGGCCAGGCGAACGGAGCCGACATCGTGCACCCGCAGCACGGAGGCCCCCAGCGTTGCCGCCCTCCGGCAGACCTCAGCGGTCCCTCTGGTCAGGGCCTCAGGACTTTCCCCCCACATCGCCCGAATGAAGGCTTTCCGGGAGGGCCCCACCACCACCGGGCGGCCAAGCTGCCTCAAGGTCGGGAGCGATTCGATCAGCTGCTCGTTGTGGGCGAAGGTCTTGCCAAAGCCAAGCCCCGGGTCAATGAGACACCTCTCAAGGGGAATGCCCGCCTCCCCTGCCCTCCGCACACTCGCTGCGAAACGCTCGAGGACGTCAGCCACGAGCCAGCGGTATCGAGGGTCGTGCTGCATGGTCTCTGGCCACCCCAGCGTGTGGACAAGGACGATAGGGGCTCCATTGCGTGCCACGACCGCGGCCAGGGAAGGATCGAAGGTCAAGCCGGAGACGTCGTTAATGAGGTCTGCCCCCTCGCCGAGGGCGACTTCTGCGACGGCGGCCTTGTAGGTGTCCACGGATATGGGGACCGGGCAGTCAACCGCAAGAGCCTTCAGGACAGGTAGCAGGCGCCCTAGCTCCTCGTCGGCAGGAACGGGCTCGGCCCCCGGCCGGGTCGATTCAGCCCCCAGGTCGATGATATCGGCCCCCTGGTCGATGAGCTCCCAGGCTCGCCGACAGGCGGCTTCGGGCTCCAGGTACCGCCCGCCATCGGAGAAGGAGTCAGGGGTCACGTTCACAACGCCCATCACGAGCGGCGGGCCGTCGAAGCGAAGCTCTCCGCGCGACGTCTCGATGCTCGAAGGAGTGGACACGGTGGGAATGGTCCCTCGAATCGCCGAAGCCAGGCCTGCCCCCCCTGGAGACACCTTTTTAAGCTCCTCAACCACTCGCTGGAGGTCGTGAAATGTGGCCGTGAGCCTCCAAGGAGGGCCCGGCTCAAGATGCAGGGGAGACGCATCGGCGGAGGGGCGATCGCGCAGAAGAGAAGCTACGGCCAAGCGGACGAGCGGGAGGCTTTCACGCGCCTCCTCATCAAGCGGCGTGACTGATAACGGGGGGATGGAGGCCGTCCAGCCAGCCTTCGGCTCAGGCGGCCATTCGGGAGGGAGTGGATCAGCTGGAGCAATGTGGACGGAAGGCCGAGGTCCCGTGTCCATGGGCAACGGGCTCCTTGCGATACCCCCTAAGGCCCGCGATCCATTCTGCCCTGTGAAGGTCTTTCGATCAGACCGGAGCTTCAGTGGGGCCGGCAGGGCGTGGTGGGATGACCTCCTCTCCTTCATCCGCGGACCACTCCTCGTCGGAGTCATCACGCTCCGGTGAAGTCGAGGAAGGGGTCGCTGAGGCCAGGGTTTCGGGCTCCACCGCCGTGGGAGTCTGCGGTGTCTCCCCGGGCGCCTGCCCTTCGCCCAGCGCCTTGATGATCGTCTCTATCTCCGAGCCGTCGATGGTCTCCCGCTCGAGGAGGGATTCGGCGATGGCGCGGAGGGCCTCCTCGTTCTCGACCAGGATGGTCTTTGCCTTCTCGTAGGATTGGCTGACTGTTTGGCGGATTTCCCGATCGATATCCATCGCCGTCTCGTCGCTGTAGTCCTTCTGCTTAGCAATCTCCCGGCCAAGGAAAATGTGCTCTTCGCGCTTCCCAAAAGAAAGCGGGCCCATCACATCGCTCATCCCGTACTCACAGACCATCTTGCGGGCAATATCGGTCGCCCGCTCGATGTCGTTCGAGGCGCCCTTGGTAAGTTTGTCCAAGACAACTTCCTCAGCCGCACGGCCGCCCATCAGGCACGTGATTTCGTTGAGCAGGTCAACTTTGCTCTTGTTGTACTTCTCCTGGGGCAAGTGCCACGTGGCCCCGAGGGCGAAGCCCCTGGGGATAATCGTCACCTTGTCAATGGGGTCGGTGTCGGGCAGGACGTGCGCCACCAGGGCATGGCCAGCCTCGTGGTAGGCCGTATCTCGCTTCTCCTCCTCGCTGATGACCATGCTGCGGCGCTCCCTGCCCATGAGCACCTTGTACTTGGACTCCTCCAGGTCGCTCATATCGACGACCTTCTTATTCTTTCGGGCAGCCAGCAACGCCGCTTCGTTGACCATGTTGGCCAGCTGGGCGCCGGAGAAGCCCGGCGTGCCGCGTGCGAGAGTTTCGATATTTACATCGGACCCACAGGGGATATTCTTGATGTGGACGGACAAAATCCCCTCGCGGCCCTTTACGTCGGGCAGCGGGACAACCACCTGGCGGTCGAACCGGCCGGGGCGCAGCAGGGCCGGGTCGAGGACATCAGGCCGGTTCGTGGCGGCGATCAGGATCACCCCGTCGTTGGATTCAAACCCATCCATCTCGACCAGAAGCTGATTGAGGGTCTGCTCCCGCTCGTCGTGCCCACCACCGAGGCCCGCGCCCCGATGGCGACCGACCGCGTCAATCTCGTCGATGAAAATGATGCACGGGGCGTGCTTCTTGCCCTGCTCGAAGAGGTCCCTCACCCTGGAGGCCCCTACACCGACGAACATTTCGACGAAATCGCTGCCCGAGATGGAGAAGAACGGGACGTCGGCCTCGCCGGCGATGGCCCTGGCCAACAGGGTCTTGCCGGTCCCGGGCGCTCCCATCAGAAGGACCCCCTTGGGAATCTTCCCACCCAGACGTTGAAACTTTTGCGGATCGGTCAAGAAATCGATGACTTCCTGCAACTCCTCTTTGGCCTCATCGACCCCGGCAACGTCTTTGAAGGTCGCCTTCTTCTTCGAATCCGACAGCAGGCGGGCCTTGCTCTTGCCAAAAGAGAGGGCCTTCGATCCCCCGGCCTGCATCTGGCGCATAAAGAAAATCCAGATGCCCAAGAGCAACACCATCGGGAACCAAGTCAGAAGCAGGTTCATGTACCACGAGGACTGCTCAGGCGGCTCGACGCTGATCCGAATCCCCTTGGAGCGCAAAAGCCCGATCAGCTCCGGGTCCTTTGGCGTGAAGGTCTGAAACTGCTTGCCCCCGACCAGGCGACCGTGAATGCGGTCGCCCAGGATGAGGACCTCCACGACTTGACCCTCCTCGACCATGTTCACAAAGTCGCTGAAGATGATCCCCCTGGAGTCCTTTTGCGGCCGGTTGAAGACCTGGAAGAGGGCAATCATAATGAGCCCGATGACTAGCCAGAGCGCCAAGTTTTTATAGAACTGGTTCACCCTTATGGTTCCTCTTTCAAAGCGGTCCTGCTATCAATCCAATCAACGTCCAGTCCCTTTAATTCTAACAGAGGGACGTGGAGGCCACAACCCCCCGTACTTATGGGGCATTATCCGGATGCGACCGTCCCTCGCTCCTCCATCGGTTCGGCCCGAACGTGCCACGCCTCGGTGGCGTGGGGGGCGAGGCGACACGATTCGCTCAACACCACGCCCACGACCCAGAGAATCTCCTCCTGGGGCCCCTCGCCCGTCGTAATGATGGGCAATCGCGCCCGCATCGGCCGAGGCACCTTCCGGTCAATCAGGACTTTCTTTAGCTTGCGCCGACCGGGGCTTCCCAAGGGAACGATGGTATCCCCCGGCTTTCGAGTGCGCAACGTCAAGGCGCCCCGGATTGCTTTATCCCCCATGCATACCTCGTTCTCACGTTCGGTGGGCAATGCATCGGGCGAAACCCGCCGCTTCTCGATGCGGACACGCATCCCAAGCTCCGGGACGTCCGTGGAGCCGGGATACTGAAGCGAGACCGGCTCGAGAGGCGGTTGCTCCAAAACCGGGCGTTCGATGCGAACGGCCTGCGATCCCACGGAAACCTCCCAGCCTCCAGGGAGGGAAACCTTCTTGCCAACCCGCCTTCGGGCGACGGCCTCCGCGACGGATTCGAGATGAACCGCCTTGATCCTGGGCGTTTGGCCCTGGAGGGCCTCAAGAGCCCTGACAACACACCGTTTCTGAAGGCTCGGCGACTGGCTCTCAAGAAGGGCCGTCGGCAAGACGACGGCGCTGGGGGTTCGTTCAACCTGAGGGTCGCCAAGAATGGATTGTGCGTCCCGGTCCAAGGCCTCTTGTTCTTCACGAAGCCTCTCAGCAAACGCCGCGAGGTGGGGAACGACCTCGTGGCCAAAGGCCTTCTCCAGAAGGGGGATAACCTCATGTCTCACGCGGCTTCGCAAAAACGAGAGCTCGACGTTGGCTGGGTCCTCGATAAATGGGAGGTCCCTTTCGGCGCAAATCGCCCTCAAGGTCCTTTTGCGGTGAGACAGGAGGGGGCGGACAATCGTCGCGCCCCGAAGCTCGCGCTTCGGCGGAATTCCGCTCGCCCCCAGGGGACCAGCCCCTCTAAGCAGGCGCATCAGGACCGTCTCGGCCTGATCGTCGGCCGTATGCCCCGTGGCAATCACGGTGGCGCCTACCTCGGAGGCCACGGAGGTGAAAAAGCGATACCGGACGGCCCTGGCAAGCTGGTGGAGCGATCCACCCTCGATTTTACGCCGCTGAGGAATATCTTCGCGCCTGGCGATCCAACGAACTCCAAGGCGCTCTGCGAGGTCGCGGGTTTGGGCCCAGGCCACTACGCCCATCTCCTGATTGATTCCATGGTCGAGGTGGGCTGCCGTCACCTGGAGGTCCCATCGCCCTGCCACATCGCACATCAAAGCCAGGAGCGCCGTCGAATCAGGCCCTCCTGAGACCGCCACGACAACGCTCTCACCAGACTTCAGCAGAGACCAGCGGCGGACGTAGTCGGTCATTAGCCCTAGAGCACCATCAGATGATAATTCAATGCGATTCATATCAATACTTCATATGGGACATCAAGTTATTGCCCTCTCGCCCTTTCCGTCCCAGGGGCCAACTCCCGGTGCCCCTATTTGTTAGAACGGATGATAGGCCCATGTACTTAGCTAAATTATCTCCCCCGTGGGGGAAATCCTCCAATCCTCCCCCTCAGGCTTGGTTAACATAAAGCCGAACGGGCTCTCTCTCAAAGAACATACATGATAAGAGCCTATAAGACCAGTGCTTTACACAATTGGGGGCCCTCGTATTGCCCAGTGTTCATTCGGGCAAGAACGTACCCCTCTCAGCAGGGGCCCCTGAAAAGACCGAGGGCCCCGAGCGCGTCTCGGAGCCCTTCGCCTACCTGATGCCTAGGGATGCCAGGCCAGTTTATCTGGTGGCTGAGGTGGGGATTGAACCCACGACCTACGGTTTATGAGACCGTCGCTCTAAACCACTGAGCTACTCAGCCAACTTATCAGAGCCGTCTACTCACTCACCGGGCGGTTGGTGGCCGTTGCTACAACGCGCCGGGCCTCCACCACCTCCTCCTGCGGGACAAAGATTCGAATCTCCCCCAACCCGTCGACCGTCAACGGATACTGGGAAACCCGCATCGATTGCATACGACACGTAACGCCCTGGGTGCGAAGCAGGCCAACAAGGAGGTGTGCCTCGGCCTCATCATTGACCACACGGAGCAAAACCCACTCCCCTTCTCCGCTATGCATAACTTCATCCATCCCGGCTCATTATAGGCCTAAGCCTATGCCCGGTCAACGCAACGCCCCTCGTGAGGGTCGAAAGGCATTGAAAGGCCAAGATGGCGTATGATAGAGTAGCAATGGTTCTCTATCTTCAAGCCGATGTTATTGGGATTAGAACACGATATCGCCGCTTTTCACGGCAACCGCCGGGAGGACCAAGGATTCGCCTCATGGCTGTCAGGGCGCTGGGAAAATATGCAGACGCCGAATCGGCTGAGTATCTGAGGCGCACGGCGGAGAGGGACAATTCCTCAAAAATCCGCAAGGCCGCCCGAGCAGCCTTGGTAAAGCTCGGTTTTTAGACTCTATGCCGCCACGGCGGCTTTCGCGGTCGGGCTTAAATTCTTTTAGGCGCTCAAAAGGCTTGCATGTAGCCGCAACGATGGAGAACACGACCTCTTGAGGGTTCCTCGACATTCCGTAGCCCTTATAATTTCGGGCCTGATGTGGTTCGCGGCTCCAGGGTTGGCCTCGGGGAGCGATTCCTTTATCAAACCCCAAGACCCGCTGCCCTCTCGGGTTCCTCTGCTGGACGAATCCGCTCTCGACAAATTCAGCAATCCACCCGCCAGCCCACCCACCGGGGCCGAACTCGATAGAGAGTTCCCTCCCAACACGGTCATCCCTTTGAATACCAAGAACCTCCGCTATTTCTCCTACTTCGCCAAGGTTCAGCGGCGAATCGACCAGTCCTTCTACTATCCGAGAGCCGCCGCCGAGGACCTCGTCAACGGGATCGTCACACTTTCCTTTGAAATCCGCCGCAACGGGAGCCTGGGAAAGCTCAAGGTCATCGGGTCTTCGGGAAAGGACGTTCTCGACGAGGCAGCCGTGAAAATTGTCCAAAAAGCCGCGCCCTTCTCGACCATACCGTCCAGAATTAAGCACGACCCCTTAATGGTGCTCACCCAATTACGCTTCATCCCAACCCAGGAAGCGATACAGCGCCAAGATGGCCTGAATCTGCTCTCCATCCCCCTCGAGGGGCGATAGGCACCAGGGGCTTGAGGTGCCCCTCTCGGCCATGATAGACTTGCGCCAACACAGCTCGGGGCCCCTCGGCGGATGAACGAGAAGGAGGCTTGAGTGAGAATCGCTCTCGCCGCGGCGCGCGATGAGACGCTCAACCCCACGAGCTCCACTCAGCTTCTCACGAGTCTCGCCCACACTCCCTACCCAGGGGGACTCCCGAGCGGACCCGATGCTCACACTTGATAACGCCTACTCACAGGGCGCTCCTCGGAGGAATGGCAGAATGCGAAAACTCGCCTTGTTGGGGGGGTTCCTTGTGGCCCTTGCTTCCCTGGCCGTGGCCTGTAAAGGGGTTCCGAAGCTGGCCCGAGTGCCCAAGCCCCCAGACATCATCATCAAAGCCGACGAGGCGTACCTCGAAGGCGAAGAGCGGGAACGCGACCTCTCCTTGAAACACTACAAGGCGCTGGAGAACATCATCGCTGGGGTCCGAAACGTCTTTCCCGTCCAGAAATTCGAGTTCTTCGAGCGCCAAGTCGGCTTCTTTCCCCCCCCGAAAGGAAAAAACGGCAGCTACCTCGGGCTCGGGGCCTTCACGGAAGAGACGCTCGACACCTCAACCACCAACCGCAATAAGCGAGTCGCCTCGATGTTTGCCATCTACGGCAAGCCGTTGTTGGAGATCATGGTCGCCCAAGAAGAGGTGATGAATGACTCCAGGCTGGCGGGCATCAAGCTCTATATCACCTACTGGAAGAAAAACAAGGCCAGGGAACTTTACGGCAAAGGGCAGACGGAATGGGTGGAGTTTTTCTTCCGGAAGGAAGACGTCCAACAGTATTTGTCCAGGGGCATCACCGACCAAGCCTTGCTGGATAATAATTACGTCTTCATGGAGAGCGGTCGGGTCAAGATCATTATGGGGGAGGCCATGTAGCGTTCCAACGGAAACCGCGGAAAAAGGGTTGACAAAGCAATTACATAACATTACATTGCTTGTGGATTGATGGGGGGGGAAGATGTCCACGGTTTCCGGATCCTTCAAAATCACCAAAGATCAGCACGAGAAATTGAAGAAGATGTCCGAGCTGACTGGGGTCAGCCAAGCTACAATTGTTCGTAAAGCCCTCGACGACTTCTTCAAGAAAAACGAAGACATCCTCACCGACCAAAGGACGCTCTTCAAGTAAACAAACTCATCAATAGAGCCTAGCGCGAACAATCAGCCGACTTGCAAGGGCCCTTATGGGGCCAAGGTGGGCTTGTGGAGGGCTTTCTGTTTGGTTATGGCTTTCTCGGCATTCGCGCCGATTGGAAGGGATTTAATGAGGTAGACTCGGCCTCTCACCAGCTTTTCGTCGTCGAGCCCTGAGGCCCTCGGCTCCGCGAGGGCCAGCTCATCCTTGCCGTCTCCATCAAAGTCCCCAGCCGCAAGGGTCGCTCCCAGGCGATATCGATTATTGCTGCCGACGACTAGATGGTTCGAAAAAGTCTCCAGCCCGATGGTCCGGCGCACACGGTCGGTCCCGAGGACCACGTGGACCAACCCGGCGTCTCTGCGTAAAGGCTCTTTTCCGTCACCAAAGGGGGCCCCAACAATCAGGTCGAGGCGGCCGTCGCCGTTGACGTCACCCATCGCGATGGCATAGCCCGCATCCCCGCCCGCTTGCAAGATGAGATAGACTTCCTGGGACTCTTCAAAGGGCGTCCCATAGAGCGTGACGTTCGCCTTGTTGCCGAGATCGAGCAGCGCCGGCCAATCGGGCCGGCCCCACAGAAGGTAGACTTCGCCTTCAGCATGGCCAGTGACCCGCCTGCGGGCGGCAGCCAGCCCGAGGTCTGCACGGAAGTTCCCACCAATGAGATTGAAAATGTCGTCTTTGCGACGGATGTTCTTATGGCGGGCCAAAGGAGCACCGATGACCACATCAGCCGTTCCATCGCCGTTGAAATCACCCGTGGCAAGCGACCATCCAGCCCCGTCACCTTTCTCCGCGCCGTAGATCGTGCTGTCGGCCTCCGTGAAGAGATCAATCTGGTCCGGAATCTCCCCCCGACCCTTGACCAAGTACACGGCCCCACACACTCTCCTGCTCCGCACGTCCTCCTCTATAACCCAGTCGGCCAATGGAGCGCCGACAATGATGTCTGCTAAACCATCACCCGTGACATCGGAGAGCGCCACCGCCGTCCCGGCTCGATCACCCCCCACCGCCCCGAAAATGGCGATGGAGGACTCTTGGGCGAGATCCAGGGTCTTGGGCCATTGGCGGCGCCCCAAAAGGAGGTAGGCGGCCCCCGCGTTACCACGCTCGAAAGTGCCCAAGGCGCTACCCATCGGGGCTCCAATTAAGAGGTCCCCAAGGCCATCTCCATTGAAGTCGCCGATCGCCAAGGCGGCTCCAGCAAAATCGCTCTTGTTGGCTCCGCTTATGAGCACGTCGGCGGCCTGGCCGAGGGAGTGCGTGCCCGCAAAATTCCGACGACCGAAAACCACCACCACAACGCCCTCACGGTCCTTCCTGTATGGCACGAAGCCGGCTCCCCAGGGGGCCCCAATGATAAGGTCTTCCAAGCCGTCTCCATTCAGGTCACCAAACGCAACCTCATAGCCGACACTCGCCGTCTCAGCCACCAGGATGACATCCGCCTGGTTTGGAAGGTCATTTAGAGTCGGAAGCGTGGTGCGGCCGAAAAGGAGATAGACCCCACCCGGCCCGGAAGGGGGAGTTTCCGCATCCTGGAGATTGGGAAAGCTCGGAGCCCCTATGGCTAAGTCATCCTTCCCGTCGCCGTTGAAATCACCAAACGCCAAGCCGATGCCGAGCATTCCTCCGGCAGGCCCGGGGGCATCTTGGGAGGCGCCGAACACATGCACCCCCTGGGAGACGGCCCGCAGGTCGAGGGTGCCTGGAGGGGCCTTGAAGAAGGAGCTCCTGATGTCGGGCGAGATATCTTTCTCCACTGGCGAGACAAAAGAGCACCCGAGGCTCATCAAGGGCAGGACGCCAAGCACAACGCTCAGGCGAAGCAGCGTTCGAATCACTGAGGACGTCCCCCGAGTGGGAGGAAGGGAAGAAACCCCATCCCCGAAGCGGGGATGGGGTATGGATGAGTCAAGGTGAGGAGAACGGACGGCCCTACATCTCATACTTCCCGAAATCTTCCGGCCGGAGCTTATCCAGCCACTCTTTCCACTGCTGCTTATCGTCCTCCAACTGCTCCTGGTCGGGCAGATCGATCAAGCGCGCCTCATCGAGAACCTTCTTCGCAACGTAAATCGGCGCATCGACCCTCAAAGCCAATGCAATCGCGTCCGAGGGCCTTGAGTCAATGGTCACCTCGGTGCCGTTGAGAGATAAAAAGATGACGGCGTAAAATGTATTGTCCTGCAGGTCATTGACAACAATCCGGCTTACTTCGGCCTGGATCCCCTCGAGAATATTCTTGATGAGATCGTGGGTCATGGGCCTGGGTGTCGGGACACTTTCCATCTCCAGGGCAATGGCGTTGGCCTCGAAAATACCGACCCAGATGGGCAGGGCCCGCTCTTCCTCAAGGTCTTCCAGGATGACGATGGGCGTGTTCGTCGATGGGTCCAGCGCTAACCCCTTGACCTTCATCTCGAGCATGAAACCTTCCTCCTAATCCAACCTTATAGCTCAGGTGTGGCATCTATACATAGGACCACCAGCAGGGTAGCACAACCAGCGCCGTATTTCTACTCCTCCCTCGGACGAGCCCCAGAGCATAAAAAGCCGCCAATTAGCTCGCAGATCGCCAAACGACTGAACGATCAGCAGATATAAAGCCGAGGGGGCCCCTTCTCCCCCATTGTATCCTTTCCTACACCCGCTGTATGGTTACCAACACTTCTCGGGCCGCCTCGGCCCCCCGCCCCGGACCTCTTCCTCAGCGGGGGAACGCCATAGGCAATCACCCGCTTGGCGATAAGTCCTTTTCTTTCAATGGGTATCGTGTTCGCGGCTGCCCAAATTGGCTTTTGCTGGGGGGCGATCTCCCCCGATGGCACAAAATTTGCTCTATAGAGCAGTGAACCGGATAAAACACCGGCTGGGTGCCATCATCC
>JALLOF010000069.1 GCA_027717595.1 Nitrospinae bacterium AH_259_B05_G02_I21 | reverse complement strand
CGTGATAAAGGCATATGCCATCGATGGTGTGGCCGGGCGTATAAATCACCTCCCACTCAAAGCCGCTCAGCTCCAGGGTCTCCCCGCCCCGGACCTCGGTCACCCGGCAGCCCGCCTCTTTAGGCATCTCCTTAAGCTGAGGGGGGGCCGCTTCATGCAGAATCAGCTCCAGGCCCCCGTTACCAAGGACGCTTGGGTACGATCTCAGAAGCTCGAAAATCCCCATGGCATGGTCATGGTGCCCGTGGGTGAGGACGATCTTCTTGATGGCCGCCGGATCGTAGTCGAGGGAGAAAAGATCCATGTAGGCGGTGTAATCGTTGCCGGGGTCAACGATGGTCAGGTACTCTCCCCCCATGACGTAAATGTTGGAGGAAAACTCAAATCCTTCCAACAGGAGGGTTTTTTCAAACAATTCATGCTTCTTGTTCAGAAGGTCCGCTAGAGACTTCCAGCCCGTGTGTTTAGGCTCTTGCTTGTGCTCGGTTTGGTCCATTTTCGTTAATCTCTCTCTTTTACTCTATGAGTCAGAGATCGAAAAAAATACTATTTCTTTTTATCCCGCTAACGGGGAAGAGAAAAAGAAAGAGGGTGAGGGGGCCCTTATCCAGCCCCCTCACCCTTCTCCTCTCTTCATTGATCCAGAGGCTCTGCTCAGTGGTGACCCATACAGGAGTTATTATGGAGCGATGTACCCCACCTTGTACGCGAGCTTCATTTTCTCGTCGGGCCACCATTTTGTGGACATCCTCTCTTCGCCGGGAGCCACGGCCTTCTTGCCAACTTTCTCAACAGTCAGCTCCAGGAAGTGAAACTTCGTGAGCTCGTACTTGGTTATCATATCAGGCGGCAAGAGGACCGCGAGGCCCGATTCCTTGGATAACTCCCATGTAAAGGCCTCATTCGGGGTTGCGATCTGATTCGCCTCACCATCGTAGATCGCCAGCAACGTCCCCGAGACTTTTTCGCCCGGCTTAACCTCGTTTTCCTCGTAAACCTCGTCTGAGATGTGCCACCACAGGGCCCTAGCCCCTGTCCCCACGTATCCTCGAACGAGAACGGGGTCGTACCCGCAGATACCTACACGGCATTTTTCAGGCATGTTATCCCTCCTCTCTAATCGCGTCGCGAAGTTCCTGGACTTGTTGATGGCAAAAGTCCATGATCTCTTTCACATGCCCTCCATCGATATAGTTGCATTCGTACATCCTACAGACGTAAGGGTAGACGATTGTGTCGATCTCCTCTGAGAGGTCTTGAGCCAAGAAGTCGCCTCCCCCCCCCTCTGCTGCCGAATTGACATAACTCTTTTTCCAGTTGAGCACCATCCCCTTGAGGGTTTCCAGTTCCTTTCGGACGTTTTCTTCCATGCTCTGTTATATCTTTTTTTCCTCAAACACGAAGCACTTCTTAACCACGTTAAAATCGGTTATGACCTGGTAGAAGGGCCAGTGGATCTTCATACACCAGCCGATGGTGTCTGCTGGCGGGAACTGGGAGCCCTTCTGAACCGGCTTGAAGTGGTCGCAATCCCAACAGATATGGCCGGTCCTCTCATATTCCGGCGTCATAAGGTCGGCAAGAAACGCTTCCGGTGTTACCTCAGGATTTTTTTCCGTCACGTCGCCACTCCTCCTCTTTTTTCTTACCAATCCGATACTTCACCCTTCCTAATCTTCTCTTGATACTCTTCCCAGACATCTGGAGAGAGGTTCTGAATATCCCAGTGATAGGGGAACGATCCGGCTATGCCGGCGCTCTCCGGCTGAGGGCGCCATCCACGCACCGGCTTGCCCCGTATGCTGAACTTCACCATGTCGGCTTCACCCAGAAGGAACGACCTGGGCATGCACTCGAAGGGCCGTGTCCTGCCCTCGGTCGCAAACATGTAATTTCTGTAGCCCTCCAACGGCTTATCCGCATAGAGGGGGCTTGTGTCCGGCTCCTCGCCGGGCCTCTCCTCAGGGCCCTTGTACATGTGGCCCTGGATCATGTGGATGTAGTAGACTGTCCTACACTCCGCACAGTTGATCGTCCCTTCCCAGTTCCAGAAACAAAAAGGATCCAGGTAATTAACGGTCTCACAGGGACTTCCATCTACCTCCTTTTTGCACCAAATGACATCACACACCCTTGGTTCCTCCTTTCCCCCTTGGCCCCGGGGCGGAAGGGGCTCCTTCCGCCTCGGGGGGGCCGCTCAATTAGATCCAGGCCTTCTCGTACCAATCTTCAACCTGGCTCACTGGAATGCCGAGCATGTCACGGTAGATCTTGACGTTGTCGGCGCCCACCGGCCGCCACTGCCACTTGAGCCTCCGGGGGGATTTAGACATCAGTCCGGTGCTGTAGGTGCAGTGGGTCAGGAGATCCCCGAAGAGGGGATCATCGAGCCACCTGATGGTGCCCCGCTGCCTGAGGTGCTCGGACTCGTAGACCTCCCTGTGGTTCTTAACGTTATAGGCCAGGATGCCGGCGTTGTTCAGGGCATCGGAGACCTCCGTGCGTGTCTTGTCGGCGGCCCACTGCTCCAGGGCATCGTAGACCTCGATCTGCGCCTCGGCCTCGAGCCTCTGCTTGTGTCGCGGGTAGTTATCCCAGAGGTCTTTCCTCCCGATCACGCTGCAGAGCTCCTGGAAGTCCGGGTCGTTGAAGGCCGAGACCATCACGTAGCGGGCGTCGAACTTCTCCTGCGGGTTGTCGGCATCAGGGTAGTCGGACTTGCCGCACAGGATGATGCCGTGGGCGCAGAGCTGGGTGTCCCAGTTGCCCCACCGCTGGCGAACGATGCCAAACCGGCCGTAGAGCGGTACCGAATAGCCCATGAACCTGGTCGGGGTCTGGACCTGGGAGACCTCGAGCATGGTACCGAGCCCGGTCTTCCTCCGCCAGTGGATGGCCGCCAGGACTCCGTAGGTAATAATGGTGCCGGAAGCCCAGTCGATCACCCAGTTGGTGCACTTGGTGGCGTGCCCGCCCATGTACTCGTGCATGCCGGTGATTGAGGCGAGCCCGGCGTGGGCCTGGCCCAAGATGTCGTAGGAGCCACCAAAGACCTTCGGCCCGTAGCCAAAGCCGCCTCCCCACACGTAAATGAACCTCGGGTTGATCTCCTGGAGGTACTTGTAGCTCATCTTCCACTTATCGAGCGTGCCGGGCCGGTAGAGCTCGGTGAGCCCGTCGCTCATCTTGACCAACCCGTAGAAGACATCCACCATCTCAGGGATGTGGTAGTCCATCGTCAGGTAGAGCTCGTTGATGTTGGCGTTGGTGAAGCCTAAACCGGTGCCGGTCATCGGCCTGCTCTCGTGGAGCGGATAGAGGTAGGCTTCGTTGAAGGGGGATGTGTGGCGCATGGCGTCACCCATCCTCGGGATCTCGATCTTGATCACCTCGGCCCCGAGCTCAGCCAGGTTGGCCGCGGAGTGAGGCGTGAAGATGTACATGGTACAGCTCAGCCACCTGATGCCCTTGAGAGACTCGGGCTTTTTGGCCTCATTGCCCGGGTCGAAGGCCTGCCGGCAGTACTCCTCATAGGGCATTTTCATCTCTTCGAGCTCTCCCGGGCTCTTGGGGCCCGCGAGATCCTCGATTCTGGTTACTCGCGGATCTTTTTTCTTGCTCATTAAATCACCCCCTCGGTCTTGAGTTCCGCAAGCCTCGTTGGGCCATAGCCGACCCACTTGGAGTAAATCTCGCCGTTATCTTTCCCCAACCTTCTGCCTACCCACTTGAGCCGGTGGGGAGTGTCGAACTGGTAGGCGTTGGGGCTCGTCGGGTAGAGAAACGTCCCGTAATCGCTCTCGCAGTTGTATATCCAGGGGCGGTACTTGAAGTGGGGGAACTCACAGACCTCGTCGACGAACAGAACGGGCCCGGCCGCGATCTCATATTCCAGGAGCGCCTCCTCAGCTTGAACCCTGTTGATATCCCTGAGCCACCGGGTGGTCAGGGTGTAGGTCTTAATCAGGGCGTGAAGGGCGTTCCTGGCCCCCATCTCCTTGAGGTAGGGGTCTTCATGGATCAGCCTGCCGAACTGAGGGTAATCCCTCTCGATGCACATGCCGATCCGGTACCAGAGGCGGTCCGACTGGCCGCCGATCATCATGTAGCCGTCTTTGCAGGGGTTCCACTCGTACTGGTTGAGGTTCGGGTCCCATGCGCCGGTTCGCGCCTTGATGCTTTTGTTGAAGCCATACCAGGTCATATCGAAGTCGGTGATGTCCATCAGGGCCTCCGCACCGGTGACCTCGATGAACTGCCCCTCGCCGGAGAACTCTTCTCTCCAGTAGAGCGCCGCCATGATGTTGACCGCCACCTGCTCACCGGCCACGTAGTCGGCAATCCAGACACCCGCGCGGGTGGGGTCGCCCCCCTTGCCCCTGGGGAGCTGATCCTGGGGATAGCCGGTGCTGTGGATCCAGGCATTGGACGCACAGGCGAAGGGCTCGATCTCCCACTGCCCGTGCTTGGAGAGCCTGTCCTTGTCGGGGCCCCACTGCCCGCGGATACCGGTCCAGGCGTAGATGAGCCCCGGGTTGAGATCCTTGAGATGCCTGTAGCCGATTCCACGCTCGTCGGCGTAGCCTGGAGGAAGCGCTTCGATGACCACGTCGGCGTTCGCGGCGAGCTCCCTGAAGACCTGTTGGCCCTCCTCGGTGTCGACATCGAGCGTGATGGCGTACTGGTTCACCATCTCGGCGATGAACTCGATCCCGCACTTCTCCCCGGTCTCCTGGTCCGCGAGCATGTACTCCTCTCGCCCGAACGGGGTCAGCTGCCTCAGGGGGTCTCCCCCCGGTGGCTCGATGCAGACCACCTCGGCCCCGGCCTCGGCGAGCATCGACGCGGCGAACTTGTGGCCCAGCCTCCACAGGCCAATATCCAGAACCTTCAGGCCTGCCAGGGCCTCCGCTTTTCCGAAGCTTTTCTCAAACTTGACGTTATCTTCCACCCACCCTAAGAAATCCTCCGCCTTCCGCTTGGTGTAGACCTGAGTAGAGACTTCTTCGGCAGAAGGAGGGGGGGTGACAGGCCAGGGCCTGATTTCAGGGGTCAACATATCAAGTGAGTCTTGTATCGAATTTATCTCAACGTCTCGTTTTTCCTGTGCCATATTCGACCTCCTACTTGGTAATCCCTAACTTTCCGTAATTCCTAACCTTTCGTGAGGTCTCCTCTCCTCAAGACTCCTATACACACCACCTCCTTTCTCCCTGATACCTCGTGCGTCTGCGGGATGGAGCACGAGAGCTAAATACGATGATGATGCCATTCGTCCCACCACCCCTTGTGCTTCTCACCGGGGTTCTTATCGATCACCGTCCCCGAAGGAGACGGCGATACCATATCCCAGCCGGTGGGAGAGCTCCTCCCCCGCTTCTTTCATGATATTGGTGAGCTCGGATTCGATCCGCTCATCGGGCAGACGGGAGGAGGGTCCAGCGATGCTGATACCCGCCACCACTTGCTGGGTGTAGTCTCTGATGGGTACGCCTATGCACCGCACACCGTGCTCGTACTCCTCACGGTCGACGGCGCACCCTTCCTTTGCCACACGCGCGAGATGGTCTCTCAAGGCTTCCATCTCCGTGATTGTCCTTTCGGTGAATGATTCAAACGGGGCG
>JALLOF010000696.1 GCA_027717595.1 Nitrospinae bacterium AH_259_B05_G02_I21 | reverse complement strand
CTCCGTGGCCGAGGTGCTCTGGCGCATCGAGTCCTCCGCCTCAGGCGGATCAGGCGGAGGTCGAGTGGTCATCAACGATATCCGAAGCCGCAAGCAGGACCGCTTCGTCTTTTCTTCGGACGGGGCCTTGCGACTTCGCACCCAGGGGAGCCCCTTCGAGGGTATCGCGCTGCCGCCTCGCAAGTTCCTCGTCCACCGCCACGGTCGCCGCTACGAGAACCCCTACGGCGAGGCGGTCCTGAAG
>JALLOF010000695.1 GCA_027717595.1 Nitrospinae bacterium AH_259_B05_G02_I21 | reverse complement strand
CCCGGCGCCGCCAGATGATTCCTCGTCGGCGGCGACGCGGACGACGGCTCCGGCTCCGTCGGCAAAGAGCGAGTTGGCGACGATCTTTTCGGAGTCCCAGCCGTAGTGGAAGTGCAGCGTGCACAGCTCGACGGCGGAGACCAGCACGCGCGCCTCCGGGTTCGCCTCGACGAACGAGGAGGCGACCCGCAATCCGTTCAGCGCCCCGTGGCACCCCATGAAGCCGACGTGCGTCCGCTGGACC
>JALLOF010000694.1 GCA_027717595.1 Nitrospinae bacterium AH_259_B05_G02_I21 | reverse complement strand
GAGTACATCGCGACGACCACGTGGTCGGGCAGCTCCCCGAGCAGCGCCTCGAACTCCCCGGCACCCACCATCGTCCCGGTAGGGTTGTTGGGGTTCGCGATGAAGAGGAGCTTCGTGCGTTCCGTCACCGCCCTGGCCATCGCAGGCAAGTCGTGGGTGAAGTCCCGAAGCGGCACGGCGACCACCCGGGCCCCCATGGCCTGGACGGCGAGCCGGTAGACGACGAAGGCCGGCTCGCCCACGAC
>JALLOF010000693.1 GCA_027717595.1 Nitrospinae bacterium AH_259_B05_G02_I21 | reverse complement strand
GTTGATAATACTCGGCCACCCGCAGCTCAAACCGGCGCATCAAAACCATCTGGTAATAAACGTGGCGCAGCGTCTCCGCGTCGACTTTTTCAGGATCCACCCTACTCCTCCTCTTTCGCTTTAGTGAGGAGACCCGCCGAGGCCCGGTACCGGGCCGCTTATGGTCTACATTAATGGCAAGACCCGTACCATCGAACGGATCTATCTACGCAAAAAGACTTCATTTTATTATATATGGGAACGAC
>JALLOF010000692.1 GCA_027717595.1 Nitrospinae bacterium AH_259_B05_G02_I21 | reverse complement strand
GTGTCCCGCCGGCGGGACTTGCGTTGGCTCTGCTGTTGGCTCTGCTAGTATTTACTTAGTGCAAGTTTGATGCCACCGTGGAGCGCCGCCTTCCGCCGCACCGCATCCTCTCGGCAGCGCCTTGGGACTGTCTGATAAAAAATGGGTTGTCGGCAGAGACAATTTATGTGACGTTGCGTCAGCATTGGGACTTGACGGCGAGAACCGGGAGTTCGAGCCAACTTCCTGTGCCGATGGGCCCGAAGT
>JALLOF010000691.1 GCA_027717595.1 Nitrospinae bacterium AH_259_B05_G02_I21 | reverse complement strand
GGAGATGGATTACCTGCCGCCCGACGTAGGTCTCGGGAATCTCGATGCCCTCGGGGAAGAGATGGTTGAGCTCGAGCAGCTCGTCGCCGAAGTCGTAGGCAATCCACTCGACGTCGGTGAGCGGCTGGTACGGCACCCGGTAGGCGTCGAGAATCGGCATCCAGCTGTTGAGCCGGGCTCCCTTCACCGGGTCGGTGACGACCGTCTTGTTCTCGACGGCGACGACCTTCTCGCGCTGGAAGCCGG
>JALLOF010000690.1 GCA_027717595.1 Nitrospinae bacterium AH_259_B05_G02_I21 | reverse complement strand
CTCCACAAGAGAAATACAGATGGATGGAATTCTATAAAATTAAGCTTAAAGCAGATGCTTATAACGAAGTAATTGGCAAGTTAGTTCTAAGAAGTACCGCAGAAATGGGATTCTTAGACGGATATAATAAAGATTTAGGAGCTCCACCTTTCGAAAGATTCTATGTAGGAGGTACAGGTTTATTCGGAGGCAGATATGATGGTAGAGAACTTATCCCGCTTAGAGGTTATGAAAATGCTTCAACAG
>JALLOF010000689.1 GCA_027717595.1 Nitrospinae bacterium AH_259_B05_G02_I21 | reverse complement strand
AGCCCATCCCGCCGAGCGCGTCTGGCGGCTCTACAACGGGCGGGCCAGGCGGTGGGTCATCAGGATCAACCGCTCCTTCGCCTTCAAGCAAGACTTCATGCTCTGCGAGTGGTGCCAACTCCGGTTGCGTCTCTAGCAACCTGCAGCAAAAAGGTCTTGAAGCTCCCTCCAGGGGACGGGTGTCGCCTACAGCCGGAATCGCGGCCCATAGGAGTGCTCAGCCCCTCGTCAGCCAGCCACGGTCGAT
>JALLOF010000688.1 GCA_027717595.1 Nitrospinae bacterium AH_259_B05_G02_I21 | reverse complement strand
CGCTGATGACCGTGCATCCGAGCAACTACCGCGTCGTCGGCTTCACCGAGGAGGCCGAGCTCGCCGACCTGGTCGAGCTCGGAAGGGCGCGTGGGATCCCCGTGATCGAGGACCTCGGCAGCGGTTGTCTCGTTGACCTGCGCGGGCTCGGGATCGAGGACGAGCCCACCGTGGCAGATCGCCTCGCCACCGGCGTCGACCTCGTCACCTTCTCGGGAGACAAGCTACTGGGCGGGCCCCAGGCCGG
>JALLOF010000068.1 GCA_027717595.1 Nitrospinae bacterium AH_259_B05_G02_I21 | reverse complement strand
CATCGGGCATCACCATTGGGGTGCCGGGTCCGAAGCCTCGGCCGTCGTCGGACAGCCCAAGCACCTCGCCTCCCTTCCAAAGAAGCCACATGAGCCCGAAGACGGTATGCTCGACCAGCGCGCCGATGCGCATCGACCCTCCCTCAACCCCGGAGTGATGATACCCGAGCGCGCGCGAAGCTGTCAACGCGCGGCTAGTGTAATTGGTCATTTGAATTGATACCTAGCTATTAGGCGGAAAATCGGGGAAGAACCCTGAATTTCGGGGAATTAAAAGTCTCGCAAAGCAATGATCAGGAAACAGCAGGCGTGGGGCTTATGGGGCGTGGCAGCTCAAAGATGACCGGAAGGCCTATGGCGGGGGACGCTGGCGAAAGGCGTTGAGCCGCTAAGGGATGGCGGCTGAGTGGGGGTTGATTCCGCGAGGTAAGGTGTTTGATTTTTGTGCGCGGCTGCTGCCATAGCTGGTGCCAGGCCGAATTTCACCAGGAGGTTGATTAGATTAAGGTTTCCGAGACCTCGGGGGAAAGGGGCTAATGCCACCGTTTTTCAAAGTGGATGATGGAGAATCATTCCTGCATCCAGCCATGAGACATCTCTTCCCACTGACCATTATTTCGTTGGTAGACAATATGGTAGATTGGATCAGGTTTATCCCACTTCGCGGCCTTAGCTATTCCATCAACCAGGACCTCTGTTTTCTTGTGTCCCCTGTTCCAGGGCCCGAAGACCGCCAGCGCTACCTTTTCAGCGCCTGGATAGAGGGCACCACCGACAGCCCATGATTGCTCGTATTTCTTTTTCATGGCGCGCTCAACGAATCCGTGGACAAGCGGATGCATTCCGGCATCGTACTGGTGGCTGCCATCAGCCATCATTGTTATCTTAGGATAGGCGGCAATCTTCTTGTCCGTGCCGTTCCTGATTTTATAGACGATAACTAAGTATGGGCTTATTCCTCCACCAAGCTTCGGGTAGCTAATCTCGACAGGCCTTGTCCATGAGAATTCAAGCGCCCACCTCACCACGGGCCGCTTGTCGTGTCTCCGAGGCGGGCCCTCCCCCTCGAGGTGGATCGTCCCCTCCTCGTCCACCCACTTTTTGACCTGAGCCGAGGCGGGAAAAGCAACGACGAAAAAGACTGCAGCGACAAAAGCTGTAATTCTCATGATGAACTCCGAACCCTACTCCTGCCTCGCCCACCACCAGGCGACCTTGCCGATGATGGGGCTCTCTTCCTCCGGGCTGACCACCAGGGGGGCATATTCCTTATTATAAGGAAGGAGAAACCACGACTGCCGATCGTCTGATCGGCGAAGCTCCTTCACCGTCACGCCCCCACCATGGCGGGCGGCGACGATCTTGCCGATGAGCCGGGCCGGGTCGCGGCTCTTCAAGTGCACGGCCACAATCGATCCGCCGGGCAAGACCGGCTCCATGCTGTCGCCCTTCACTCTAACGCAGATGTAGTCCTCCGGCCGCTTCGCCCAGCCTTGGTTGACCAGACAGAAGCCCTCGATGTCCTCGTCCGAGACGGCCCTGGGCGTCCCGGCTGCAGCCTCGTCCCTCACCAGGGGGATCGCCGCAAACACATCCCAGCGTTCCAGGTTCTCCAGCTCGCGGCGCGAGACGACCTTAAGCTCGACGGGCCGCGCGCCGTAAGGCGCCCGCTCCTCGGCGAAGCGAGGCTGGGGCTTGCGGAGCATCGGCCCCCTGCCCCGCACTAGCCAATCTTCGGTAGCGCCAAATACCGACTGGATGGCCAAAAGGAGCAGCCCCGAAGGGCGCTTCTCTCCCCGCTCGACATGGGACAAATGGCTCCTGTCGATGGAGAGCCGATCAGCAAATTTCTTTTGCGTGAGGCCCTCTCTATCCCGCAACTCCTTAATTCTTTTGCCTATAGCTTTCACGAAGGCGCGCGTGACTCAGGCCCACTTTCCTCTTGACAAAAGTGACTGAGACACTATATCCTTAAACACAATTGACCCATAAGTCACCCGGAGCCACAAATGGTAGCAGGCCAGAAAAGTTCCGTCAAGCAACAGCTCGAAAAAAGGGGCATCCAAAACAAGGAAATCGCCGAAGACCTAAAGGTCCACCCATCCCTGATCAGCCAAGTCGTGAACTTCAAGAAAAGGTCTCTAAGGGTGCAGCTCTACATCGCGCTCCGACTCGGGAAGCACTACGAGGAGCTCTGGGGTCGGGCGGCATGAGGAGGGCCTATGTGGATCGACCATAAGAAACTCTTCGAGGCCATCCCGCAACGGACCCTCTTTCGCATGATGACCAGGCGGAGCGTCAAGCACCGCGTGAACGGCAATTACTCCAATGGAAAGCCCGTCCGGGAAATCAACATCCTCTCGCTCCCCCTCGAGCACCAGGCCAAGGCGCTGAAGCTCCTGCGCGACGAAGGAGCTGGAGGCGCCGAAGGCGCCCGCGCCGACGTCGGCCTCGACCTCACTACCGTGCCCGACCATCACCTGGAGCGGGCGCTGGATCGTATCGCCGCCTGCCGCCAGGTCGTCGACGCACCGCGCGGCCGGAAGACCGCCGCCGTCGAGGCGGCGGCCGAGCGGCTCGGCATCTCCCCCGGCCAACTCAACCGCGACCTGGCCCGCTACAAGAAGGCGGTCAAGGGCGGCGAGAACCTGCTGGCCGTCATGCTCCCCAAGTGGAAAGGGCCGGGCAGGGGCAAGGCGCTCCCCGATGACTTGGCCGCCTGGACGAAGGCCGAATACCTGAAGCCCACCCGCCCATCAGCCGCCAAGGTCCACCGCGCCCTCGACACCGAATGTAAAAAGAGAGAAATCCCGACGCCCTCCTACGCGACCGTCCGCCGGCTCGTTGCCGACATCCCCCGAGCCGCCAAGGTCCGCCATCGGAAGGGCAAGGAAGCCTATCGAAAGACGGCGATGCCGAAGGTCCGCCGGGACTACACGACGCTCGCGCCGCTTGAGCTTATCTGCGGCGACCATCACCCCCTTGACGTTTTTGTGCTCTGGTGCGGCAAGACCATACGGCCCTGGATAACGGTCTGGATGGACATGCGCACCCGCTCCATCCTCGGCCGGGCGTATTCGCCCGCCCACCCGAACTCCTGGTCCATAGCTCGCGCGCTCCGCCACGCGATCCTTCCGAAGCCCGAGAGTGAAGCGTGGCCGATGTGCGGAGTGCCACGGCGGACTTATGTCGACAACGGAAAAGACTACCTTTCTCACCACCTGAAAGGCAGGGGGAAGACGTTTCGCTTCGAGCTCAACAAGGAGACCCAAGGCGTCCTGGCGGAGCTCGGCGTCGGCGTCGAGTGGGCGCGGGACCCGGACGAGGAACACAAGAAGCGGAACATCCACGCCCGGCCATACTCCCCCTGGTCGAAACCGGCCGAGCGCTGGTTCGGCACCCTTGAGCGAGGTGTCATCCAGGACCTGGTCGGCTGGTGCGGCTCCTCCCCGGCCGAGCGCCCCGAAAAGCTCGCCGGGGAACTCAAGGCCGGCAAGCTCCTTTCATTCAGCGAATTCTGCGAGGCCGCCGACCGGTGGATCGTCGAGGAATATCACCAGCGGGTCCACGCCGGCCAGGGCATGGAGGGCCGAAGTCCGCAACAGGCGTGGGAGGACCTGGATAAAGAAATCCGCCTCCCGCGCGAACGCACTTTGGACCTTCTGCTTATGAAGGTCGAAGGGCGGACCGTCCATTCAAGCGGCATCACTCTCGGGGGTTACTGGTATTGGGACGAACGCCTGGCCCTCCACGTGGGCGAGCGCGTCACGGTCCGCTACAGCCCCGAGGAGATGGGCCGAATCATCGTCTTCAGGAGTGGGGAATTTCTCTGCGAGGCACACGAGAAGAAGCTCTACGGTTTCGATGCTACGGCTGAGGACCTCAAGGCCATCCAGGCCGAGCAGAAGCGGGCAATGCGCGTCGTCACCGAATACCGGGACCTCATGGTTGCGCAGGTCGCACAGCCAGACCCGGTGGATCGGCACTTCGCCCAACGTGAGGCGGAGGAAAAGAAAACACGCCGCCAGGCTGCCCGCCAGAAGAGCGTCGATCTAATAACCCGCCTCGACGCCGCAGCCAAAAAGCTGGACGAGGCGCCCGTGAAGAAAGAATCCAAACTCGCTGCTTGGCCCCACGAGCTCGAGGCCGAGAGCGCTTGAGAGGAGGCTGCAGTATGGGAGGCAAGGTTGTCAGCATCAAGGAACCCCAGCCCTACAGAAACAAAGAAGCAGAGAGGGTGCGGGAGGAGCTCATCTCCATCATGGAGGAGCAGGGATACTCCATCGTGGCCCTGGCTGCCCACTTCGACATCGCACGCTCGACGCTTCAGATGTTTGTTTCCGGCACGTACAGCGCCCCGGCCGACCTTGCGAGGAAGCTCAAGCCAGCGCTAAGGGAGGCGAGGGAACGCATCGAAGCCAGGGCCGAGGGGGCGGCGGCGACAGGGGAGTTGTTCGCCACCGTGGCGCTCCAAATGTGCCATCACGCCCTGGAGTTTTGCTACAAGGAGGGCGAGCTTGGGGTCGTTGCGGGCCCGGCGGGGGTGGGGAAGACCTCAGCAATCAGGGCTTACGTCAACGGCCGAGACGACATCCTCCTGCTCGAAGCCGATGCGACGTGGGGCAAGTTCGGGGCTATTAAGACCCTGGCTGAAATGGTGGGCCTCGACCCCGACCGCCACTCCAGAGTCGTCCTAAACAGTATCGTCGAGTCCCTTGTTCTGAAGCCTCGGTTCCTCATCGTGGACGAGGCCGACCTTATCTCCCACCCAGGCCTCGAAGTGCTGAGAACCATCCACGACCGCTGCGGCGGAGTAGTGGGCCTTGTCCTCATAGGCCTCCCGCGTCTCTATCAGAACATGACGAGGGGGCGGAGCGGCCGGGCTAACTTCGCACAGCTCTACTCCAGAGTCGGCATCTTCGCCGAGCTTCCCATGCCCACCCTCAAAGAGGTGCGGGCATTCGTGAGGAGCAAGTACCCCAAGGCTACAGATGACGCCATACAGGCGCTGGCCGCCGAAGGCAGAGAGCTCGGGATGCGGCGGGTAGCGAAGCTCCTCAAAGGGGCCGCCGAAGTCGCCGAGATGAACGACACCGACCTTAACGCCGAAGTGGTCCAAGTGGCTGCCACAAGGACCATGATGATTGCATAACCCTTAATCCGCCTGAGGCGGAGAAGAGGGCGCCCGCCTCAGGTCCGCCTCAGGCGGAGGGACACGGAGGACGCATGACGAAAAAGCTAAAGACGATCAAGGCGGACGAAGAGGCCAACGAGGCCTTGAAGGTGATCAAGCGGCTCGGCGGGCAGATCGCCGCCCGCATCGAGGCCTTCAATGAAGAGCGCTGGCCCCACTACGAGCAGCTGGGCGAAGAGAACCTGCCCGACCAGGAGGAGGTCGCCCGCCTCGAGGAGCTCCTCGAAAGCTTCATGCGCGAGTGCGCGAAGGGGGACGAGTGCCGCTCCATCACCGTGCCTGCAGGCAGGCTCGCCCTCAGACATTCCGAGACGGTCAAGTTCGTTGCGGCCGAGGAGATAGTGCTGGAGCGCCTCAAGGCGGCCAGCCTGCACGAGCTCATAGCCAGGAGCGAGAAGGTGAACAAGCAGGCGGTCAAGGCGCGAGGGCTGGAGCCCGAGCAGCTGAAGAAGCTCTACATCGCCATCATCGAGGAAGACTCGTTTCACTATAAGCTCGCCGAGGTCGAGCCCCTTCCCCCGGCGGCGTGAGGAGGAGAGAAGCGTGTGGTGGAGACGATTATTTAACCTGCTCCCGCTTCCCTGGA
>JALLOF010000687.1 GCA_027717595.1 Nitrospinae bacterium AH_259_B05_G02_I21 | reverse complement strand
CCGGGCCAAGGTGAAATCATTCCTTAGAAAACCCCCGCCGGGAAAACCGGCGGGGGTATGGTCTCCTAGCTGCTAGACCTTTACCACGTTGACGGCCTTCAAGCCCTTCGTGTCTTCGATAACCTCGAACTCCACGGCATCCCCCTCGGTGAGAGACTTATAACCCTCACCCGTGATAGCCGAGTAGTGGACGAAAACGTCCGGCCCGTCCTCACGCTCTATGAAGCCAAACCCTTTGCCCTCATTA
>JALLOF010000686.1 GCA_027717595.1 Nitrospinae bacterium AH_259_B05_G02_I21 | reverse complement strand
GGACTCAACACTTCCGTTCCTTAGGGACGGGGCATAATCGCTCCCAGGTTAGGTCAATTGAGGTAACGGTGTATGGCGACGAAGCGTAGGACCCATCAAAGGGGATTGCGTACACGGCAGAACTTTGCACGCATCCCGTCCATCGTTGACATCCCCAACCTGATCGAAGTACAGCAACGCTCCTACGAGCGTTTTCTCCAGCACTACAAGGCCCCGGGCAAGCGGGAGCTTGTAGGACTGGAGGAAGT
>JALLOF010000685.1 GCA_027717595.1 Nitrospinae bacterium AH_259_B05_G02_I21 | reverse complement strand
CCCTTGCTCTGCTCGGGCGGCTGGCCGTGGCTCAGGGCCAGGCGAAGATCCGCTACGGCCAGGTCTTCCGGGAATTCGAGGAGCGGATTAGAGAGCGCCTGCGCTCCGAGGTCGCCCAAGACCCCGACCTGTTGAGCCGGCTCGAGGCGATTGTGGCCGACGAGGCCGAACGCGCGGCGGCGGAGGCATCGGCGTGAGAAGCATCCTGCACGACATCCTGCCGGTCGATATCGAGCGCTCCCCCGAGG
>JALLOF010000684.1 GCA_027717595.1 Nitrospinae bacterium AH_259_B05_G02_I21 | reverse complement strand
CACAACGTTGCTCGGCTACTACATCGGCACCCGGTACCTGGGCTCCGAGGGGTTGATTACCGGCACCGGTGTGGGCTTGTTCGCCGGGGTGTTGATTTGCGTCCTCGAGCGCACACTCAGCCGGGTGCAGCCCCGCCGATTGGTGGGAGGCTTCGTCGGCCTCTTAATGGGGTTGATAACGGCCCGCCTGGCCCTGGCGGCCCTCTCGGGCTGGCCCGGCCGTCGATGATGACGCTGGTATCGAGAATC
>JALLOF010000683.1 GCA_027717595.1 Nitrospinae bacterium AH_259_B05_G02_I21 | reverse complement strand
TAATTGGGCCCAACTGGCATTTATCCCCGATATACGCTAGAGCGGCGTACGACGAGAATATACTATACATGGATGCGGGAATAGCTAAGGCCCTTGAAATTATCAGGGAGACAGAACTACTGAATCCGTGGATTCTTGTAATTACGACCGATCACGGGCCTAATGTAGGGTTCTTTGATGATAAGGGCCCCACGAAGGAGGAGACTTATCACATTCCCCTGATCATTTGTGAATTGGGCCAGACTGAAGG
>JALLOF010000682.1 GCA_027717595.1 Nitrospinae bacterium AH_259_B05_G02_I21 | reverse complement strand
AGCAAGCCCTCTCCGACGCCAAGAAGAATCTCGATTACTTCTACACCACACAGGAGCGGTGTGAGGAGATGGTGGGGGAGGACGGCCTCGAGGCGGAGGCCCCCCGGCCGGCCCAGGCGCACCCTGCGTGGGAGGAGGTCGCTGGCATGGAGGCAGCCTTCCGGGGTGCGATGGACGACGACTTCAACTCGGCTCTCGCTCTGGGCAACCTATTCCGGGCCGCCGGAGCGGTGAACACCTTCCTGGACTC
>JALLOF010000681.1 GCA_027717595.1 Nitrospinae bacterium AH_259_B05_G02_I21 | reverse complement strand
CGCGCAACGTGTTTTCCTGAAAGTTTCTGATGGTGATGTAGCCAACCCCGTTACCCAGGGCGTAGGCTTCCACGGAGTGGATGTTGATGAGTTCACGAACGATGGTGATTTCCTTGGGCTCGGCGAGCCCCTCGCGCATAATCCCGATGGTCACCGACGTGCCCGGATCGCCGCGCAGCTTCCCCACCGCTTCGATGAGATCCATGTTCACGGTGCTCTCGTTCTCGATCTGGACGATGGTGTCCTTCGA
>JALLOF010000680.1 GCA_027717595.1 Nitrospinae bacterium AH_259_B05_G02_I21 | reverse complement strand
GATAAATAGTGCTGCAACATTGCATTTTTGCCCCGATTTATCCATGATCGAATTGTGACATTTGTCATACAACGAATAGGTTTTGTACTTACTATGGAATGGATTGCCGATCCGTCTATCTGGGCCGGGTTAATCACGCTGATTGTGATCGAACTGGTCCTCGGCATTGATAACCTGGTCTTTATTGCCATCCTCGCCGAAAAACTACCGCCGAAGCAGCGCGACCGCGCACGGGTTACCGGGCTGCTGC
>JALLOF010000679.1 GCA_027717595.1 Nitrospinae bacterium AH_259_B05_G02_I21 | reverse complement strand
AGGCTATGCAGGGGGCCGAGAAGACCATCCTCGTTCGAACCAACGGGCGCGACGAGCGGCTTCAGGTCAAAATCCCCCCCGGCGTACGAGACGGCCAGAAACTGAGGCTGCGCGGCAAGGGCCACGACGGCCCGCCGGGCTCCCGGCGCGGCGACTGCTACATCGCCCTGACCATCACCGATTGACGCTCAGGCGCGGCGTCGGCCTTGGGCGGGCAGACGATGACCCAATCCTCCTCGCACACCCCAAC
>JALLOF010000678.1 GCA_027717595.1 Nitrospinae bacterium AH_259_B05_G02_I21 | reverse complement strand
GATTAAGGTGATTCCGGGCTTAGGCCGGCTCATGTCCTTCTCCGTATGATACGCCCCAAGCGGCCGACATCGCGGTGGCGGCTCACAGCCGCTCGAGGGTCATGATCAGTGCGTCTTCGCCGTCTTGGTAGTAGCGCGCCCTCCGGCCCGCCACGACGAAACCGTAGGAAGCGTAGAGCTGCTGAGCGGCTTCGTTGCTGAGACGCACCTCTAGGCTGGCCGTCGTGCAGCCCAGGGCTCGGGCCACATC
>JALLOF010000067.1 GCA_027717595.1 Nitrospinae bacterium AH_259_B05_G02_I21 | reverse complement strand
GTGCAGGAAGTGTGTGCCGGCAACCTGCTCGCCCATGGCGTAGATGGACCCCAGGATGCCCGGCGGGGCGAAGGGGCGGTATTGCTCCAGGCCGGGGGTGGGCATCAGGTCCTCTTGCCGTCCAGGGCTTCGTGGCAGCGCTCGAGAATCTGGGCCCTTAGCTCCTCGAGGCTGAGTAGGTAAGGGTCGATGGCGTCCAGACGCTCGGCCAGGGCCCCCTGCCCAACGGAGGTTTCCAGCCAGATGGCGAAGTCGCTATGTCCCTTGCCCATGCGGAGCTCCGCCTCGAAGACGTGGAAGTAGATGACGCTGACGTCCACGTCCTTGAGGGCCGAGGCGAAATCCTCGAAGGTCTCCACCTCGATGCCCGTTGGGATCTCGATGATGCGGGAGCTCATGAACTCGAAGGGCTCGCCGTGGACCACCCGGGGGACCACCTTCAGGGCTTTGAGGTGGTCGTCGATGATCGAGATGATCTCACTTCTTAGGGCTTCGACGGACTCGAAAGCGAACGGGTTGAGAATCCCAAGCCGCTCGCCCAGGACGTTGTCGCCCACCTCCTGGGCCGTCCAGGTGGCGAAATCGTTGGGGTAGGGGCCCTTGATGTAGCGGTGGCGGAGGAAGTAGGATTGTGTATGGAAGTAGATGGATTCAGGAGGAACTTCCTCTATGTTGTCCAAGAGCTCTTGCTCGTCTCGGACCCGGCGGCCGAGCATCTCCTTGATCTCAACGCACCCGACGAAGGCAAACGGGGCCAGGCCCTTGACGCGCTTTTTTTTGGCCTTCGTCGTTGTGGTCTTCTTCATGATGGGCTTCCAGCAACGCCCTGCGGCGTTCGTCGAACCGTCTCACGGGTAAAACGTAAGCAATATTTATACCACATGGGGGATCGGAGGCAGGGGCGGTTCATGCCCTAGGCGTGGTCTCGTCTCCACCGAAGGTCAAGAGGCTCGAGACATCCTGGTGGGCCTCTCTGTATGCCTGCTGTCGTTGAGCTGCCTCGCCCTCGTCGTGCCAGGCCTTGGCGGTCCGGTGGATTCTCTCCTTCAAGGACTCGGCCTGGCCGATGACCGTCGGGGCCACCGCCCCCTCCAAGGCCTTGACGGCCTCCACCAGTAGAGCCGCCCCTCTGTCCACCATGCCGGTATCCCACCAGGGCCGGCAGCTCGCCCACCACCACTGACAGGAGTGAAGCCCCTCGTCGAGGAGCCGGCGGGCCTGGGGCCGGCCGGGCGATTCGTCGGCGGAGGCATCCAGCGCCTCGAGAGCGAGCCGGGCCAGCTGCCATTGGAGCTCGTGGATGGGGTTCGAGGGATCGAGCCACTGGGGATAAGGGACACCCTGGTCCATCTCATCTTCCCACGTGGACCACGAGCTCTCGAGGGGCTCGACCTCCTCGCGTGCGGGAAAGAGGTCGAACAGCTCCGAGATGGTGACCGTCGTTATCTGCGCATCGCCGAAGGCCTCCTCGAGGAGCCGCTCCTGGCCAGGCCGGTGGTGGCCGTAGACCTCCCCGTCGGTCCCGGTAAGTAGGTAGCCCTCGACGGGGGGCGCTTCGGCGAGAAAGCGCCGGAAGGTCTTCAGGTCCGGGCACGAGCCGTAGGTGATGCCGGCGCTGAGGCGCCGCTCCTTGAAGAAGACCCCGAGCGGGCCCAGGCCCGAGACGGTAAAGCACCTCTCTGTGGGCGGGGCCCCGAGCTGGCCGTTATAAGCGATCTCATCCACGATGATCCACCGGTAGCCGACTCGGTGGACCGCCTCGGCGACGGCTTTCGAGTAGCACATCTCGGGGGGGAAGAACCCCGCCGGTTGGTACACCTCGCCGAAGTAATGCCGGTTGGTATCTTCGTTGAGCCTAATCTGGCGCTCCATCTCCGCGCGGGGGATGAGCGGCAGGATCGGGTGGTACTTGACGCTTCCGGTAAACTCGATCTGGCCGCGCTCGGCCAAAACCTTAAGCCCCTCGATGACGTCGCCGTGGCCGCACTTATCGAGCAGCTCGGTGAGACACGCGTTGATGTTGAGGGTTATGCGCCCGTGGGGGTGGGCCTGGAGCAACTCCACCAGGGGCCTGTAGCACTCGCGGGTCACCTTATCGACGATCTCGTCGGTCTGCGTCGGTGGCTGGTAGATGTGCAGGAAGTTGGCCCAGTACATGGGACCCTTCTGGCCCTTAGGCGGGTGGGACGTAGGTCAACCAGTGTTCGTGGGCGGGGTCGCGGCCGGCGACGACGTCGAAGAAGAGCTGCTGCAGCTTGGTCGTCATGTGGCCGGGCTTGCCGGGGCCGATGGTGCGGCCATCGACCTCGCGGATGGGGGTGACCTCGGCGGCCGTTCCGGTGAAGAAGGCCTCCTCGGCCACGTATAGCTCGTCGCGGCTGAAGTTTTCCTCTCGAACGGAGATGTCCATGCTCCGGGCCAGCTCGATGACGCTGTCTCGTGTAATCCCCTCGAGGATGGCCATCAGCGGCGGGGTCTTGAGCTCCCCGTGGCGGACGATGAATATATTCTCGCCGCTGCCCTCGGCCACGTTGCCCCACGGGTCGAGCATGATGGCCTCGTCGTAGCCGTGCTCGATGGCCTCGGCCTTGGCGAGCTGGCTGTTGGCGTAGTTGCCGCAGACCTTGGCTTTGGTCATCGTGACGTTCGTGTGGTGGCGGGTGAACGAGCTAATCTTGGCCCGGATGCCCTTGGTGAGGCCCTCTTCGCCCAGATAAGCCCCCCAGGGCCAGACCGCCACGGCCACCGAGACCGGCAGCCCGATTGGGTTGAGGCCCATACGGCCGTAGCCGAGAAAGGCGATCGGGCGGATGTAGCACTCATCGAGCCCGTTGACCCGGATGAGGTCGAACGTCGCCTCGATAAGCTCCTCGGGCCGGTACGGGATGGTCATGCGGGTTATTTTGGCCGACTGGTACAGCCGGTCGATGTGCTCTTGGAGGCGGAAGATGGCCGGGCCCCGGTCGGTCTTGTAACAGCGGATACCCTCAAAGATGCCAAGCCCGTAGTGGAGGGTATGTGTGAGGATGTGCGTGGTGGCCGCCTCCCAGGCCACGAGTTCGCCGTCGAGCCAGATTTTTTCCACAGGTTGCATTCGGGGTCCTCAAGAGGCGTGCGGCTCCAAAACGTATCACAAAAGGCTCTCTCAGGCAAGGGAAACTTTACCCGACCGCCCTTCCATAACGGTTATCGCAGAAGGCCTTGGGGCCGATTCGGCTTGGTTTTTTCGGCCCCGGCGTGTATGATACCGCCGCGATAGGAGAAGGGGAGGTGTTTGGGGCGTATGTCTCGTGAACTGAAGGAGCTGTGCCGGCGAGTGGAGGAGCTGTACCGCGCCTCGACGGGTCGGCTGAGCTATCCGGCGTGCGAGTCCCTTCGGGAGCGTGAGCACCGGGCGCTTCTCGAGGAGATCGATCGGATCGCCCCCGAGCCTGCGGACCGTGAGCCCATTATTGCGCGTCTCGATGAGGCGCTGGCCAACCTCGAGGCCCAGCTTGAGGGCTACGAGGCCGTCAACCGGAAGTGGAACGAGACTGTCGTCCCCCCGGAGCATCGGCACCGCCTCCACTGAAGTTGCTTGCCAAGGTAGCGGCATTTTGAATAATATTGATATCAGACGAGCGAGCCGGTAGCTCAGCCTGGTAGAGCAGCGGGCTTTTAACCCGTAGGTCGTAGGTTCGAATCCTACCCGGCTCACCAATCCTCCCGTTTGAGCCGACCGGTCTTCGCCCAAGGCGTCCCCGTCGTCTAGCCAGGCCCAGGACTCCGGCCTTTCACGCCGGCAACGCGGGTTCAAATCCCGCCGGGGACGCCATTTTTTTCCTCTGGACTCTGAGCCCCTAATCAACCTGTGATTTCCCATTGACAGCCCAAGATATTGTGGTACATTTGCCGGGATTGCACTAGATGTGCTCTCTTAGCGGTGCGGAACGTTCTACAGATATTGGCTCTCCGCCTCAGGCGGATGGCTGAGAGGAGAGGGTGTGGTAACGAGGCCGTCTCCAGGGTATCTCATCGGCTCGCACAAGTTACACGGCCAGTGGTTCGCCTACGGCTGGATTCCCGACGCGGGCACTCAGACCAAAAGGGGCCCTGGCCCTGATAAGCTCGTCTTTGTCGGCGAGGGGACCAGCAAGGAAGAGGCCGAGCGGCGCGTGCAGGAGGAGATCGACCGAATCCTCAACCAGAACCAGCGCGGCCCCACGTGAGCCTTCAATAAAGATAAGCCTTGAACAACGAAAACGGAGAGCCCTTCGGGGTTCTCCGTTCGTGTTTTCCGAAGGACGCGGCCTCAGGAGCCCGTCCATCGCTTCAGCCGCCCGATCTGTCTCTTAAGCCCCCTTACCTCACGCACGCCCGGTATAGCCTGGGCGGCCTGTCCCTTCAGCTCTTCGGCGACTCGGTCGGCGAGTCCACCATTTTTTTTTCCTCTTCCTCTGCCGCGGCGGGCGGCTTCGCCGGCTCTTCGGTCTCTTCCGGCGCGTCGGTCAGCTCCGAGGAGGCCTTCCGAAACTCCCTGATCCCGCGCCCGAGGCCACGGCCGATCTCCGGGAGCTTGTTGGCCCCGAAGACCAGCAGCGCAATGACCAGTATGATGATGAGCTCCTGCATCCCTAAGCCGAACATCTTCTCTTTCCTCTAAGCCTCAATGGGGTTCGGAGGGCCTTATGGGCAATAGTAATTAGGGGTTCCGGGCAATGTCAATCCTTATTTTCAGCGAGCGGCCGTGGTCGAGGGCCTGGATGGTGGTGGATGGTCAGCAATCGACGCAGACCGCATCGCGCAGCTTCTTCACGTCTTCCTTCGTGATTTTCTTGATCCGGGTCAGGTCGTCCAGGCTCTTGTAAGGCCCTCTCGCCGCCCGGTCCCGGGTGATGACGTGGCAGACGTCCTTGCCCAAAAGGGGATTGATGTCCCGGGCGATATCGAGCTGTGTGGCCTTGTTGAGGTCGAGCTTGGAGGAGGCGGGGGGTGGGGCCTGCTCGTGCGAATCGGCCACGGCCGGGCCCGCTGCGGTCGCAACGAAGAGCCCGCAGAGAAGGATGACTGTGGCGCAGGAGAGCGGTTTCATGGGATCCTCCTTTCCAGAGGGCGAGGGCGACGAGGGATTCAAACGGGTGCGCCTCAAGGCCGAGCGCTCCCAGCGTCCATGTCAAGAGATAGCACACAGGACCCCAGCCTGTCGTCACGCACTTTGCGTTCTTCGCGAATGGAGGGCGATTCTTCTCGGCGGACTTCATCTCTACACATTAGACACTTTTAGACACTTTTAGACACTTTTCAGAAGTGTCCAACCGGGCTTTACGCGTTGATATTGCAGGGATTAGCGGAAAATCTGGCCTTGGACGGAAGCGTAGAGTGTCCAATTGTGTCTAAAAACCCCGAGTTGCGATAACCAGTTGATTCGGCTTCGATTATCGAAGTCCATCCAGTTTCGGGAACCGGATTTACGAGAAAGGAGTGTCTAACTCTTGTAAGCGATTGATATTTGGGGGGATTGTGGGATGTGGGGACCCGCCTAAGGCGGGCCTGAGGCGGATTACCCCTGTCCGAAAAAAATAACGGACAGCCATAAAGGCTGTCCCTACACAAGAACCGGGTAGCCGGTCCGCCTCAGGCGGGTCCCTGCACAATAAGCATATTGTAAATAGTTTAACCTTTAGTCTTTGGGTAGGCGTCCAGGTCAAATCAATCCGGTCCTGACCCTCCAGATTGCCCATGCCAAGTTAGGATTTACGATGAAATTGTTACTAATCTCCCCATTTCCCGAGGGGCAATAACTGGTGAAATCTGCCCCTAACGTATCGAAGTCGCGGTTTTGTTTCATGGGATAACAAGAGCTACCGGTACTTGTTCGCTTCTTGGTGGTCTCCACTTTATCTGTCAACGAATCAGGAGTATACTGGCCTTTAATTTGGCTCGGGGTCATGACTGACATGAGAGATATGAGACTCAAAAGAAATTTGATCGAGCAGCAGCACCCCAAGGCCCGGCTGACGCTCGGACGGGGGTCGTTCCATCTGGAGAACCTCCACATCCTACCCAATATTATGCTGGCTGGACTCCGCGTGTCGGGACTTCTTGCCAGAGGACAACGCAATGCGCTCGATCTTGTCATAAAGTCAATACGCTTCGAGTTTAACGCGCTCC
>JALLOF010000677.1 GCA_027717595.1 Nitrospinae bacterium AH_259_B05_G02_I21 | reverse complement strand
CCGAGGCATAGAGGGCTCACTGGCCGATGACGACATCCTCGTCGGTACGGTCATGCGGATCAACTACGATATTCCCGGGGCGTTCGTCTTTTCCAGCGGCAAAAACATGGGTGTCTTCAAGGGGGTGGGCTTTCCCGAGGAGGTGGCCGAGTTCTACGGCATCGATGAGTACAGCGCATACCTGTGGACGGCCCACAACCGCTTTCCCACCAACACCCCGGGCTGGTGGGGCGGCGCGCACCCCTTCACCC
>JALLOF010000676.1 GCA_027717595.1 Nitrospinae bacterium AH_259_B05_G02_I21 | reverse complement strand
ATTCTGTACCCATACCAGAATCTTCGTTCGGCCCGACCACGTGAAGGATGTTTCCAGTTCCGATGATTACTCCGCCGGGGAAACCAACAATGCCTTCACCGCCTGTGAACGTACCCAGGGCAGAAGGAGATCCGGTGTACTGAACGTTGGCGTAAGTAACCCCATCTCCAACCAGAACTGCCACGACATTCTCTGGGCTCTCGTGAACAGGCTGTAGGCCGGTTGCAGTAGCTGCCATTGTTGATGCCGAGGC
>JALLOF010000675.1 GCA_027717595.1 Nitrospinae bacterium AH_259_B05_G02_I21 | reverse complement strand
CCAGCCGACCATGGCCTCGTCGATGGAGTTATCAACTACCTCATAGACAAGGTGGTGGAGCCCCGTCGGCCCCGTGGAGCCGATGAGCATAGCGGGGCGCTTGCGGACTGGGTCCAGACCCTTCAGGACCTGGATTTTCCGAGCGTCGTACGTCGACTCGCGAGCCGTCCCCTTGGCCCTTCTAGTCTTCTTCTCTCTTGCCTTGGGAGGATCCTTCTTCGTCTTTTTTGTCCTCTTTTTGCTCACCTAGACG
>JALLOF010000674.1 GCA_027717595.1 Nitrospinae bacterium AH_259_B05_G02_I21 | reverse complement strand
AACATTGTGCTCGATCAGGGCTATGTCGTCGCCCGGGCCGACAGGCTCGTCGGAGCCCCGTTTATCTTCGATGTGGTCACCGTCACGGGGACGATGAACGTTCTTATGGCGGCGACCCTGGCCCGGGGCACCACCGTGCTGGAGAACGCGGCCCGCGAGCCAGAGGTCGTCAATCTAGCTCAGGCGCTCAACACCATGGGCGCCCGTATCGAGGGCGCGGGGGCGAGCACCATCGTCGTCGAAGGGGTCGACAG
>JALLOF010000673.1 GCA_027717595.1 Nitrospinae bacterium AH_259_B05_G02_I21 | reverse complement strand
ACGATGTGGTGTGCGACGACATGGTCCTTGCCTTCTACGACAGCGGGCTGGCCGTCGACCACGCCACGGGCCAAGCCTACGCCTTCGCAACGGGGGCGCGGGAGGCCACGGCCCCTCTGGCGGCGAAGCGGGCCCAGGCCGACCTCGAACGACTCCTCCAGCGGGTGGCCGAGGCAGCGAGCCACCCTCCGGCGCCCCGAACGCAGACCCCTTCGAAGCAAGGGCCCATACGGCCCACGGTCTCCAGGCAGGCC
>JALLOF010000672.1 GCA_027717595.1 Nitrospinae bacterium AH_259_B05_G02_I21 | reverse complement strand
TGGAGAACTACGCCTCGCTGCTTCGCAAGACGAACCGGGCGGCCGAGGCGGCAGAGATGGAAGCCCGCGCAAAGCGGATTCGGGCTAGAAAGGAGGTGCCCGTTGGCTCTGTCGCGTCGGCTCAAGAGGCGCTTTGGAAGGCGGTAATGCTTCGAGCAGTAGCGTTATACCAACAAGGGAAGCATCGTGAAGCCATCCCCCTCGCCAAAGAAGCCCTGAAGGTCGCGAAGCAAACCTTTGGCCAGAACCATCCCA
>JALLOF010000671.1 GCA_027717595.1 Nitrospinae bacterium AH_259_B05_G02_I21 | reverse complement strand
GGTCGTGGAGGTAGAGGCCGTCGAAGCCGCACCGAAGGCTGTGGACTGCCATGGTCTGGTCGGTGACGTCCTCAAGGAAGGCCAGTAGCCCGGCCGACGGGCCCCCCAGGCTCTTCCACCGCCCGAGCTCGGCCCGCTCAAGCACAACCTGGTGGGTGACGTCGAGAGGGACCAGGGTCAGGGGGAGCCCGCTAGCGAAGACCAGGCCCGCCGCCTCGGGGTCGACGTAGATGTTGAACTCGGCGTGTTCGGTGA
>JALLOF010000670.1 GCA_027717595.1 Nitrospinae bacterium AH_259_B05_G02_I21 | reverse complement strand
GATTGAGGTCGGGCTGACGTACATCTACGGAATCGGGCGCTCCCAGTGCAAGAAGATTCTCGCCCAGGCCGGCGTGGATCCTGAAACCCAGGCCAAGGATCTCACCGATGAGCACCCGATGGTGCGCGTCTGGGCATTAGCGTCACTGACTCGGGCAACAGTGATATAAGGATCTATGACCTGGTGGCGGCACGTTCTGATTCGGAACATGAGCGGGCTGGTCAACCACAGTATTCCCGCCCGTGCGCAACATGGG
>JALLOF010000669.1 GCA_027717595.1 Nitrospinae bacterium AH_259_B05_G02_I21 | reverse complement strand
GCGGCATCAGTAAGGCCAAAGCGGGGGATGCCGTGGACAGCCTTATCAGATCCATCCACGGTACCCTGGGTCAGGGGGGCAAGGTAGCCATCGCGGGCCTCGGGACCTTCGGCACCTCCGATCGGGCCGCCAGGATGGGCCGAAATCCGCAGACGGGCCAGCCCATCCAAATCCCGGCCAGGCGGGTGCCGACATTCAAGGCCGCCAAGGCCCTCAAGGGTGCTGCCTCCAACTAGGCGACCAGCAACCTTATCCAG
>JALLOF010000668.1 GCA_027717595.1 Nitrospinae bacterium AH_259_B05_G02_I21 | reverse complement strand
GCCTCACTCGCCCCGGCGCGGTTGGCAAGCTCGGTGACCGAGCTAGTGAGAACAGCTTCCGGGTCGGCGAGAATCGCCTCGGCCACCCTTTGTTCGGCGGCATAGAGGCCGGGCATGGAGGAGCGGATGCGGATGAGGCTTCCGGTTAGCCCTTCAACAGGGGGGCTGGCGGTGGTCATCTTTCGTGCGTCCTCCACGTAGCCTTCCGTTGCGGACCTCTTAAGGACCCCTGATGGCCAGCACGAAACCATCTTGCAC
>JALLOF010000066.1 GCA_027717595.1 Nitrospinae bacterium AH_259_B05_G02_I21 | reverse complement strand
GGCCGTCCCCCACCTCAACGCGCTGCTCGTCCCGGCGCTCTTGGTGGGCCGGACAATGCAACGAGTCCGCCTTCCTTCATCGTCCGTTGGATGACGGTGCCCTCGACCCCAATGCGAGCCGGACGGAAGAGCTCGGCCGCCACGGCCGGCGGAGAAAACAGCGTCACCGCACGAGTGAGGGGTTCCAACCCCCCCGTCTTCGCCAAGAGAATGATGCTGAATACATCCGCCGTAAAACGCTCGGCGTGGGCGAACCTTCCTGCGGAATCCTGCGGTGTCCAGGTCCTATCCATGGGCTCCTCTCGTCCGACAGCACGCACCTCTATAGCACGAGTGGCGGCGGGATGTAAAGCCTCACCTCGCCCGGTCGGGGAGGCGCCCTCGACGGCCTCCGCTCACGCCCTTGCCTTGATGGGGATTGGGCCATATGATAGCATTGAGGTTCTGGTGCCTCAATGGAGGCGGACCAGCCTGTGCAGCGGAAGGCGCCGCTTCTGTCCGCGAGGCAGCTTTTGCCCATCGACACCTTAAGGAGAGCCCGTTGGAGTCGAAAGAGACCAAGCGGTACCGAACGCTTCGGTCCTTCTTCGAGGAACGCTACCCGTTTCCCATCCGGACGGTCTTCGTTGACGCCGGCGCCAGCCTCCCGAAGCGGGGCGGCCAGTCCCAGGCCGGCAGCTGCCTCTACTGCTACAGCCGCGGGACCTCGGGGGCCCATCAGGACCCGCCGGGGACGGTCGTCGAGCAGGTCAACCAGGGGATAGCGCGGCTCCGGCGCCACCAACCCTCGGTGTGCGGTATCGTCTCGCTCCCACCCGCCTCCGGCGCCAACGCCCCCCTCGACGCCCTCAAGCGCCTTTACGGAGAAACCCTTGAGATGGAGGGGGTTGTGGGCGTCGCCGTGGGCATGAGGCCCGAGTGCCTCACCGAGGAGTCCCTGCGTCTGCTCGAGGGGATGGCCAAGACTCACGAGGTCTGGCTCGAGATGGGACCCCAGACCGTCCACGACGAGCAGCGGGCCGCCGTGGACCAAAGCCACATCTCGGAGGCGTGGGCCGAGGCCGTCGAGAGGGCTGCCGGGCGGGGCATCCACCAGGTGGCCCATCTCATCCTAGGGTTGCCCGGCGAGGGGATGCCAGAGACGCTCAAGACCGTCGAAGCGGTCGCCAGCCACCCTATCAACGGTGTGATGCTCCACCACCTCATGGTGGTAAATGAGACCGAACTGTCGGACCTCTGGAGGAGGCGGCACTTCACACTCATCGCGGCCGAGGTCTACATCGACCTCGTCGTTGCGATTTTGGAGCACCTGCCGCCGGAAGTGGTCATGCACCGGCTCGTCTCGCAGCCCCACCCGTGGGAGCGGCTGCTCGCCCCCCGGTGGCGCCAGAGCGCTGAGGAGATGCTGGTGGCCATCGACGCCGAGATGGTCCGCCGCGATACCCGTCAGGGAGCGCGACTCTCTCGACGATGAGGAGACCCGCCAAGCCACCTCGGGAGAGACCCAATAGTCCCGAGGTCGGAGCACGATATCATGGCCAAACGCGACCGATACGTCTTCATATGCATGAATGATCGACCCCCCGGCCACCCCCGGGGGTCCTGCTACGAGCGAGGCGCCGCCCAGCTGGCCGAGCGGTTCGCCATGCTCTTGATGGAGAAGGACCTGCTCGGTAAGGTCCGCATCATCAGCACGAGCTGCCTCGACACCTGTGAGAGTGGCGTCACGCTCGCCGTCTACCCCGATGACGTCTGGTACGGACGCATCTCGGTGGAGGACGCGGAGGAAATCGTCGAGCGCCACTTCGTGGGTGGCGAGCTGGTGGAGCGCCTCACCCTCGGGCCCGCAGACTTCGAGTAAGTTCGTGGCGCTGAAGGTCATCCTCCTGGGGACGGGCGACGCCTTCGGAAGCGGCGGCCGCGGCCACTCGGCGGTGGCGGTGGTCCACCGCGGCCGAACGATTCTTCTGGATTGCGGGGCGAGCCTGCTGCCAGCAGCCGAACAGGTCGACCTCGATTTGAGCGGCCTGGTGGCCGTCGGCCTCACCCACGCCCACGGCGACCACATTGCCGGCTGGCCCTTCCTGCGGCTCTACTACCAGTACCTCCACCCCCGAAGCGAGCCCCTCACCCTGGTCGGGCCGCCCGGGGTCGACCGCATCCTTGACCAGTTGGCCAAACTCCTCTACCCCGAGCTCGACACCCAGGGGCCCGGCTACGAGGTGGTCTTCCACCCCGCCTCAGACGGCTCGGTGGTGGCCGTCGAAGACGCGGAGCTGCGGGCCGTCGCAGTCACCCACCAGCGGGACCACCCGGCCGTGGGCTACAGGCTCTCCTGGGGAGGCCGGACGGTGGCCTTCAGCGGCGACGCCACGTGGAGCGAGGCCCTGGTCGAGTTGGCCTCCGAGGCGGACCTCTTCATCTGCGAGTGCAACGACTTCGAGGGGACCAACCCCGTCCACCTCTCCTACCGCCAGCTCGAGGCCCACGCCAACAGGTTCACCTGCCGGGAACTCCTGCTCACCCACTGCGGGCCTGATGTGCTGGCGCGCCAGGACGAGCTTGCCTGGCCCATCGCCCAGGACGGCCAGGTCATCGAGCTCTGACCCGCCGCCATGCCTGCCCCACAACGCCCCGAGCTGATCGAGGAAGAGCGACGCCTCCGGCGCCTGCAGGCCATCGTCCGGGAGGTCTCCCTCCTCATCCTCGATCCCGACTTTCCGGCCGTGGACGTCGCCATCGCCCGCCAGGACGCCCGCGAGGAGGCCCTCCGCCTCTTCCCCGACAAGGCGGACCTGTGGGAGATGATCTACGAGAGCCGCTTCGACCGCCTCATTGCCCAGTTCCGCCCCGAGGCCTAGCGGCCACACGCCACCGACCCATGCCCGCAACCCGGAGAGGCCCTCAGCCCACCCGGCGCCGGGCCCCAGCCACGGTGCTTTACACCCGCCGCGGGCCTGGCGTATCATGCCCACAGCACGGAGGCGTGGGAGCGCGTGCGGCCGGAGGGAAGCCGGCCTCGAGGTGATTGATGCGGCTCAAAGTCCTCATCGTGCTCGGCGTGCTCGGGACCGTCATCGCCAGCGGGACCGTCGGCTACCACTTCCTGGAGGGCTGGCCGTGGCTGGACGCCTTCTACATGACCCTGATTACCATTACCACTGTCGGCTTCGGCGAGGTGCACCCCCTCTCCGGCTCCGGCCGGCTCTTTACCGTAGCCCTTCTGGTCACGGGGGTCGGCACGGTGCTCTACGGAGTGACGACCCTGGGCGAGACGATGGTGGAGGCCACCATGGGTCGCATCTTGAGGAGGTCGCGCGTGGAGATCGTCGAGAGCATTAAAGGCCACGTCATCGTCTGTGGATACGGCCGTCTCGGGCGCTATCTTGCCCGGCACCTCAAGGGTGAGGAGATGCCCTTCGTCATCATCGAGCGCGACGCCAGCCGGGCGGCCGCCGCCGTCGGCGAGGACTATATCGCCGTCGAGGGGGACGCCACAGACGAGGAGGTACTGATGAAGGCGGGCCTGCTGCGCGCCCGGGCCGTCATCGCCGCCACGGGCAGCGACGCCGACAACCTCTTCGTCACGCTCTCGGCGCGCGACCTCAACCCCCAGTGCACGGTGGTGGCCCGGGCCGAGGACCCGGGATCGGAGAAGAAGCTGGAGCGGGCGGGAGCCCACAAGGTGGTCTCGCCCCTGCGGATGGGGAGCCTCTGGATGAGCCAGGCCGTCGTTAGGCCCGCCATCCTCGATTTCCTGGAGCTGGCCACCGAGGCCCCGGAGCTCGACCTCGTCATGGAGGGAGTGACCGTCGAGGAGGGCAGCCGCCTGGTACGCCAGACCCTGGGTACCAGCGGCATCGGCCGCGAATTGGGCCTCATCATCATCGCCATCCGGCGGGCCTCGAATCAGATGCTCTTCAATCCCACGGCCGAAACCATCATCGAGGTCGACGATACCCTAATCACCATGGGCGAGGCCGAGCGGGTGGGCCGCCTGCGGGACCTCTCCTCCGCCCCTTCCTGATGTTGCCCAGCCCCCGCAGCCCTCAACGGGCTCAGCTAGCCGGCTCGAAGCCGGTGGCCTCGATGAACGCTTCGCCCGCCACTGGGCGGCCACCGACGGTCCCCTCGATGGTACAGCTGCCCACCCAGGACAGGTAGGTCCAGCGCATCCCGAGCACGAGGAGCTCGTAGAGGACCTCGCCGTCGGGCACGCGCGCCCGGCAGGTGAGCCCCCCCCCGCCGCCAGCGGGATGCGCCAGGCCACGGGATAGAGGACCCCGCGAGGCGAGCGCCAGCGCTGTGTCACCTCAGGGGCGGCCGGGAGCACCTCGGTGCGGTGGGTGCCGTCCTCCCACCAGAGTGCCGTAGGCGGGACCCCCTCGCCCACCCGAACCCCGCGAAAGACCTCGATCCGCAGGTCGCGGCCGTCGGCCAGATGAACCGTCCATGTGGTCTTGCCGGCGAAGGCCCTCCCGGTGCCGTCGAAGGGGCCCCAAAGATGGGTAAACCACAAGATGCCGGCCACCGTGTGGGTCGTCCCATCCACGACCAGCGTGCCCTCGGCCGACAGACGGCTGGTGAAGTGGGCAAGGGCGGGATTCGCGGTGGAACCGAAGGGATAGCGGCCATCCGTGCCGAGCAGGGAGGGGGGCCGAGCTTCCCGAACGGTGAGGGAGGCGGCCAGGGGCACCCGGGTGCGGTCATCGACGCCCCGGGCAACAAGCCGAAGGCCCGCCCCGCCCGGTAGGCGCTCAAGGCGTGAGCCTTCCCAGGACAGCTTGAGGGGATTGGGGGCGGGGGCCGAGGAGAGGCCGCTTACGAGATTCACGTCAGCGTAGAGCCGAGCGCCTCTGAGGTCCGCGATGACCAGGGTGAGCAGAGAGCCGGCGCCCAGGGCCGGGTGGTCGCCTCGGCGAAAGGCGGCGAGCAGGCCGAAGGCCCGACCCTCGCTCGAGCGCAGATGGCCCGAAAGCTCCCACCGCTCGCTCCTGGCCTGCGGATGGGCCGCCTCATCGGCAGGAAGCACGACGGAGGCGGGGCTGACGGAAGCTGGAGCGACGAGCAGGACGAAGGCCACTCCAACGACGGTACGGACAAGGCGAAAAGCCATCATGGGGCCACCCTCCCCCCAGACGCCAACCCGGTTTCGACTTGTCGTGGGGCTCTGGCGATGTATATTTAGCCACATGGTCGAGGCCAGTAAATCCATCCACCATTTTGCCATGAAGGAGACCAGCTTATCATGGGCGAGCGAATGACGAACCTTCCCACGGTCCAGTCCTCGGGCGAGCCAGCCCTCTCGGTGGCCGAGGCCATCGCCAAGCGCCGGTCCCACCGCCACTTCAAGCCCGACCCGCTGCCGGAGGGGCTCCTCGACGAGGTCCTTGGGCTGGCAACCCTCGCTCCCAGCGGCTACAACCTCCAGCCGTGGCGCTTCATCGTCGTCAGCGAGCCCGAGGCCAAGGAGCGCCTCTGGGAGGTCTCCTACAAGCAGCCGAAGATCCTCGAAGCCCCCGCGACCGTCATCTGCTGCGGCGAGACGACCGGGTGGGCCACGACCCTCGAAGAGATGCTCGCCGAGGGCCTTCGCCTGGGGGCCTACACCGAGGGCTACAGCGACCACGTCCGCAAGGCCGCCGGGCCGGTCGTCGAAGGCTGGGGGCCGGACCTCTGGGTCAACCGGCACATCATGATTGCGGCAACCTGCCTGATGCTCGCCGCCGAGAGCCTCGGCGTCGAATCCTGCCCCATGGAGGGGTTCGAGGAGGAGCGGGTCAAGGAGGCCTTCGACATTCCGGAGGACGTCCGGGTGGTCTGCATCGTCTCTCTCGGGTATGCGACCGAGCCGCCGAAGGCCTTCCCGGGCCGGCTTCCGCTTGAGACGCTGGTCTTCTGGCAGGGCTACGGCCAGCCGAAGGCTTGACCAACGCTCCTTCGCTCCAACGGCGCGTCCCAGAGGACGACCCGATGCTCGTGCTCACCAATGACGGCGCCCTGCAGCTCGTCTTCCAGCACGACCACGCGACGCTGGCAGGCCGGCTCGCTTCTGCCTGGCCGGCCGAGTTCATCGCCCACCGCGACAGGCGAGGCGAAGTCCTGGAGGCGACAGCCAACCACGACGTGGGTTGGCAAGCGGTTGACGCTAGGGGCTTCCTCGACGAGTCTACGGGCCGGCCAGCCTCCTTCCTAACCCTCCCCCTCAAAGCCTATCCGCCCATCTGGGGTTCGTCCATCGAGGAGGCGGCCCGCCGGGGGGCCCTGGCCCAATACCTCGTGGCCCGCCACAGCGCTGCGCTCGCTAGGAT
>JALLOF010000667.1 GCA_027717595.1 Nitrospinae bacterium AH_259_B05_G02_I21 | reverse complement strand
TCGTGGACCATGATGTTGGCGGCGAAGCCCTGCGATACGTACAGCCGCTGGTGCTCGCTGTCGAAGGCCAGCCCGCGCGGATCCCACAGCTCGTTGGCGCGAACCGGTCCGAGCTCGCGGGTGGTGAAGTCCTTCTGGCCGATCACGAACAATGCCTCGGGCATGTTCTGAAGCCGCTCCGGCGCCGCGTCGTAGATCGTCACCCGGTCGTTGCCGTGATCCGACACGAGAAGCCGGTCGTGGGCGTAGTCGTAGGCC
>JALLOF010000666.1 GCA_027717595.1 Nitrospinae bacterium AH_259_B05_G02_I21 | reverse complement strand
GCTCTTCGCCTTGGGGACGGCGGGCTACCTGGTGACCGAGGAGGGCCTGGCGGTCTTCCAGGAGGCCCAGCAGGGAGTGCTCGAGGTCAACCGCCTGCGGGTGTACGCTGGCCAGCTCTTGGCCGTCAACACGGCCCTCGTCGGGGGCTTCGAGGCCGTGTTCGAAAGCCTCCTCGCCCGCGGCTTTTCCGACGAGGAGGCCTTTCACATTACGCTACGGGTCAAGCGGGGGCTCTCGGAGGTCGAGGAGCCCGGGGC
>JALLOF010000665.1 GCA_027717595.1 Nitrospinae bacterium AH_259_B05_G02_I21 | reverse complement strand
TCGGTAGCTTCGCCGCCGCCTCCAGATACTTCTCCCATACGGAGATGGCAAGGGCCGGGTCGCGCTTCTCAAACAGACTTGCCAGACAGAAGTACCCGCCCGGGGAGTCGGGATCCAGGCGGGTGACTTCCTCAAAGGACCGCTCGGACCCGGATAGGTTGCCCTGGTCTCGCAGGATGAGCCCGAGGTTGTAAAGGGCAGGGATGAATTCGGGGTTGAGCTCGAGGGTCTGGCGGAACGCCGCCTCGGCCTCTTCGAG
>JALLOF010000664.1 GCA_027717595.1 Nitrospinae bacterium AH_259_B05_G02_I21 | reverse complement strand
GGCCCCGCCCGACGTCCGGGTTCCCGCCGAGCCGCCCCAGCGCGGCGAGCGGCGCATCGTCGTCCACTTCGAGGCCGAGCCTCAGCTGCTGATGGGCTACCACATCCCGGCCGTTACCCACCCGGACACCTACCCGCTGAAGGTCCTGGCCGCGATTCTCGCCACCGGCCGCACGAGCCGCTTCTACGAACAATTGGTCGACGGGAAGCGGCTGGCGGTCGAGGCCGACGCCGGCGCAGGCATCTGGAAGGACCCGGGG
>JALLOF010000663.1 GCA_027717595.1 Nitrospinae bacterium AH_259_B05_G02_I21 | reverse complement strand
CCCGTCACCATCTCCATGCTGAGCCGGTTCCTGCCGCGGGCTCGGAAGGTCTGGTCGTGCTGGGCGGCGAGCACCGTGGTCGGCACGAGCACGGCGACCTGGCGACCGTCGTAGACCGCCTTGAAGGCCGCCCGCATGGCGACCTCCGTCTTGCCGTAGCCGACGTCGCCGCACACGAGCCGGTCGGCCGGCCTGGGGGCCTCCATGTCGGCTATGACCTCGTCTATCACGCGGGCCTGGTCCTCGGTCTCCTCGTACG
>JALLOF010000662.1 GCA_027717595.1 Nitrospinae bacterium AH_259_B05_G02_I21 | reverse complement strand
GTACTCGAAGGCTCCTTCCTCCATGGCCTGCAGGGCGACCTCGCTATCGTGGACGGCGGTCACCATGATGACGCTCGCTTCCGGGTCGAAGCCCCGAATCTCCCGGAAGGTCTCTAGGCCGTCTTTCCCCGGCATCCGGACGTCGAGCAGCACCACGTCGGGCCTCTCTTGCCCGTAGAGCGCCACGGCCTGGTCGCCGTCGTAGGCCTCCACCACCTCGTAATCCTTGTCCTCCAAAAATTTGCGCAGCGCCTTGCAA
>JALLOF010000661.1 GCA_027717595.1 Nitrospinae bacterium AH_259_B05_G02_I21 | reverse complement strand
ACCCCCACCCGCTCGCCCTCGCGGCCGCGCTCGGCCGCCCAGCGGCCAAACGCCTCGAGCCGACCGAAAAAGGTCTCGGGCTGGGCGGAGCGAAGCGGCGAGGCCCCTGCTTCGGCCTCGGCGGGCGGAAGGCTCGTGAGCGCCCAGCCGGCCCTTTGGTCGGCCTCGTCCAACAGCTCGTCCGAGGAGAGGTACAGCTCGGCGAGCGGTGAGGCGAGCCGCTCCGCCTCGCCCACAAGCCTCCAGCCCTCCTCGGCCC
>JALLOF010000660.1 GCA_027717595.1 Nitrospinae bacterium AH_259_B05_G02_I21 | reverse complement strand
TACAGGGTAAGCCTAAGTGATAAGAAGATAATCAAAAAGTCATGATTATCCCAGGGAATCGTTACTTTCGCTTAGAAGGAGAAAGGGGCATATTTCACCAGTTATTGCCCCTGAGTCCCAACGGCCAAGAGTGATGATTACATCGTGTAATAGAACCTGAGTATGGCGCTCCTTAAGATAGTCAATACCCCTTTGTAGGTGGTACAATGAATGGGGGCAGGTCACTGTCCATAGCAATAAGAGTTCTGGGAAGACATGAA
>JALLOF010000659.1 GCA_027717595.1 Nitrospinae bacterium AH_259_B05_G02_I21 | reverse complement strand
GGCCTTGCCCATTCAGCGGGTCCACCTCGAGCGGGTGCGCTCGGGCGAGGGGCTCACACAGCTGGTCCGGCGGGTCTACGGCAATGCCGACCACGTGGAGGCCATCACCCTGCTCAATGGATTGTCGCCTGAATCCACCCTCGCCGATGGGAGTATCGTCAAAGTCATCCTCCCGTCACCGATCATCAGGAGGTCCGAATGAAGGAGAATTACCTAAGAGGTGTGCTCACCGCCGCCGCGGCTCTGGGCCTCGTGCTAGC
>JALLOF010000658.1 GCA_027717595.1 Nitrospinae bacterium AH_259_B05_G02_I21 | reverse complement strand
CTTAAAACGCGATTTCGTCTCAGAAGCAGAACCCCAAGTGTTGACACCGAGGCCATTAGCTAGAAACTGGGTGACAATGGTAGGATCGGTGCTACTGACTGCGTGTATCCTCTTTTTTGGGTTTCTACTATGGCCAGAGTCCGGAGAAACCGTCGATTCCGTTGTGATACTTCCTTTTCACAACGAAAGCAACGACCCTGAGATGGACTATCTCTGTGATGGGCTTGCAGAACGCATCACCAATAACCTTTCTCAAGTAC
>JALLOF010000065.1 GCA_027717595.1 Nitrospinae bacterium AH_259_B05_G02_I21 | reverse complement strand
CTACCCGGTCTACCGCACATCGGTCCTCTTCGCCGGAGGCGTGCCAGAGCCCGTCTCACTTCGGGCCGAGCGGGGGTTCCTGCCCGCGCTTGAGGAGATTCCCGCCGATCTCGCCCGGCGCGCCAAGCTCTTCTACGTCAACTACCCCAACAACCCGACGTCCGCGTGCTGTGAGCGTTCTTTCTTCGAGGAGCTCGTGGCCTGGGCCACGGAGCATCAGGTGGCCATCGCCCACGACGCCGCCTACACCGAGATGAGCTACGACGGCTTCCGCCCGCCCTCGATCCTCGAGGTGGAGGGGGCCAAGGAGGTCGCCATTGAGTTCCACTCGCTATCGAAGACCTACAACATGACGGGCTGGCGGGTCGGCTTTGCCGTAGGCAGCGCTCAGCTCGTAGGGGGACTCGGGGGCATCAAGACCAACATCGACAGCGGCATCTTCCAGGCCGTCCAGGAGGCGGGCATCGCGGCCTTGAGCGGCCCCCAGGAGTGTGTCGCCGAGATGCGGCGCATCTACCAGGCCCGCCGCGACGTGGTCGTAGAGGGGCTGCGCGAAGGGGGCATCGAGGTCACCTCGCCCCGGGCCACCTTCTACGTCTGGTTCGCCTGCCCGCCCGGGGTGGCTTCGACCGACTGCGCGGCGCACCTGCTCAAGCAGACCGGCATTGTCGTGACCCCCGGGGTGGGCTTCGGGGCCGCGGGCGAGGGCTACTGCCGGATTGCGCTGACCGTGGGGGAAGAGCGGCTCGCCGAGGCCGTAGGCCGCATCAAGGAGGTCGGGTTTTGACGGACGAGCCGCACGGGGCGTTCGTGGCGTTGGGGGCCAACGTGGGCGACCCTCCGGCTCAGCTTAAGCAGGCCGCCCAGCGGCTGGCAACCCACGACCAGGTGGTCCTGAAGGACGCCTCGAGCCTCTGGCGGACGAGCCCCGAGGGGCCCGTTGCCGACCAGCCCGACTTTGTGAACGCCGTCATCCTCCTCGAGACCCTGCTTTCCCCCCACTCACTCCTGGCGCTCTGTCACGAGGTCGAGGAGGCCCTCGGCAGGGACCGCTCCAAGGAGGTCTCCGGCGGCCCCCGGCCCATCGACCTTGATCTATTGGCCTACGGCGACGTCGTCCTCGACGAGGAAGGCCTCACCCTGCCCCACCCACGCCTCGCCGAGCGGGCCTTCGTGCTGGAGCCCCTGCACGAAGTCGCTCCCCACTTCGTCCACCCCGCCACGGGCCTATCGGTCGGAGAGATGCTCTCGGCGCTCCCGCCCGGCCAGCGGGTGGAGAGAATCGGCCCCCTTGAGGTGACGGTCGGATAAGTGGGCAGAGATTCCGCGCTGATCTCGTTTGAAGTCACTCACTACGTTTTGGACAGAATGGGTTTGGGGAAAGGAGTATCCGGGAGGGATGATTAGAATTAATACTTCTCGAATCGCTTGATTTCTTTGTTCCAGAAAAGCCGAAAAGGCTCCGTTATTATTACTGGTTTGTCTAATTCTCTATCAACGTGTCCAAGCTCTATGATATTACGTCCCGACTTGGATAGTATTGAAGTCGCATAGGATACACTGTTTGGGGGTACAATAACGCAAAAGCCAATTCCCATATTGTACACGCGGAACATTTCCTCATCTTCCACAGAACCTCTTTCCTGGATAAGATGAAAGATGTCGTGTACATTCGTCTTTGAAAAGTTATTGATGTGAAACCCCATAGAGGTGTTTAGTCGGGCCAGGTTCCCAAAACCATCGCTGGTTATATGAGCAAGACCCTTAACTGGTACATCTGAATTCAACAGTTCTAGAATTTCTTCAACATAGATAAAAGTGTCTTTCAGGAGTTCTTCTCCAAGCGCGCCTTTTAATTCAGGAACATAGGAATCGATTTTCAACCCGAGTTGTTCGAGCAGGACTTTCCTCGCCAGCGAGTAGCCGTTGCTGTGAAGACCGTTGCTTGCGATGCCGAGGACGACATCCCCGTTTTCTATTGAATTCCCATCGACTACGGCGTCAAGGGCGACGAGGCCGATGCCCGTCCCGACGAGGTCGAAACCCCAGTCTGCCTTGACACCATTAACCATGGGCCTGATCTGGGCAAGCTCTCCGCCGCAGATGTTGATGTCGGCCCGCCGGGCGCCCTCGGCCAGCCCTATACCGATCTCTTCGAGAAGCCTATCGTGCGGCTCCTGGACGGCGAGGTAATCGACCATCGTGACTGGCGTGGCGCCAACGCAGAGAAGGTCGTTTACGTTCATGGCGACGCAATCGATCCCTATGGTGTCGTACCTGTCCATCATCTGCGCGATGAGGATTTTGGTCCCCACGCCGTCGGTGGTGACGGCAAGACCGAGGTTGTCGCCGATCTCGATGACGCTGGCGAAATGCCCAATGCCGAGCCGCTGGGGGGCACCTAGCCCTCGGACGGTTTCGAGGGACCTAATTAGGCGAGGCAAGGCGTCGTCGATTCGGACTCCTGCATCTTCGGAGGTGGTGGGTTTCTTCTTTGGCATACGGAGCCTCACACTAAGGGGACTTCACCATACTAGTTTTGAGATCAACCACTTCCGGAGGCAACGATACAAACTCCCCTCCCCAGGGGGGTTTCTTCCGTAATATGAATGTATAGGGGGGTATTCCTTATATAAAATGAGTCGCCTAATTGCAAGCTGTAATTACGAATCAATGCTTGATTCCCATGTCTCAAGAAGATTTTACATTACGTAAATCTTCAGGAGCAGTCGTCTGCTCGAGTTCCATTACCTTTGCTTTGACCCGGCCAAGAAGCTCATGTTTTTCAGGTTCGTCAAGTAAGATGTCCACGCTAACCACTTGTTTTCCGTCAAAGAGATCTAGCATCGAATGTCGATCAAGCAACGAATATGCTCTTTTGTTTAGGGCAAAGATTTTCGCTTCTGTTAAACGACGCATAGGATATTCTTTCAAGAAGCTATCAAAAGCTTTTTTGATCTTTTTAGGACCTATACCCTTCTTTCTTAAACGGAGGAAAATTTGGAGTTCGATAAGTTTCTCGAAAGAATAGTACCCAGGGGGGTCTTTTGGCCTAACCCCAGGCCTCACACTAGGGGGCTGGTATTTTTCAACTTCTATTATCTCTCCTCCCACCTCGAAGTGGGAGGGAAGGAAGTATTCGTTTTTCTTCCAGTTCTGCAGTCTGCTACTTGTTAATCCTAACTCGCCGAAGATATCTAAGACCTGATTCTTCGAGAATTCCCGGTGTTCAGGGGAGCTTTTATTAGCAGGGCTCATGGTTATACAAAAATTAGCATATTAATAAGATAATGTATAATATATAATCTACTGTAAATCAAGTAGATACAATCTATAGTAAGATAAAACTAATAAATACAATGATATAACTACTACAATTATTATACAGAAATTGTAGAAAACTGTAGTTTTTGTACAATAACGATTTCGGCCGCGCCTGTCAAGGGAAAATTCTATAGCAGATGATTAGGGCCCGCCCCCCAACCCTCCATCCCTCAACGGGTTGACAGGCCCTGAGTTAGCGGGCATAGTGGAGTTGAAGCGCACCTGTCCATCGTTTCGATAATCTGGCATTGCATCCTGGGTGTCCCCTGGTGAGTTCCGCGACGGCATCTGTGAAGATGGAGGGAGTGGCATGAGCGCTGAGGTAATCGAGAGGGCGAAGGAGCACTTCGGCAGGCTTGTCGAGCAGCAGCTGGCCCGCGTGGTGCGGTTGAAGCAGGCCCCGGACTGGCTCGACTTCTCAGGCGTGGAACCCCTCATCGTCGGCATCATAGGGGGCGACGGCATCGGCCCCCAAATCGCCAAAGAGGCCCGGTGGCTGCTGGAGACGCTGCTCGCCGACGAGGCCGCCTCGGGGAAGGTCGAGCTGCGCGACGTAGAGGGGCTGACCATCGAGCGGCGGGCCGAGGTGGGAAAAGCCATCCCGGACGAGGTGCTCGAAGATATCAAGAAGTGCCACGTGACCCTCAAGGGCCCGACCACCACCCCGCGCAAGGGCGACCCGTGGCCCAACATCGAGAGCGCCAACGTCGCTATGCGCAAGGAGCTGGACCTCTTCGCCAACGTGCGGCCCGTGCGGATCCCCGCCGAGGGTATCGACTGGGTATTCTTCCGGGAGAACACCGAGGGGGCCTACGCGCTCGGCCCCGACGGCATCGACGTCACCGAGGACCTCGCCGTCGATTTCTGCGCGGTGACCTCCCAGGGAACCGAGCGGCTCATCCGGCTCGCCTTCGACTACGCCAAGAAGAACGAAATCCCCAAGGTGACGCTCGTGACCAAGGCCAACGTGGTGAAGACGACCGACGGGAAGTTCCTCGACATAGGCTACGCCATCGCCAAGGAGTACCCCGATATCGAGTGCGACGACTGGTACATCGACATCATGACGGCCAAGCTCGTGGACCCCAAGCGAAGGGCCGACTTCCGCGTCATGGCGCTCCCCAACCTCTACGGCGACATCCTCACCGACGAGGCGGCCGAGTTCCAGGGCGGCGTGGGCACGGCCGGTAGCGCCAACATCGGCAAGGTCTATTCCATGTTCGAGGCCATCCACGGAAGCGCCCCTAGAATGGTCAAAGAGGGCCGAGCCCAGTTCGCCGACCCCTCCTCGATGATCCGCGCCGGGGCGATGCTGCTTCGCCACATCGGTATTGCCGACCTGGCGGACAAGCTCGAGATGGCCCTCGACGTCTGCGGCCAGTATGAGAAGCGACTCGTCATGACGGGCCGGGACACGGGCTGCACGGGCCGGGAGTTCGCCGAATACATAATGGAGACCATGCAGGATAAGACGCTCGCAGAGCGCTGGGGCGACTACGTGAAAGCGGTGGCCTAGGCGGAGCGGGTCCGCTGCCACGAGCCAGCATCGAGCCGCGAGCGATGGAGGCAGGCACCCTCTACATCGTCGCCACGCCCATCGGCAACCTCGGCGACATCACCCTCCGGGCCGTCGAGACGTTAAGGGGCGTTGACCTCATCGTCGCCGAAGACACCCGGGTGACCCGCAAGCTCCTTTCTGCCTACGGCATCTCCGCGCCGCTTACGAGCTACCACGCACACACCCCAGCGAAGAAGCAGGCCGAGCTCATCCGAAAGCTTGAGGCCGGGGCCTCCTTGGCCCTGGTCACCGACGCCGGCACGCCCGGCATCTCCGACCCGGCGGTGCGGCTCGTGCGAGCCGCCATCGAGGCGGGGGTGGCCGTGGTCCCCGTGCCCGGCCCCACGGCGCTCGTCGCGGCGCTGTCGGCCTCGGGCCTCCCCACCGACACCTTCACCTTCGAGGGATTCCTCTCTACGAAGGCGGGGCGGCGCACTCGAAGGCTCGAAGAGCTGGCGGCGCTGGGCCACACGGTCGTTTTGTACGAATCGCCCAGACGCCTGAAGCGGCTCCTTGCCGAGCTGGTCGAGACGTTCGGGCCCACCCGGCCCTGTGTCGTGGCCCGGGAGGTCTCGAAGCGCTACGAGGAGTTTATACGGGGGTCCGTGGCGGAGGTGGCCGAGGCCTTCTCAGGCAGAGAAGTCAAAGGGGAGGTGACGGTGCTGGTCGGCCCCCCGCCCAAGAGGGGCACCGGCTGAGGCGGCGCGTTGTCCTCAGAGGCCGGAAAGGATGGTATTTGATCCAAGATTCTAGTAGGCTGGGACGGGTTGAGGCAAGCCCCACCCGTTTTTAGCTACTTTATCTCTTTAACGTGTTGAAAGCACTGGTGATATGACAATGGCTTCTTTTTGGGACCGCATAATCCGCGCTGCCAAGCTCGATGTCGACCTGTATGAGGAGGTCGAGGCCGACAAGGGGGCCCTGGGCCAAGCCATGGGGGTCGTCGTCCTCTCCAGCATCGCGGCCGGAGTCGGGACCATTGGAAGGGGAGGGCCCGGCGGGATTCTGATGGGGACGATCGTCGCCCTTGTAGGGTGGTACGTCTGGGCCTACCTCGTTTACTTTATAGGCACGAAGTTCCTCCCGGAGGCGCAGACGAGGGCCGATCACGGCGAGCTGCTCCGGACGGTCGGGTTTTCGAGCTCCCCGGGCCTGATTCGCATCCTGGGTATCATCCCGGCGATGACGGGAATCGTTTTTCTGGGCGCCTCGATCTGGATGCTGGTGGCAATGGTGGTCGCGGTCAGGCAGGCTCTCGATTACGAGAGCACTCTGCGAGCCGTCGGGGTGTGCGCCATCGCCTGGGGCGTCCAGACGCTGGTTCTTCTCTTGGTGCTTTACCTGCTGGGTGTTCCCGCAAAGCCCGTCTAAGGCGGAGGCAGTGTCCTGATTTGGATGAACTAGACATCCTGCGTCCCCCGTAAGCGACCACGTGACTCCTAACTCGTCCGGCCTGCCAACCCTGACTTTCCTT
>JALLOF010000657.1 GCA_027717595.1 Nitrospinae bacterium AH_259_B05_G02_I21 | reverse complement strand
CGCCGCACGGATGGCTCGCCACAGGTCCGGGCGGCCCCGTCGGGTCTTGGCGGAGAAGAGGATGATGTCGTCAGGCTCGACCTCCAGGGCCTCGGCCATGCGCTTGCGCTGCGCGCTCTGGCGGCTTTGGCTGAGCTTATCGGCCTTGGTGGCCACGAAAATGGCCCGCAGCCCCTGGTGGGCGAGCCACTCCACCATCTGGTGGTCCGTTGCAAACGGCTCGTGGCGAAGGTCCATGATGAGGACCACGGCCCTCAGAGT
>JALLOF010000656.1 GCA_027717595.1 Nitrospinae bacterium AH_259_B05_G02_I21 | reverse complement strand
CGCTCGTCTTCGGATTTGAGCAGGCCCTCCAGCGCGTCGAGGGCGGGGGCGACCATGGAGCGGAGCCGGTTGAGGCGGGCCTGGTGGTCGGCCCTTCGGGCGTGGTCGAGCTCGGCCCTGAAGTGCGGCTTCTTGAGCCAGTTGTATATGGTGGCGCGCGAGACACCGCTTCTTCGGGCCGCCTCGGCGACCGAGGGGGCCTCCATCAGGTGGACGATGGCCTGGGACTGCTGGTCGGTCAGGGCGTCGCTCGTCATGGTCT
>JALLOF010000655.1 GCA_027717595.1 Nitrospinae bacterium AH_259_B05_G02_I21 | reverse complement strand
GCTCAAAAGCTCAGGACTCAGAATTCAAAGGCTACGAAATAGATGTTACGCGGTTGATTCGGCCGAATATTCTAAACCTGGAACCTTATCACTGTGCCCGAGAGAAGATCCAGGAGGGGATTTTGCTCGATGCCAACGAGAACCCTTACTCCCAAGAGTGGGAGGGTGTCCAATTAAACCGCTACCCGGACCCTTTCCAGTGCCGACTGAGAGAAACCATTGCGCGATACCTGGGAATAAGGGTCGAGAATGTAGCGGCGGG
>JALLOF010000654.1 GCA_027717595.1 Nitrospinae bacterium AH_259_B05_G02_I21 | reverse complement strand
GTCGAAACCCTGGGCCCGGATGGCCCGCAAGACCTTCCACTGCCGCCACAACGAGACCGGCTTTGGGACCTCAGGGTGGTGGTGCGCCTTCTCGTAGACGTAAATCTCATCCACGTGGGGGTTGCCCTCGATGGCCTCAAGGCTGTAGCCGGCCACAAGGATAGCCACGTACGCCTGCGGGAAGGCTCGCCGCACCGCCTCGATGGCCGGGGTCGAGCAGATGACGTCCCCGATGTTGTCGTTGCGCACGAGCAGGATTTTC
>JALLOF010000653.1 GCA_027717595.1 Nitrospinae bacterium AH_259_B05_G02_I21 | reverse complement strand
GGCCCGCCCGCTGCCTTGGGCTTTCCGCAGGGACTCTCGCAGTCGGCTCTCCGGCCGACGTCGTTGTCTTCAACCCGGAGACCGCATGGACGGTCGAGCCGGAGCGCTTCTACTCCAGGGGCCGAAACACCCCCTTTGCGGGCTGGGAAGTCAAAGGCAAGGTTATGGCGACCCTCGTGGACGGCCGTGTCGTCTATACCGACGGCGACGGCGTCCTGGTCTGAGGGAGGGGAGGGGCGAGCCGTGAGCGAGAAGGCCATCCT
>JALLOF010000652.1 GCA_027717595.1 Nitrospinae bacterium AH_259_B05_G02_I21 | reverse complement strand
TACGAGGAGGCGGACGGATTTCTCGCTGAGGCGGGCCTTGGCCCCCACCGGCCCGTGGCGGTCCTGAGCCCGGGGGCCAGGTGGTCGACGAAACGCTGGGCGCCGGAGCGGTTCGCCGAGCTCGCAGGTCATCTTCGCACACGCCTTGGCCTGGAGCCGGTCCTCATCGGTGGGCCGGGGGAGGAAGAGGTCGTCGAGGCGGTGCGGCGGGCCATGGGCGAGGCCGCCCCGACAGCATTATTCAGGTCGCTACGTGTCGTGGCC
>JALLOF010000651.1 GCA_027717595.1 Nitrospinae bacterium AH_259_B05_G02_I21 | reverse complement strand
GTGTGGCAGGCCGGACCCGTCTGTTCCACCTGGACGAGCAGGGTGTCGGCGTCGCAGTCGACCCAAAGGCGACGGACCCGCTGGACGTTGCCGCTCGTCTCACCTTTCTTCCAGAGTGATTGGCGCGACCGGCTCCAAAAGTGAGTGTAGCCGCTCTCGATGGTCATCGCCAGGCTCTCGGCGTTCATGTAGGCCACCATGAGAACACGGCCGTCGAGAGCCTGGACCACGGCGGGGATGAGCCCCTGGGTGTCGAATTTGAGC
>JALLOF010000650.1 GCA_027717595.1 Nitrospinae bacterium AH_259_B05_G02_I21 | reverse complement strand
CCGCAACGCCGCTGGTGCTCGACCTGGGGCGCTATGTCGAAGCCCTGGAAAGGGGGGAAGCCCCTGACGCCTTTTGGAGCGCGTACCAGGCGCGCCTGCAGGAACCGGGCCAGCCGGTTGAAGGATTGCTCTTCGAGCCGCTGTGGCCGGCCGCGCTTCCCGGTGGCTACCGTCTGGTAGAAGTCAGGGTGCTGCAGGAGGCCTGTTGCAAGGCGCTACAGCTTCGCTACCGGCGCGACGCTGAGTGGTTGGACGTCTTCCAGCA
>JALLOF010000649.1 GCA_027717595.1 Nitrospinae bacterium AH_259_B05_G02_I21 | reverse complement strand
GTCCAGATTATCCAGGGGGTCACGGGCTACCTGGTCCACTCCATCGAGGGGGCGGCATTCCGCATCCGCTATCTGCTGAACCACCCCACGGTCATGGAGCGTATGGGGGCCGACGCGCGGGAGTTCGTGAGGGAAAACTTCCTCATCACCCGCCACCTGAGAGACTACCTAGCCCTGATCCTGATGATGAGCAACCTGGAGAAAAGCCGGGTCAGCCTGGTAAGCCTGTGGAGCGGCTCCTGACGGGGCCTGCCGACCCGACGAG
>JALLOF010000648.1 GCA_027717595.1 Nitrospinae bacterium AH_259_B05_G02_I21 | reverse complement strand
CCCTGGTCCTCTCGGGGCAAGATCCCATGTTCTCGCCCACGTTCAAAATCTGGGGCTATGAGACCAACTACGGCAGCTTCGCCCAATTCACCAAAGTCCAGGACCACCAGTGCCTGCCCAAGCCGCCGCATCTGACCTGGGAGGAGGCGGCGGCCTTCATGCTCGTGGGCGCGACGGCCTACCGGATGCTGCTTGGATGGCCGGAGCACGTGGTGCAAGAGGGAGACGTGGTGCTCGTTTGGGGCGGGGCAGGCGGGCTCGGCTC
>JALLOF010000064.1 GCA_027717595.1 Nitrospinae bacterium AH_259_B05_G02_I21 | reverse complement strand
GTACCGTGACCTCGCGGGGAGATGCAACCAGATTATGGCCGCCGGTGCCGATACGGTCACCTTGGTGTCCTGCGGCCTGCCGCTGCATCTGAAGAAAGGGGATGGGTAGTGAGTCTGTTGAAGTCAACTATCAAGCAGATCGTTCCTCAGGACAGCGCCTCGCGTACCAAGGCTAAGGCTCGCCTTGAGCAGCTTACCATGCCCCACTGGGCGCTTGGCCGGTTGATGGATTTGGCTGAAGACCTGGCGGGCATGACACGGTCGATGCACCCTCCCGTGGCGCGCAAGACCGTTGCGGTCATGGCGGCAGACCACGGGGTGACGGCTGAAGGCGTGAGCAAATATCTGCAAGAGGTGACGGCCCAGATGATATACAACTTCGTCAAAGGGGGCGCGGGCATCAATGCCCTTGCCCGCCTGGCAGGTGGTCGTGTCGTCGTTGTTGATATGGGAGTGGCCGGCGACCTCAGTGCTCTCGCCGGGGAGGGGAAGATTCTTTCCAAACGCATGGGAGCCGGAACGGATAATATCGCCCGTGGCCCGGCTATGAGCCGCGACGATGCCGTCCGCTGCATTGAGATGGGGATAGAGGTGGCCCGCGACCTTGGCCCCGATACTGACCTGTTCGCCACGGGTGATATGGGTATCGGAAACTCAACGGCCAGCGCTGCCGTAATAGCGGCGGTAACGGGTCGGCCTGCAGACGAAGTCGTCGGGCGGGGAGCCGGGCTCGATGACGATCAATTAGCGAACAAGATTAAAGTCGTTGAGAGGTGCCTCGAGGTCAATCAGCCAAATCCGGCCGATGGTGTAGACCTCTTGGCGAAGATCGGTGGTTTCGAGATTGGCGGCATTTCTGGGCTGGTGCTCGGCGCAGCGGCGGTGCAAAAGCCTGTTCTTGTTGATGGTTTTGCTTCGACGGCCGGCGCGTTGATCGCCCAATGCCTTTCAATCCAGGTGACCGACTACATCATCTCCGCTCACCGTTCCGCAGAGCAGGGCCACGGGGCTGCGCTTGAGCATCTGGGTAAACAGCCGCTGCTTGACCTGAACCTTCGACTAGGGGAGGGGACGGGGGCGGCGCTGGCGATGAACCTCGTGGAAGCCGCCGTGCGAATATTGACCGAGGTGGCCACGTTCGAGGAAGCGTCGGTCTCAAGAGCAAATCAATGAAACCATTTTTTGCGGCCGTCCAGTTTCTGACTATTTTCCCTCTCCCTGCGAGCTGGGGCGGCGGGGAGCAGGAGCTCGGCCGAAGCGTAGTCTTCTTTCCCGTTGTGGGGTTACTGATTGGCGTGCTTGTGGCAACCTTGGACTACGGGCTCGCCCGCATCTTCCCCCAGCTCTTATCCAGCGTGTTCGTCGTCATAGCCCTGCTCGGTGTCTCCGGCAGCCTACACATCGACGGGTTGGCCGATACGGCGGACGGCTTTTTCAGCTCACGCCCGCGTGAGCAAATGCTGGAGATCATGAGAGACAGCCGCACCGGCCCCATGGGAGTTGCCGCCGTAGTTTGCGTCATCAGCATGAAGATCGCCGCCGTGGCCTCGATTCCCTCGCCATTGCGGTGGGGGACGATTCTCCTGATACCCTTGGCTGGCCGATGCGCCATGGTTGTTGAGATGGCCGTCCTTCCGTACGTTCGCCCTGAAGGAGGCCTCGGCACGGTGTTTCAGCGCAGCGGGTCGAGGATCCACGCGGCAGGGGCGCTCGCGGCACTCGCGCTTGTGGGGTGGTTGACCACGGCATGGATGGGAGTGGCTGCGTGGGCTGCGTCGCTCGCTGTGACGCTCATTCTGGCGGCGTACGCCTACCGCAAGATTGGCGGCCTGACGGGCGATGTGCTGGGGGCTTCGTGCGAAATCGTTGAGGTGGTCCCGGCGTTGGTGGCGGTGGCCTGGGCCCACGGGGGTGCTTCGGTATGGTAACTTCTGGCGGCCCTGGCGCTTTCCAGGGAATGGAGGCCCGACGCGGCGCTGAAGGACGGGCGTGGCCTCGCAGGACGATGACCCTCGCCCTGGCCGTCTCGGCAGGGCTCCATGCCGCGGCGGTGTTGGCGGCCGGGTGGTGGCTTCATCCCGTCGTCTGGAACCTGTCGCCCGTCCACGTCATCTCCGTGCAGGTCCTGGAGGGCAGGGGAGCCGCCGGGACCCCGAGCCCCGCTCAGGCCCGGCTCGAATCGCCGAGAGCTCCTCTCCGGCATAAGCCGACGGTGGCTGTCCGGAGGAACGCGCCTTCCGAGGAACGTGCCCCTGCGCCTCCCCGGAAGATCCGCATCGTGCAGAAGGGGCAAGCTCATCGCGCCTCGCCCGCCGCGCCGCCACCGACGCCGCCACGACGCGTCGCAGCCGCCCAACGGCTCTCGCCACGGCCCGGCACACCACGCCCGCCCGGGTCTAGGACACAAGGGCACGCCCTCAGTGCCCCTCCTCCGCCGGGCTCCCCCTTCATAGTCGCCAAGGCCGAGCCCTCGAAGGGGTGGGACCGCGATGCGCGGCTCGAGGCCATCCGACGCCTTATCCAGAAGACCCTCGTCTATCCTCAGGCGGCTCGCCGTTTCGGCTGGGAGGGGACCGCTCGGGTGCGCTTCGTCCTCGCTCACGACGGGCAACCCAAGACGGTCGTACTGGAGTCCTCCAGCCATATGGCCATTCTCGACCACGAGGCTCTGGCGGCCGTCCGCCGGGCCGCCCCATACCCGTTCGTGGAGGGGGCCATCGTCATCCCCATTGTCTTTGACCTTCGCGCCGCCGGCCCCTGATCATTCCAGGTGGCCATCGAAGCCTTGTTTGATGAGCAGGTAGATGAAGAATGGAGCCCCCACGAGGCCCGTCAGCACGCCGAGTCTCATCTCCGGGGCGTTGAGGATGCCACGGATCAGGGTTCGATGCAGGAGGTCCATCCCCACGACGAAGACAGCCCCGCCGAGGAAGCTCACCGGCAGGAGGCGGCGGTGGTCGGGGCCGACGAGGAGCCTCATGATGTGGGGCACGACGAGGCCCACGAACCCTATGACCCCCGCGACCGCCACCGCCGCGCCCGTGGCCAACGCCGCCAGCACCAGCACGTTACGCTTAACCGCCGCTGTTTCCACCCCCAGGGTCGCCGCCGTTCTGTCACCGAGGGTGAGGATGTTGAGCTCGCGGGCGTAGAGAAGCCCACCGCCCGAGCCCAACACCACTGGCGGCAGAACCATCAAGACGTGCTCCCACCGGCGGTCCTCGAGCCCCCCGAGGGACCAGAAGAGAATCTCTCGGGCCACCTCCCAGGAGCGAAGGCTCAGGGCCAAGACGGCGGAGGTAGCCGCCCCGATGAGGGCGGTAAAGGCGATGCCCGTCAGAAGAAGCGTGGGGATGTGGGTCTCGCCCCCGCGGGTGGCCACCCTATAGACGACGAAGGCGACGACCAGCGCTCCTGCGAAGGCGCTCGCGGGCACCGCCATGAGGGACGCAGCCGCCAGGCCCGTGTGGTAGGCTACTACGGCCCCGAAGGCCCCTCCTGCAGTCACGCCGATCAGGCCGGGTGCGGCCAGGGGGTTTCGGAAGAGCCCTTGGAGCATGGTCCCCGCCAGGGCCAGGGCTCCTCCCACCAGGGCCCCACATAGCACTTGAGGCAGCCTGATCTGCACGATGATGGCGTAGGGCACCTCGTTCACCGGGCCCTCCTGGAGGCCGACGGCGTACAGGATGACCTGCCGGAGATCGGCCCAGGCCACGGGCGTCTCGCCGAGGACCACCCCTGCGATGATGAAAAGCCCAAGCAGGAGGGTGAATCCGCCCACCCACAAGACGCCGGCTGCCCTTGCCCTCACGGGGCCTCCTCGCCCGCAAAGGCCTCCGGGTGGATGAGGCGGGCGAACCGCTCAACACTTTCCGCGATGTGGTGGCTGATGGCGTGGAAATACCGGCTCGGGACGGCCAGGACCCGCCCGGACCGAACCGCCCTCAGCCCACCCACGCCGGGGCGGCTCAAGAGGAAGCGACGATCGGGGCTCTCCTCACCGTCGCCTGGGACGAGGATCACCTCGGGGTCCAGGGCCAGAAGCCGCTCCATCGAGAGGGTTACCGGGCCCTGATAGCCCGCCGCCGTTACGGCAACGTTCTCCCCACCGGCGGCCCGGATGGCCGCGTCAAAGCTCGTAGAGGCTCCCTCGATGAACGGCCGCCCGGCGATGACCGTGTAGCTCGCGACCTGCACCTTGGGCCGCCCTGCGACCCGTCGGGCCACGGCCGCCAGCCGTCGGTCCATCTCGGCGACGAGCCGCTCCGCTTTGCGTTCTTCACCCACGGCCCTCCCAAGGGTCCGGATGTTCGCTCTGACGTCTTCCAGCGAGCTAAAGTGGCTCAAGACGAGGACGGGAATCCCGGTGTCTCGCATTTGGGCGATGGTGGCGGGGTCGGAGTACGAGGCGAGGATGACCAGGTCCGGCCCCCATGTCAGCAGGAGCTCAGTGGCGCCCTCGGTCTGCCATAGCTGGCGGGTGGGCGGAAACCGACGGACGAGGTCGGACACGAAGCTGTTGGAGGGGTCAGCGGCGTACCGGGTAACGGCCGCGAGGCGCTCCGGGCCGACGAGGGCGAGCAGGATGTGATCGCTGACCAGGGTTGCCGAGACGATCCGCTGGGGCCGGCGGGGGATGACGATTGACTGTCCGTCGGCGAAGGTCACCGTCCGGGGATAAGAACCGTCGGCGCGAGCCACGCGGGCATGAATGATTACGAGCAGGAGCAGTCCTCCCAGCAGGAGGGAGGGAAGGAGGCGCCGAAGGACAAGCATCACGGTTGCGTACTCTTCTTGCGGCCCATGGCCCTAAGCAGCTCGGCGGCTATGGGCCTCGGGTCCCCATACTTAGGCCTCACCACCGGGGTGCCGAGGACGGGGTCCTCATCTACCGCCACCGGGGTGGCGTAGAGTCGGCTTAGCTGCTCGGCAGTCAGGACCTCCGAGGCCGTGCCCTCGGCGACGATGCGGCCGGATTCGAGGAGGGCCAGATAGGGGCAGACGGCCCCGGCCAACGTGAGGTCGTGAATCACCGCGACGACCGTGAGCCCTGCTTCATCGCTCAGGGTCCGCACAGTCCGGTAAAACTCCACCATGTGTCGGACGTCGAGGTTCGCCGTGGCCTCGTCGAGCAAGAGGATGCGCGGGGTCTGGGCAAGGGCCCGAGCGAGCCAGACTCTTTGTCGCTCGCCCCCTGAGAGCTCCGTTATCGGAACGTCCGCCACCGGGGAGATGTCCACCAGCTCCAGGCAGCGCTCGACCAGCTGCTCGTCCTCGGCCGAGATGGGCTGGAATCGGCCCTGGTAGGGGTAGCGGCCCATCTCGACGACGGAGCGGACGCGAAAGGCGAACGGCGGCCTGATCGCCTCCTGGGGCACTAGGGCCGTGGAGCGGCCCACGTCGCGCCGGCGGTACTGCTCGATGGGCTTGCCGAAGAGCGAGACCCCGCCGGCCTGGGGTTTGAGGAGGCCGGCCGCGAGGTGGAGCAGCGTGGTCTTGCCCGATCCGTTGGGACCTAGAAGGCCGACGAACCTGCCCGCCGGAACGCGCCACGTGAGGTTTTCGAAGAGGGGCGTGCGCCTGTAGGCGAAGGTGACCTCGTCGAAGGCCACAGCATCCGTCTCGCTGGAGGGAGGGGTCAAGCTCATGGTCCATCCACCCCGCTACGATTTTAAGATGCCTCGGGGAAGATGGCGGAAGGGTAGCCGTCGGGAAGGTCGGTAGAGATGGCGGCCCGTCGCCTCAACTCCCGGAGGACTGTACGAAGCGCTCAGCCGCCCGACGGGTCTTCTGGCTCGGGATCAACCGGCCGCGGACCGCCTTCCCACCCGCAACAGCGGGCAGTGGTCGTGGCCCCACCCCGAAGAGCGAAGGCCGCTCTGGTCCGCGCCGTCCCCCTGACAGCGGCGGGAGCCGCGCCGGATTTTCACCGGCTTCCCGGGCCGGGTCACCCCGGCCGCATCAGGCGACACGAAAGCCAGCATATCGAGTTCTCTCGGAAGTGTCAAACACGGGCGGGGGCGGTAAATCTCGTCGGGCTGAAACCGCCTCGGCCGGGTCGAGGAACCCCCCCGCCGTCCGGGGCAAGTTCTTCCGCCTTCCTGCGGCCGGAGACGTGAAAAGCCCGAAACCCAATGGTTTCGGGCTCGTCCGACCCCCCCTACGCCTCCGCAGGGAGGCCAGGCGTAGAAGAATTGCCCTGGGTGCATATTTCAACGAAATATGATACTGAGCTAATCGGCGGGGAAGTTAACATTTCATCGTGTAATATGCCCTTTTATGAAGTAGCCATATAACAGGGAGGATGGCTCTACGGAACCAGTTATTTACGTTTACGAGGCTTAGTAGCTAGTTTGCGACGTTTCCTGGATGCCCTGGTTTTTCGTAATTT
>JALLOF010000647.1 GCA_027717595.1 Nitrospinae bacterium AH_259_B05_G02_I21 | reverse complement strand
GGCCACACTCGTTCGAACACTCTCCACCGCACCACCTGCCGCTTCGCCCCGCCGGGCGATGTTGCCCGGCCCTTCGCCGAGCGTTCCGTGGCCGAGGCCGCCGGGTTTCGCCCCTGCAAGGTCTGCCTCCAGGCCTGACGTCCACTTGCCGCTGGTGCTGCGCCCAGCCGTCTCCCTCCTCGCACTTCTGCTCCTGGTCGTCCCCGCTCGGGCGGCGGAGAAGCCCGAGGACACCTACCGCTTCGCCTTACAGGCCTACCGGGAC
>JALLOF010000646.1 GCA_027717595.1 Nitrospinae bacterium AH_259_B05_G02_I21 | reverse complement strand
TGGTCGCCCCCGCCCTCGACGCGCTGGAGGGCCTGCTCAAATCCGAAGACGAGCGGATTCGCCTCCGCGCCGCCGCCGAGGTGCTTCGGGCCTACCAGCGCCTCGCCGACTCCGAGCCAGCCGGCATGCCCGTGGTGGACCTCACCGAAGAGGAGTGGACGGAAGCGACCGTGCCGTTCCTGGCGAAGAAGTGCATGGAGGGATTGTTATCCGGGACGCTCGATACCCGGACCGCCCACATGGCGCCCCAGTACCTCGCCTTCCTG
>JALLOF010000645.1 GCA_027717595.1 Nitrospinae bacterium AH_259_B05_G02_I21 | reverse complement strand
TAACAAGGTAATGGCTCCCAAGACCCCGAAACCAGCCGTGGGTTTGAGCTTTTTGATCTGCCTGCTCACTTTCTGGGAATTCATCCAACTGCCAGTCGACAAAAGAACTATCTCCCGCAGCCTTTTCACCTGGATCCAATCTGGAAACCTCGTTTCCGAATTTTCTTTTCTTCTGGATCCCCTCTCGATGGTCATGATTTTGGTCGTCACAGGTGTGGGGTTCCTCATCCATGTTTACTCCGTGGAGTACATGGCAGGAGAGGAGG
>JALLOF010000644.1 GCA_027717595.1 Nitrospinae bacterium AH_259_B05_G02_I21 | reverse complement strand
AACCAGTCGTCGTCCTTGCCGGAGGGCTCAGCCACCAGCGCGACATTTCTCTGAAGTCGGGTCGCACCGTTGCACAAGCGCTGCGGCGGGTCGGACACGAAGTCGTGGAAGCCGATATTGACTCCGCGCTCATTGAAACCTTGCGTGCCAACGACGGTGCCGTCGTGTTTCCCATGTTGCACGGTGGTCTTGGCGAAAATGGTGCCCTTCTTGAAGTGCTTCAGCTCATGGACATCCCCTATGTGGGCTCCAGCCCAGCAACCTGC
>JALLOF010000643.1 GCA_027717595.1 Nitrospinae bacterium AH_259_B05_G02_I21 | reverse complement strand
CCTCTACGATGTTAGAAGCCGCGGCGCCCAGGCATATCTCGAACTCACCAGGGAGGTGCTGGCCCATGCAGCGCAAACCCATGGGGAGGGGCCTGTCGGCCCTGATCCCCGATCTTCCGGAGACGGAGACGGCCGAGGGGGCTGAAGGGACGGTTGTTGACCTTCCCCTCGACCAGATAACGCCCAACCGCCACCAGCCGCGCTCCCTCTTCGACGACGAGGCGATGGAGGAGCTGGCGGCGTCCATCCGTCTCTACGGGGTGATA
>JALLOF010000642.1 GCA_027717595.1 Nitrospinae bacterium AH_259_B05_G02_I21 | reverse complement strand
AGGAAGGTCTGGTGGCTGGGGGAGTATTCCCGGTGGTTGAGAAACAGCTTGCGCAGGGGGGGTTGGACGCCGATCCGCTCGAGCTTCTCGTCGTTGAGGTCGGCAAGCTCCCCGGGGGACTTGTCCCGGATGACCGCCCGCATGCTGGCGTTGAACTTCCCGACGCTGACCACCAGGCCCGCCGCCCCGGGGATGAGGATTGCCCCGAGATTGACGGCGATAGCAGGAAAATTCGACGCCGAGCGCAACAACAAGATCATCACCTCC
>JALLOF010000641.1 GCA_027717595.1 Nitrospinae bacterium AH_259_B05_G02_I21 | reverse complement strand
ATTATCGGGTGATTTTCACCGTTCCATCCGTTTTCCACCACGACCGCCACTCCCGAAGGCTCCGCCTCGGCGGCGAGGGTCGCCAGGCTATCGCCCAGGCAGGCTCGGGCCTCGGGAAGGAGCGTCGCGGAGTAGTTGCGGTTGAGGTTGCCCGCATGGACGACGAGGAACTCGGCCTCAAGGTAGGCAGCCAGATCGAGACACCGCAGGGTCTGGCGAACGGCCGCCTCCCGAAGAGCGGAAGAAATTTTCTTGACACATATTGTAG
>JALLOF010000640.1 GCA_027717595.1 Nitrospinae bacterium AH_259_B05_G02_I21 | reverse complement strand
GTTTGTGGGAGTGCGATTGTGGGGAGTATAAGGGCCTGGGCGGTCCGCGCATGGAGTGCGAGGTGTGCGGTAAGCCTCTCGTATATCGGTTGAAATATGAGGTGGACGAGTGCCGCCAGCGAGGAATGACGTTCGCTGACCCGTTGAAGATCATGGTGCGCCTCGTGGTCTATGAGAAGGAGGAGGAGACGGGCGAGCTTCGCCTGCGGGACGTGAAAGAGCAGAAGGTCTACCTCGGTGAAATCCCGGTGATGACAGAGTATGGGAC
>JALLOF010000639.1 GCA_027717595.1 Nitrospinae bacterium AH_259_B05_G02_I21 | reverse complement strand
GTGCAAGCCATTCGCTTCTACACCATCAACAACGCTTATCTTCTTCGTGCCGAAAAGGAAGTGGGCTCGCTGCAGCCCGGAAAATTGGCAGATTTCATCGTTTTGACAGATGACCCTCTCACTTGCTCAATCGATCGGATCAAGGACATCCAGGTCCATCAGACCTATCTGGGTGGAAAACTGGTTTACCAACGATGAGAAAGTGGCAAAACGGCACTGCCTCCGGCCCCAGGACAATTCCTGAACGGCGTTGGTTTTAGAGTCCCGGT
>JALLOF010000638.1 GCA_027717595.1 Nitrospinae bacterium AH_259_B05_G02_I21 | reverse complement strand
GTCCTACATGGTCCTGACAACGCTCGTCCCCAACCGCCCCGGCCCCTACGTCGCGCTGCTGCGGCTCGCCCAAAAGCGCAACGACCGCAAGGAGATGACGCGGCTCTTCCGCACGCTCCAGGCCGTGGACCCCAATGCCGCCGCTCGGCTCGCCTACGAGATCCCATCGCTCAAGAGCCTCAAGAGCGAGCGCCAGCACGCCCCTGCGGCCAAGACCGAGCTAGAGATTCCCCTCGGCAGCCGGCCCGGTGGGACGCTCACCGTCAAGG
>JALLOF010000063.1 GCA_027717595.1 Nitrospinae bacterium AH_259_B05_G02_I21 | reverse complement strand
TAGACTGTTGCACTGGAGCATAAACACATGCGCCGGGAGAATGGCGCCTGCATTTACCATTTGTGTATAATCAGCCCTTATTAGTTTTTATGGGTTTTTCCGGGTCGTTTTTCCGCGAATTTTCGACAGGTAGAGGAATGGGACCCCGACGGTCTCAGCGGGCGTGCGAGCCAAGACCGCTTTCTCGCTCCCAAATTGGGTGAGACCGGCAAGGGCTCGGAATGCGTATTTAGATGTGGAAGATAGCATTTACAGCTTCCGGATAAAGATGCCTAAAATTCTATAGTGGAATGAAACACCTGTCAAATAAAGAGTAACGGTGCTACGAGGACGGTCCGGAATCGTTCCTTCGAATTGTGGAGGGACGCCGTCCTGTTGATGGGGATTGAATCAATTGTTCTTACGTCCTCTGGGGGGACGTAGACGGACGAGATAGGACGTCAGACGACCCTGGGACGACCCTGTAAGAGTCACCTTAAGGAAAGCTTGGGGAGGCTGACGGGACTCGAACCCGTATTAACTTCCTGCAACTGTTGATTTTAAAGAACTTACTCGACCGTGGGTGCAGAAAAACGCACCCTATATGCACCCTATGCGCACCCAAACCAACCCTTTGGCCCCCGTATTGGGCCGTTGATGAAGAGGACGTTAGCAGTGTTACCACAAGACGGCTGGCTAGCCGACTACATGACATACACGGACAACAGCGAGGCCGACCCCGCGTATCACTTCTGGACCGGGGCTATGTGCATATCCGCGACTCTTGGGCGAAAGGTATACGTGCGGTCGGGCCACACCACGATCTACCCGAACCATTACATCCTATTAGTGGGGCCTACAGGCAACCGTAAATCCTCGGCCATCCGCATTGGTGAGGACCTCCTAGAGGAAGCCGGGACCGTCCACATTATCCCCGGCGAGTTGACCCGGCGCGACATCTCGGCAGGGTTGAAAGACGAGGGAACGGGCCTGTTCGTCGCCACAGAAGACTTCGGCGAGTTCCTAAGCGAGGAGCATTACAAGCCTGGCCTCATTCCGTTCCTCGCCCAACTCTGCGAGGGAAGGATGCAGAAGCGTGGCACCACCCCTGTGAGCGTCTGTTTCAATCTTCTCGCAGAGGCCACGACACAGTGGCTACATGAAGACGCCCATCCCGCCGTCCTCGGTCCCGATTTTATGGGCCTAGTCATCCTGGCCGTCGCCCATCGTCACAGATATCTCTTTAACCCACCTCGACGGGACGAAAAGCTCCGAGGGAGCCTTGTGGCTCGATTACGGGAGATGGCTCCGTGGCGGGGAGAAGTCCCCCTCACTCCCCCAGCCGCAGGGATCATGTCCAAGTGGTACGTCGGGCTCGCCTCTGGAAGGCTCCGGTTGATTGATGACCCACGGGTCGATGAGTGGTATGCCCGGAAACAAGCCCACGCCCTCAAGATGTGCCTCGTGCTCTGTGCGAGCCAGGGCGCTACGGTGATCAACCAAGATATTTTGGAGCAGGCCATCGGGATCATCGACGAGGTTGAAGATCGTATGCTGGACGTCTACCTCCGGTTTGCGCTCTTGCGGAAGGATGGCTACAGGCAGCTAGAGCGGATTGTCTCCGTGCTGGAGGCCGCTCCCGACAGGACCATGAGTCACCGGACCCTACGGAGACGACTCCAGCATCGCTTTGAGAGCAGCGGGGAGTTTCAAGAGCAGATGGAGCATCTCATCGGATGGGGGCTCGTGACAGCTTACACAGAGGAACGGGAAGGGCCTGGACGTAGGGCGACACTGTATCTCCTTGAGCCTCACGTACGGATGCTCACCCGGAATGGTATGTAACTACCACGGCCCTCTATTGGATGTTATGGGGCAGGAAGGTGGGGGCCGTAATGGGAGGCTATTCGATGGAAGGTACCCTTAATCAACACCTAGTCGTCGGGCAGCTTCTCTCACCAGATTCGTGAACTGGTTAAGCCGTACCCCATCCTCTTCTCGGAGCCCTTCGGCGATCTCATAAGTTATACACGGTTTCTCGGACATGTTCTTTCGGGAAAGGTGAATAAAGTACCGTTGTCTTTTAGTACTGACACCCGCTTCCTCCTCTATCGTAATTTCTGGATAGAGTTCCTCGATAATCTCACGAATCACCTCATTGTTGGGTAAGTCCCTGAATCTTATCGGTGCAAATATTTCTTCCGCCATCGGTTGTTCCCTTTTAGGCTAAGTTTATGATAAGGCTGAATATACCCTGTGACCCTACGGTGCCCTATGGCCCCCTGAAGTGAATCCATTGAAAGCGTCGCAATGACTGTAAGCCTCATCAGCTCAACTCCTGCGCTTTCGGCTCGTACCCAGCCAGTCGGGCCAGCTAACCCACTCATCTTTGAAGACCTTATTAGGAGTGTCGGGAATGTCATTAGGCCAGACCTTTTTTCTTATTAGCATCCCATTGCAGTATTCTGTCCAATCTTCCTCCAGCCCCAGCCTTCGATTTAACCTTAGTCTTTCTTCGACGGGGACTCCTACTTCGTTTCGTGCCCAGCCAGTCAGACCAGTTGACCCAGCCCTTGTCCTTATAAACTTGATAAGGATTAGCCGGAATGTCTTCTGGTCGGGCCTCTATATGCGGTAGCTCGCCATTGCAATATCTCTTCCATTCTGATTTGCTCCTTAGTCCAAGGTTCCGGGCAAATTCTCTGGCCTCTTCGAAGGGGCGCCAAAAGGGACGCGAATCTATACTTAGCCAGTCGCCCCAGCTATCCCATCCCTGGTGTTTATATTTTCTTTGAGGATTGGTAGGAATATTTTCGGGTCGAATACCTTTTTCTGGCAGTTCCCCCGCACAGTATTTAACCCATTCTATCGCGCTTCTTAACCCCAGGCTTCGGGCAAATTCTCGGGCCTCTTCGAAGGAACGCCAAAAGGTCGTGCCCAGCCAGTTGTCCCAGCTAATCCATCCATTGTTTTTGTACACAATGTTAGGGTCAGAAGGAATCTTTTCTGGCAGCTTCCCTTTTACTGGCAACCCTCCTTCACAATATTTTTTCCAATCTAGCCGTTTCCTTAGTCCAAGGCTTCGGGCAAATTCTCGGGCCTCTTCGAAGGAACGCCAAAAGGTCGTGCCCAGCCAGTTGTCCCAGCTAATCCATCCATTGTTTTTGTACACAATGTTAGGGTCAGAAGGAATCTTTTCTGGCAGCTTCCCTTTTACTGGCAACCCTCCTTCACAATATTTTTTCCAATCTAGCCGTTTCCTTAGTCCAAGGCTTCGGGCAAATTCTCGGGCCTCTTCGAAAGGACGCCAATCTGTACTTAGCCAGTCGACCCAGCTAGCCCATCCCTTGTTTTTATAGATAATATTCGGGCTTGTTGGAATGTCTTCTGGTCGGGCCTCTATATGCGGTAGCTCGCCATTGCAATATCTCTTCCAGTCCCATTTGCTCCTTAGCCCAAGGCCTCGGGCAAATTCCCTGGCTTCTTCGATGGGGCGCCATGAGAGCTTTACTAGTCTCGACCAGAACCTTAACTCAATCGAGTTAACGAAACTGTCCACGTCTATTCTTAGGCCTTCAGGGATGTCGATGTCGAAAGGCGAATCTCCCGGAGTTCTCGATGCCCCCTGTGATATGGTTCGAAAATACTCAACAATCCGTTCGTCGTTTGCCGCCAAGGCCCGCAAGACCGACAAGACAGTTTCAAAAGCCTTACCCTCGATGGCCGCAAGGTCGGTCTCTTCGCTGTCCACCAAAACCGGTACCAGTACGTGGGCGACCTCCTTGTCCTTCGAGGGCCTCAACGCCCGCCCAACCGACTGCACAATATCCACCACACCTTTCTTAGGGTCGGCAAATAGGACGCAGTCAATGTCAGGAACGTCCACGCCTTCAGTCAGGCACCGTGCGTTGGTTATCAGGCCTCGGTGCGCATCTGCAAACTTGTCAAGCTCCCGGCTTCGGACAGCTGTGGGAACCTTACTCGATACGTGGAATGTCTCTAACTTTCCATACGTGGGAAACTCGGTGGTGAAGATATCATGGTTGGCTTTGAACGCCCTTGCCCTAGCTATGCTCCTGTGAAAGGAGACCGTGTGCTTGATGGGGTGTCTTTGCATTGCTTTTCGCAATGCGGCGACTGACGCAAGCATCTCCGCTTCCACCTCTTCATCCCACTTCCCTGTTTCCGGCCTCACGAAGATGTTCTTCTCAATCAGCTTGGCAACCTCGTCTTGGTCTACCATGATTGTGACAATCCGGTAATCGCTGAGGATTGGTGGCTCGTATTCAATAGCCTCTTTGAAGGTCAACAACTCAAAGGTGTCGCCGTAAGCCTCAGGGTCATCCATAGACAAAATATGGTCACTGCGGCCCCTATAATGCCGTTCAGTAGCAGTCATGAAGATGCGCCTATTAATAGAGATGTTCTCATCAAACAGTAGGTGGCTGAATAGGCTGTCCACCTTGCCCACCGTCTTATGTGCTTCGTCCATGATGCCAACGTCGAATACAATCCCGGCGTTCCTTGAGGCTTCGGCAATCACCTTCCCGCTCTGATAGGTGGAAAGGACCACCGTGAGGCCATCTTTTTTTCGCAGCAGCCACTTTGAGATTTCGTCGGGGTCGGTGTGGACCCGCACACCGAGGTCCTGGGTGGATACTGCTGTATCGTACCGGTCTATTTCGCTGACCGACTCGTCGCTACATACGCAGATCCAGTTAACATCCCTGCCTTCTGCAACTGACTCCCTGGCCCAAAATTCCAGCGTCTGTTTGATGAGTGCCAAGCTCGGTACGGCAATCAAGATAGTACGGGCCTCTAGCTTCTCAGCAATCCAGTAAGCCACAAGACTTTTACCCGTACCGCATGGCATGATTAGCTTGCCTCTAGAGTTCCCTTCCTCGACGAAGTGCTGGTAGGCGTTCCTAATCGCTCGCTCTTGGTGTGGTCTTGGTTTTAGCGGTTCGGGCGTTGTGATTTCCCCTTCCAGCAGGTTATGGAGCCTACGGAAAAACTCCGCATCCAGACTGCGCCACACGTCGCCAGCACAGAAACTCAATTTATCGTACCGCTGGAGCCTGTAGCTGAATCGGTCTGCCGTGGTACACACGAGGGCGAGGGAGATGTTGTTGCAGACCACGAAGGCTAATTCTATAAAGGTGCTGAGTTCCCTACGTGTGAGGGACCTCTCTTCATCCTCTCGATACTTGCATTGAACGGCCCAATATTCGCCATCCTTGGTTTCTGCAATAAGGTCGATGCCCTCGTCCGGGCCAGGAAGGTTGAGATGCTCTCGCACTTGAGCAGGGACTTCACTAAGGAACCAGACTTCCTTGAGCTTGGTGACGTAGTTCGGGTGGAGCTGCAAAAAGTGCTTCGTCAGAGCTTCGAAGCAGTCACCTTTCTGTCTGCCAGTAAGTTGCTGTAGTTGGGCCTTGAAGTCCTCCCAGCTATTGCACTTTAGGAGAACATTACGAATGTTCATTGGACGTTGGCGGACACCTTCAGTCATCGTAGGCTCACTATAGTGTGGGGTAAGTATTTTCTAACAGAAAAAGGGGATACAGGCAAATGGGAGCCTGAGGGGGGGTGGAATAACACCATGGCATGGTTTAACGACCACTCATGTAGAACCCACGAAACCTCTTCTTTACATCATCCTCGATAAAGTTGCGAAAGTACCTGTCATAATTCCCCCAACTCGATGGAATCTCCCACGTAGGATGCTTATAAACATTGCTGTAACTCCACTTCGATTTGACGAACTCACCTTCCACTATTCCGGCATGTTCTGGATTGGTAGATGATTCTTCCGCAAAGTAGATAACTAAATCCCCATCCTTGGCTTCTTGTTGAGAAATCTCTTTTTCGCTCGATTCTTTTAGCAGGAGCCCTACAAACTCAGACCTAAACACATGGCGACCCAAAAAATTACCGGCACTGTTTATTGCCTTCACTTCGTCATCACGATGGAGGTCAAAAACATAGAGGTAGCAATTAAAGTTCCAATCCTCTGTTAACTCCTTCGGACCTTTTTCCACTACGGATATGTTGTGTGGATACTGTTTTCCAATCTCCCCTAGCTCTTGGATGTGCCAGTCCCAAAGTTGGTCTTCCTCAGAGGGGTTTCTTTCATCAAACATTCTCTGCAATCTTTCTCTAAGAGCATATAGAGAAGGCATTACACAACCCCAACGATTACAGGTCACTATTTGAGATTATGCAGAATAGGCTTCATAGCCTAGTTACCTAGCAATCCTACCACCCCAAGACGACCGAGGGGAGCGGAAAATTACCTGGACTGAACGGATCCTACCCCTCTGTGATATCATCAGTCTCCGTCCCAGGCGGACATGACAGCCTATTTTTTGCCTCAAGTGATTTCAACCAGCCTATGGTAGTCGTAGCCGAAGGGCGCTAGCATGGT
>JALLOF010000637.1 GCA_027717595.1 Nitrospinae bacterium AH_259_B05_G02_I21 | reverse complement strand
GGCTCGATGACCACCGGCTGGCCGATCTTCCCGATGACGGCCTCCTGGGTCTTGAGGCCGTGGCCGGTGATGCACAGCACGGTGAGGTCATCGCTGTTGATGAGTCCTTGTTTGACGAGCTTGCGGGCCACCGCGACGACCACGCCGCCGGCCGTCTCGGTGAAGACGCCCTCCGTCTCGGCCAGAATCTTCATGCCATCGACGAGCTCCTCATCGGTGACGTCCTCGCCCCAGCCGCCGGTCTCCCGGACGACCCGGATGCCGTAGAT
>JALLOF010000636.1 GCA_027717595.1 Nitrospinae bacterium AH_259_B05_G02_I21 | reverse complement strand
GGGTCTTCGCCCACGGCGAAGAAGGCTCCTCCGGCGGGGGCGAAAACCGCCCGCAGCTTAAGCTCCTTGGGCAGGCACTTGCCGACGGCCGTGAGGGTGAAGGCTTCGCCCTTGAGGGCGCTCACCCGCATCTGGCCGTTGGGGCAGAGGTTGTCGGGCCAGACGACGACCACGGCGTAGGCGCCCGCGGCCAACTGCACTAGAGGCACCCTTGAGGCTTTTGCCCCGGCCGGCCCGTCGCAGGCCATGGAGACTACCATCTGATAGGGG
>JALLOF010000635.1 GCA_027717595.1 Nitrospinae bacterium AH_259_B05_G02_I21 | reverse complement strand
CGGATGACCTGCTTGGTGACCGAGCTGAGCGCTTTGCCGATCTCGTCCTCGCGGCCTTCGAAGGGCTTGCCCTCACCGGCGAGCTTCTCGATCAGTTCGGCCTTGTACTCGGCGTCAGCGGTCTCGCGCTGCTGCTTGTCGGCGATCTGGTAGATATTGGACAGCTTCTCCTCGGCCTCTGTCTTGACGGCCTCGAAGACGTCGTCCTGGTAATCGACGAAGATCGGCACCTCGACCGGCTCCTTGCCGGCACGCTCGGCGAGATTGGCC
>JALLOF010000634.1 GCA_027717595.1 Nitrospinae bacterium AH_259_B05_G02_I21 | reverse complement strand
TCTCGCCGCCTTCCAGGCTGCCCCTCTGGACGTAGCTCTCGTTCTCCCAGATGGGTTCTTGGCAGTGGTGGCACAGGCCGATTTCGTTGTTTAAGTTAGTTATAATCGCCAATCTTATTTATCCTGCTGCCATCCTTCCTGAGTCATCAGCCCACATGCTTCCTTTGGTTGGAGCACCTTCTCTGGGATAAGATAGAAACCTGCCTTCCAGCTTAGAGTATCCTGCGGCACTTCCAGAATCACATAGCGGTATTCGTGAAAATCGGCAGGC
>JALLOF010000633.1 GCA_027717595.1 Nitrospinae bacterium AH_259_B05_G02_I21 | reverse complement strand
TGGTACCACCCTCCCATGGGTGCCGCAAGTGGAATCCAGGAGCGCCAGGCGGCGCGCAGTGTCCTACTTTGAAACCCGTGCAAATAAAATCACCCCCCTCATTCGCGAAGTCCGCGAAGTTCGCGAAAAAAGCGAAGTACGTGACGACATGTCTCCCCCCTGTCCCTGCTGGAACCATAGCCGCGATGCTCTATAAATATGCCGTAATATTACTTTATATTATAGCTTAGACACCTGTCGTTTTTTAGACACTATTTAGACACTCTAAATC
>JALLOF010000632.1 GCA_027717595.1 Nitrospinae bacterium AH_259_B05_G02_I21 | reverse complement strand
GCATGGGCGCAACAGCCGACACGCCCCGCCACGCGCCGCCGATCGCGGCCGTGCGGACTTCGCCGCCGGGCGGACTCACGAGCTGGCGGACGTTCTGGATGACACCGAAGCCGACATCTCCGCGATGGAGGCGGAAGGGCAGGAACAGGGTCATGGTCCGGCATCGGGGCGTTGAGGCTCTCCGCCGAAGCACCGAGGCAAGTTGACGCTCTCCGTGCTCATGACCGGGCCAAAAAACGCCTCGGAGCGGCCCGCAACCTGGCTGCCGCAC
>JALLOF010000631.1 GCA_027717595.1 Nitrospinae bacterium AH_259_B05_G02_I21 | reverse complement strand
CGTTGTCACAACTAATCTATGTGAGTCGTAGCTCCACTGTAGACAGTCTAAAGCCCGACCAGCTTTTTAAATTTATGAAAAATCGCATTTATGGATTTGTCCCGAGTCTCGTTGAAAGCGGGTGGCTTGCCTCACTGATCATCATCCCGAACTTCTAGCTATAAGAAAAGACAATTCTGACGCGGGACACTAGCGGTGCTACTGGCGAGGCCAAGACTCGTCCATGTCGAGGCGTTCTACGAGAGCCTTGCCTGGCTGCGGATTGAGGCAG
>JALLOF010000630.1 GCA_027717595.1 Nitrospinae bacterium AH_259_B05_G02_I21 | reverse complement strand
TGACTGTTGGCAGAACCACCAGATCCACAGCCGGGGAGCTCGGTATTTCTACACGTATGGAAAGACATTAATAATGATGGTGATTTTAATGATCCTGGCGAGGACACAGGCGAGTCAGGACCTTATGGAGATCCCATTCACGCAGATGGAACTTGGGATCTAGGCGGAACTTTCGATTCCAATGCAATAGGTAACTGGCGAATACAAGCCACAGTTGCTGAACAACAATCAAATCCCATTACATTTTCAATTCTTTCCGAGTGCGATACGA
>JALLOF010000629.1 GCA_027717595.1 Nitrospinae bacterium AH_259_B05_G02_I21 | reverse complement strand
ACACTATGCCGTCGGCATAGCCCAGGACCAAGGGACCATAGCGAGATCTGGCCCTTTGGACAGTGAAAACCCGTGGAATCACGTACTCGGCAGCTTCACGCACTGCCCAAGCGGGCCAAGCTGGATCGAGGAAGAGACTGCAGAACACAAAAACAAGCAGCAGAATCAGCAGGTTCGTCGCCAGAGTCCAGATCAAGATGCGGCCCACATTCCAGCCAAGATTACGGATCTTCCCCGCAACAGAACCAGCCTTTTCTTGCCATGCGATTTCT
>JALLOF010000628.1 GCA_027717595.1 Nitrospinae bacterium AH_259_B05_G02_I21 | reverse complement strand
AGTTGGTGGCGATCGCGGCCGGGGCAGTCATTTTGGTGATTCTCCTTTTGCAGCTCGGTCAAGGGCGAGCCATTGCTTTACTTTGCACTGCCCTGGCTTTTAGCCATCTTTGGGCATATAGAGGCTGGATCTTTGCTGCACCCGCCAAAGAAGTCCAGGAGAGCCTAAACGAAGAATTTCTTTTGACGGATGATCCCATTGAGACCGAATTGAAGTCGAATCAGTTTCGCATTGCCCTGGGCGGGCGATCGAACTGGATTCACTTCCTTCTT
>JALLOF010000062.1 GCA_027717595.1 Nitrospinae bacterium AH_259_B05_G02_I21 | reverse complement strand
CTGCTACAGGGTAAGCCTAAGTGATAAGAAGATAATCAAAAAGTCATGATTATCCTAGGTAATCGTTACTTTCGCTTAGAGGGGAAAAGTTAATATTACTGGGGTAATTTGTCCCTGGAGGCAGAGGGGCGTGAGGGGTGATTACATCGTATTATTGACACTTTACGTCTGGAAAATAAACAACCTTTCCGGTTCAAATATTTTAATTATTGGCTTGCCCGAATCTGCTTGGCGCGGGCGAGCAGTTTCTTCGCTTCGTCTTCCCTGCCCGTTTTCGTGTAGAGGTCTGCCATATTCTCCAACGTGGCTGCGACGTTTGGATGGTTGGGTACAGTCTTCTCCATTATGCCCAGCGACCGCTTATATAGGGGTTCGGCCTTGTCAAACTGGCCCTGCTTGCTATAGAGATTTCCCAGGTTGTTGAGGCTTACGCCCACAGCGGGGTGGTCCGGTCCCAGAGTTTCCTCCCGGATTGCCAGCGACCGCTTATAGAGCGGCTCCGCCAAGGCGTGCTGGCCCTGGTTGTAGTAGAGAGCCGCCAGGTTGTTGAGGCTCTCAGCCACATGGCGATGGTTCGGCCCCAAAGTTTCCTCCCGGATTGCCAGCGACCGCTTATAGAGCGGGTCCGCCAAGGCGTACTGACCTTGCTGATGGTAGAGTTCCGCCAGGATGTTCAGGCTTATGGCCGCAACGGGGCTGTCCGTTCCAAAGATTTTCTCCGCAACGCTCAATGCCTCTTTGGCGACCTTGACCCCTTCCTGATGTTTCCCTTGCTGGTATAGCTGGTGGGCCTCCTGGTTGAGCGTCATCCAAGGCTTTTCCTGAGCCAACGTAATGGAGCACAGGGACAATCCCACAACAACTACCAGAGTAATCGTCAGGGTGCTCACCGATACCCAGCGCTTGCTACGTCTCATGGCAACCTTGCTCCCATAGAGCCGGGATTCTTCCTCATCGAAAGTTTGATTAGGAGAGATGTGTTATTGAAAACTATAGACTCTAAGACTGAAGGGGGCAACGAGTTTCTGGTAGTTACGATTATCCCAGGAAGTCTTAACTTTGCCCAACCGACCTAAAAGTTAATATTTCATCTGAAATTGCCCCTCGGTCGATCAGGCCGTCTCCCGCCTCAGGCGGGCTGGCTCGGCCCGGCTGGGACGCATAGGGGGATGATCACCCCCCCTCGTCGCGGTGAGCGATGACGAGGACCCCGAGACCTGAGGGGCGCACGGAAGCCCGGGCGAAGCCCGCCTCGGCGAGCCGCCGCCGGATGGCGGGCCTGACCATCGGCGTGTAGGGGAGCGAATAAGCGAAGACGGCCCGGCCGCCCGGGGCGAGCAACTCTCGGACCGCTTCGGGCTCGGGTGGGGCATTCATCACTACGACTAGGTCGAAGCTGCCGGGGGCAAAGGGTGGCGAGGCGCCATCGCCCGCCACGCAGACCAGCGCCGGCCGGCGGTCGGCCCAAACGAGGCGAGCCTGGTGAAGCATCGCGGGCGCCAGGTCGAGCCCGACGATGGACACCCCAGCGAAGCGCTCCGCCACCGCCCGGGACGCGACGGCGGTCCCGCAGCCCACATCGAGCACCAGCCCCGGCGGCTGGCCGATGAGGGAGTCGCTTAACGCCTGGCGCAACGGGGCGGTGTAGGTCTCCAAGCCTCCGGGCATCCGCTCCCACATCGCATCGTAGCGGGGTGCCAAACGGCCGAAGAGGGCGGCCATCGCGGCCCGGAAGAGCCGACGCCTCGTCAGCCTTCGGAAGCGAAACACGCACCCCACCGCCAGGGTGGCCAACAGGCGGAAGGCATGCAGCATGAGTGGCAAGCGGCCGGAGGAATGACTCATAGGGAAGGCTCCGCGGCCCGTATTCTACGCCCAGGCGCGGCGGAAGGCAAGGAAGGTGGTGCCTGACTCGCCCGGCCTCGAACCCCTTGCATTTATCGGCGGAGGGTTCTATTTTAGGTCAGTGGGGTATCCAGCCGAGGGCTGAGACCTCCTCGGGCCCACGACCCCAAGGCACCTTCGACGGGACCGCCTCGGTTTGAAACCGAGCACGGACCCACCGAGCGCCGGAGGCCACACCACCACTCATGAGGACACAGAACGATGGGAAATCTGACTGTCACCGTGCCTGAGGGGATGTCCAAGGACGCCCTGCGCAGCGAGCACTACAACGCCACGGTCACCAAATTTCTGGAAGTCCACGATGCCCTGGTCATCTTCCAAGTCAAGGCGGACTTTCCCCTGCCGGCCTACAAGCCGGGCCAGTACGTGAGCCTGGGGCTAGGCTGGTGGGAAGACCGATCGGAGGGATGTGGGAAAGATAAGCTCATGGTGATGGGCGACAGGATTGCCGGCCTGAAGGACGACGAGCAGGAAACCACGGTCGAGGAAAAAGAGAAGCTGACCAACGAGTACGAGACGTTGGTCCAAAAGCTCATCAAGCGCAGCTACTCCATCTGCCACCCGGTCCTCGAAGAGGATGGGGATTTCGCCGACCCGCTCAAAGACAACAGCCTGGAGTTTTACATCACCATCATCCGGGGTTGGGATGACGGGGACACTGCCCCGCTCCTCACGCCGAGGCTTGCGCTGCTCGGCGAAGGAGACCGGATTTTCATGCAGCCAAAGATTACGGGCTTCTACACCCTAGATGGTGTGCCGAAGGAGAGCGACCTCATCTTCGGCGCCACGGGCACCGGCGAGGCCCCCCACAACCCCATGATCGCGTGGCTCCTCCAAAACGGTCACGAGGGCCAAATCGTCTCCATTGTCTGCGCCCGCTACCTCGAGGATTTGGCCTACGTCGACGTACACCACAATCTCGAGGAACGCTTCCCCAACTACCGGTACGTCATCCTCACCACCCGGGATCTCCCGCCCGGCAAACCCAAGGTCTACGTCCAGGACTACCTTAAAAACGGCTCCCTAGAGGAACTCCTCGGAAAGCCCATCGACCCCAGCATGCACTTCTTTCTCTGCGGGAACCCGGACATGGTGGGCGCCCCCAAGCGGGTCAAGGGCAAGATGGTCTACCCGGAGAACGAGGGGGTCATCGAGATTTTGGAGACGGGCTACCCTGACTTTACCTCGGAGCGCAAGGCCCCCGGCTGCAACATCCACTTCGAAGAGTACTGGTAGGTTCCCGCCGGCACCTTCGCCGCCAGAGGCACTCGCCGACGAACGGCCTTCAGCGGGCGCCTCTCACCCCGCGCCCAGGGCCTCCCTCCAGGCCCCGACCATCGCCTCGTCGATGTCAACGAGCACGATGCGAGAGAGCGACGTCGCCTCAAGCTCCCGGATGGCCCGGACCATCTGGCGGGCCGCCTCGTCATGCGCCACGCCGCCGACGCCTGTCCCCATCCCGGGAATGGCGAGGCTCGCAAAACCCGCCTCGTCGGCGGACCGAAGAGCCCCGCTCGTGGCCTGGTAGACGTTCTCCGGCGGGATGCGCATGGCGGGCCGCTCCATGGTGGGGGCGTGGATTATCGCCCGGCAGCGCTCCAGCGCCCCGGCGCTCGTCACGGCGGCCTGGCCCACCGGGATGGGAGCCTGGGCCACGGCCTCGGCCTCCACCTCAGCCCCGGCGGCCTTCTTCAAGAACCCCGCCACCCCGCCGCCCATCAAGCCCTGGCTGTTGGCGGCATTGACGATGGCCTCGACGTCCACCTCGATGAGGCTTCCGAGGACAACGGCTATCTCCATGGCTCCCTCCCTCTCTCTCTGTGCGAAGGCTGACAAGGGGTGTGCCGGGCGGATCGGCCCCCCCCCCGCTCACTCCACGGGCGGCCCCCAGGAGGCCTTGAGATCGAACCGCTCGACCTTGTCGCCCGTATCGGCGACGTCGAGGCTAAAGGAGGCCTGCTCGCCGGGGTTCAGCTCCCACGGACCCCGGTAGGTGAGGGGCGGGTCGACGGGGCGGCCGTCGGCGCTGAAGGCCACCAGGGCCACAACGACACGCTCGACGGCCTTGGAGGTGTTGTTCTTGACGGTGCCCTCGATGCGCAGGTTGCCCAGCGGACCCCGCCGGGACTCCCTTTCGGTGACGAAGACCTCCTTGGGCTCGGGCCCCTCGTGGTGCCAGCGGTTGCGCTCGGCTCGGGTCGGCCGGGCTTGCTCGGGCTTCTTTGGCGGCGGCGCAGGGCCGGGGGGCGCGGGTGGGGCGAGGCTCGGCGTGGGCTGCTTCTGCGGCACGCTCTGTTTGGCTTTGACGGCCGCGGCACTCTTGAGAAATGCCCGGTAGTGAGTCATCTTCCCCCGCTTTCGGTAGACGAGAGCCAGGGAGCTTAGGGCCTCGAAGTAATCCGGGGCGAGGCGCACCGCGCGCTCCAGCTCGGCCTCGGCCGCCTCAAGCGCTCCCCGCTCGAGGAGACGCATCCCGGCCGTGTAGTGGCGGACGGCCTCGCTCGAAGGCCCCTGGCCCTTCTGGGCCAGGGCAACCCCGGCGACCAGCACGGTCGTCAGCACAACACCGAGAACGGCAAGCCTGCGCATCGGCTCCTCCCTCTCCCATGGGACCCCGCCATCCCCCTTCGGGTCCAAGTATAGCGCGGCTCAAGGGGGCGAGGAAAGACGCAGGCCGCAGGAGGCGGTTTTTCGTTTACACCCCTTCGGCCCAGGGAGTAAACTTAGAGGGCCTGGGAGGAAAGGAGCAACGTTGGCCCACGGTGGAAGGCAGCGGCAGAGGGTTGCCGGAAGGACGGTGTTGGCGGCTCTCGGGGTCCTGGCTATTCTGGTCGGATGCGGGCCCGAGGAGCCCAAGACCACCTACACCGTTCTCGGCATCCAGGACTTCAGCCACGGTCGCGTCGGAAGGTTTTCAGCCCGTGTGGCGGTGAGCCCGGACCTGCCCAGCGAGATGGTGCGAATCGTCGTGCGCGAGGTGACCGCCCAGGTGGTCGAGGCCCACCGCGCCGACGTCTGTTGGGTGCTCGTCCACACAGGCCAGCCGGCCACGATGGACAACCTCGTGGCCTCGGCCCAGTGGGTCTCGCCCGCTCTCCCGCCCAAGGAGCGGCCCTACATCGAAGTGAGCGACGATGCGATCGAGTACGCCGGAGCGCCGATCTACATCACCTGGCCGTAGTCTGCAGGCGGCGGCGGTCGCGCTGGTGGCCGCCTTAACGCTGTCGGCGGCGGCCCTTGCTGCCGTCGCACCCATCTTCTTCACGGTCCTCAGGGAGACCCAGCTGACCTTCAACCCCTCGGTCGAGGAGCGGCCCGGCTGGAGCCCCGACGGCCGGCGCATCATCTTCGACTCGCGCAGAGGCCGCACCACCCACATCTGGGTCATGGACGACGACGGCTCCAACAAGGCCCGGCTGACGAACGGTCCCGCCGTGGACGCCTCGGCGACCTTCTCGCCCGACGGCCGCCGCATCCTCTTCTACTCGTCCCGCTCGGGCAACCTCGACATCTGGGTGATGGATGCCGACGGCTCCAACATGGAGCGGCTCACCGATCACCCGGCCCGCGACCTCTTCCCCAACTGGAGCCCCGATGGGACGAAGATCATCTGGGTCCGCCACATCGGGCGCGGCAACACCGACGTCTGGGTCATGGACGCCGACGGCTCAAAGCAAACGCAGCTCACCACGTGGAGAGGGACAGACGGCGCGCCCGACTGGAGCCCGGACGGCCGACGCATCGTCTTTCACTCCGACCGCGCGGGCAACCGTGACATCTGGGTCATGGACGCCGACGGCACCAACCCCGAGCAGCTCACCTACGACCGCTCAGAGGACCTCGCTCCCACGTTCCGGGCCGACGGAAGCCTCATCGCCTGGTTCTCCGCCCGAAGCGGCAACCTCGACATCTGGGTCATGGAGCCCGACGGGAGAAATCCCCGCCAGCTTACAAGCCATCCCGCAAGGGACTGGTCGCCGGCCTGGAGCCCGGACGGCATGCGCATCGCCTACTTCTCCGACAGGTCCGACGGCCGAGGCGACATCTGGGTGATGGAGCTCGGCTTCTCGTTCTAGGCCGCCGCTCGTCGCCTCTCGTCCCTCTCGCCCCTCGACTTATCCCCACAAAGCATCAGTCACATTAGACACTTTTAGACACTTTTGACACTATCGGCCCAACTCCGCCTCGCCATAAGATATTGATATAGTGAGGATAGTGAAACCGCGCCTCAGCCTGGAAGGCTCAAGGTGTCAAAGGGCCGTATTTTCTCAGCTTGTGAATATTGGGAGCCTCCACCGCCGGGAGGGACGGGGGGGATCGCTTTTTTCGGAGGGCCGTGTCTTGGAAAAAACCACCCTCCATTCGGGAAATACGGGAAGTACGCGAAGTGCGAGACGACAAGCCGCGTGTTTTATGCTTGATGATAAGAGAGACCCCGCCTCAGGCGGGCCCGGCTTTGGAGTAGACCATGACGAGCGACGCCCTGACCGACCAGCAGTCCCAGGCCATCGTCCACCT
>JALLOF010000627.1 GCA_027717595.1 Nitrospinae bacterium AH_259_B05_G02_I21 | reverse complement strand
ATCTTGCCTTCGACCACGCCACCATCCTCGCCGACTACTTCGCCGACCGATACTGACCGGCCCCCATGACGGCACCACCGACCAGCCCCGCCCCCTCGCCGCTCCAGCGCTGGTGGCCTGTGGCGCTCGTCGCCGCCGTGGCGCTCGTCACGTACGCCACGAGCCTGCGGAACGAGTTCATCTACGACGATTGGAACTTCCTCGTCCACAACTCCGCCATCCGCTCGTGGGGGAACTGGTGGGAGCTTGTGGACCCGACCTCGACCTTCAAC
>JALLOF010000626.1 GCA_027717595.1 Nitrospinae bacterium AH_259_B05_G02_I21 | reverse complement strand
CATCTACATGATGAAGCTGCACCACCTGGTGGATGATAAGATTCATGCCCGCTCGACGGGGCCGTATTCCCTGGTGACCCAGCAGCCCCTTGGCGGCAAAGCGCAGTTCGGCGGCCAGCGGTTGGGAGAGATGGAGGTGTGGGCCCTGGAGGCGTATGGAGCGGCCAAGACGCTTCAGGAGATGTTGACGGTGAAGTCCGACGACGTCGTCGGGCGCACCCGCATGTACGAGTCCATCGTCAAGGGCGATTGTGTGTTGGAAGCCGGCTTGC
>JALLOF010000625.1 GCA_027717595.1 Nitrospinae bacterium AH_259_B05_G02_I21 | reverse complement strand
TAAAGCGCGGTGGCGCGCTGTGGCTCCTTCATGTAGACGGCGTAGGCGACGCCGATGCCGGCCAGCGCGATCACGACCGAGGCCAGCATCAGGCCGAGCTCGAGGCCGGCGCCGTGCGCCGCCTCCGCAGCGGCCTCACCCTCCTGCAGCAGTCCGACCGCGGGCTGCAGCGATGCGAGCAGCGAGTCGCGGCCCGCTTCGATGGCCGCATGTGCTTCTTCGCCTTCAAGCGAGGGGTGCAGCCAGTCGAAGATGCTGAACCGGTTGTGTAG
>JALLOF010000624.1 GCA_027717595.1 Nitrospinae bacterium AH_259_B05_G02_I21 | reverse complement strand
TGGTCGCCCCCGCCCTCGACGCGCTGGAGGGCCTGCTCAAATCCGAAGACGAGCGTATCCGCCTCCGCGCCGCAGCCGAGGTGCTTCGGGCCTATCAGCGCCTCGCCGACTCCAAGCCAGCCGGCATGCCCGTGGTGGACCTCACCGAAGAAGAGTGGACGGAAGAGACCGTGCCGCTTCTGGCGAAGAAGTGCATGGAGGGGTTGTTGAGCGGCACCCTCGATACCCGGACCGCCCACATGGCGCCCCAGTACCTCGCCTTCCTGGAGCGCT
>JALLOF010000623.1 GCA_027717595.1 Nitrospinae bacterium AH_259_B05_G02_I21 | reverse complement strand
TCTCAGGGCTCAATGCGGTCCATCTCTACCATGGGCTGCCCCCGGTGGTCTTTCCGCCCGAGACGGCCTTCGGGGCGATTCTTGGCTACCTGAGCCGTGCCGCTCCCGAGACCTTCCAGCCCATGAATATCAACTTTGGCCTCTTCCCACCTCTCAGCAAGCGCGTACGGCCCAAGGAGGCCGCCCGAGCGGCGGTGGCCGCCAGGGCTGAGGCGGCGGCTAAAGCCTTTCGGAACCGTTGCTTGACGGCCTTTCAGAAACAATCTACAATGC
>JALLOF010000622.1 GCA_027717595.1 Nitrospinae bacterium AH_259_B05_G02_I21 | reverse complement strand
AGATACAATCATCCTCGAGCGGCTGGGGCTGGAAGCCGGCGAGCCGGACCTTTCGGCCTGGGAGGAGATCGTCGAGACCGTCCGCCACCCCCAAGGCCGGGTGACGATCGCCATCGTCGGCAAGTACGTCCACCTAAAAGACGCCTACAAGAGCCTCATCGAAGCCCTCGCCCACGGGGGCATAGCCAACCACCTCGAGGTCGAGATCGACTGGGTAGATGCCGAACAGATAGAGGCCAAGGGCCCCGAGCGCTTGCTCGCCGACGTCCACGG
>JALLOF010000621.1 GCA_027717595.1 Nitrospinae bacterium AH_259_B05_G02_I21 | reverse complement strand
GGCTACTGCCGCTCCTCGTCATCGTCCTCTACGGGGTGCGCGGGTTCTTCCGGTTCATCTCCAGCTACACGATGAACCTCATCGGCGTCCACGTCGTCCGCCAGCTTAGAAACGACATGTACGCCCACATCCAGACCCTCCCGTTGACATTCTTCCACGAGCGTCGAACGGGCGAGCTGATGAGCCGCATCTCCAACGACGTCTCACTCATGGAGGGCGCCGTCAGCAATCTTCTGGCCGACGTCATCCGGGAAAACCTCTCCATCGTGGCTC
>JALLOF010000620.1 GCA_027717595.1 Nitrospinae bacterium AH_259_B05_G02_I21 | reverse complement strand
CATAGGGGGACGGAAAACTACCACATTCCAACTCAAAAGGTGATACAATGGCTTGAAAAAGCTCGACACCTCTACCGCCGATACGGGAGGAAATAGTGGCAATTACTGAACCTGAAGAGACGATTATCAAAGAAATTGAAGAGCAACGCCCACCGTTCCCTGCTGGGCTGTTGAGCCGAAAGGAGAAAGACAAACTTATTGAGCGCGGTATCAGAGGCCTATATCGTTGGTATACGACACGCTCACAAGAGTCCCGCAACTGGCACCCGGACTC
>JALLOF010000619.1 GCA_027717595.1 Nitrospinae bacterium AH_259_B05_G02_I21 | reverse complement strand
AGCTTAGAGAGCGCCACCCCCTTGCACGCCTTCGATCTTGTAGCCTTCAGCCTCTGCTACGAACAGGACTACCTGAACGTTATGAAGATGCTCGCCTGGGGCGGGCTTGCGCCCCGGCGCGAGGAGCGGGCGGAGGCGGCCCCGCTCGTCATTGGCGGGGGCATCTGTGTCTTCTACAATCCCGAGCCGCTCGCCGACTTTTTCGACATCTTTTTGATCGGCGAAGCGGAGGTGATGCTCGACGGATTCCTCGACTGCTGGCAGGAGGCCGTGC
>JALLOF010000618.1 GCA_027717595.1 Nitrospinae bacterium AH_259_B05_G02_I21 | reverse complement strand
GTGCCAGATCTGGGGTTGCTCTACATCCCCTTCGTCGTGCTGGTCATCGTCGGGGCGAGCAACGCCGTCAACATAACCGATGGGCTCGACGGGTTGGCCATCGGCCCGGTGATCATCGCCACCGTCGCTTACGTGGTCATCGCATATGTGACGGGCCACAGCGAGTTCGCCAAGTATCTGAATATTATATACATACGTGGTGCCGGGGAGGTGGCGGTCTTCGGCGCGGCCATCATCGGGGCGGGCCTCGGCTTCCTCTGGTACAACGCCTACCC
>JALLOF010000061.1 GCA_027717595.1 Nitrospinae bacterium AH_259_B05_G02_I21 | reverse complement strand
CCGAGACGGCCGGGTCTCCCGGCACCGCGGCGACGAGCTCCTCGAAGGCCTTCTGCTGGTCCTGCTCCAGCGCTTTGAGGGGAAAGAGATAGAGCGCCTTCGTCGTCTCATCAGCGAGGGCCGCTTCCAGGACCGGGATGTTATAGACGAGGGTTTTACCGCTGGCCGTCGGGGTCACGACGGCCACATTCTGGCCCGCTCGGACGGCTCCGAGGGCCTCCACCTGATGGGTGTAGAGCCGCTCGATGCCAAGGCGCGCGAGAGCGGCGGTAAGCTCGTCGGGAAGGGGCTCGGAGGGCTCGCCGTAGCGGGCCGTCTGGGCGGGAATGACCTCGTGATGGACCACCTGGTCGGCGTACGCCTCGGAGGTCTTCAGTTGGTCGAGAAGGGGGGAGAGCATGGCCTCCGTGCCGCGTGGAGCGGGACAGGCGTGAGGGCAAGAAACGGGTCCCGAGTACTTCTGATCATCTTAAAGGCCGGCCCCGCGAGTGTCAAGCTGACGGCCCCTTGACATCGGCCATGGGAGGAGCCAGCATGAGAGGCTGTGGCGTCGCGTTCCACGGGACAGGAGATACCGTTGACCAACCAATGGGTCGCACCCCTCGAGCGTCCCCGTCTGGACCCTCTCAGCGTCCTGACCATAGTGGGCCTTTGCTTTCTCTGGGGCGGTTCCTTCATCTCGATCAAGGTGTGTCTGCGCGGCGTCCCGCCCATGGGGCTCGCCGCCCTCCGTTTTGGCCTGGTTGCGCTCTGCCTCGGGCTGTATCTGCGCTGGCGGGGCCTCAGCCTCTGGTTCGGCCGGGAGACCTTCCGGTGGCTGGCCGTCTCAGGGCTTCTGTTGAGCGCCCAGATGCTGATCCTCTTCGTCGGCATGCAGTTCACCACGGCGGGGCGGTCCGCGATTCTTCTCAACCTGCAACCATTCTTCGTCCTGCTCGTGGCCCACTTCTTCTTGGACCGCGACCCCCTAACCCCTCGCAAGGTGTCCGGGACGACCGTAGCCTTTGCCGGGGTGGTGGTCCTCTTCGCCGCCCGGTGGACGGAGGTCGATGCGTTGGGCATGCTTGGCGACAGTCTGATCGTGCTATCGGCCATGGGCTGGTCCCTCCAGGTCCTCCTGCTCAAGCGGCCCCTGGCCCACCTGCCGCCGGCCAGCGTGGTCACCTGGCAGAGCCTCTTCGTGGCCGTTGTCGGCGGAACGGTGGCCCTCGCCCTCGAAGGGCGCGACGGCTACCACATCACCCCCCTGATCGTGGTCGCGTTTCTCTACCTGTCGTTGGTGGCCGCGGCGTTCTGCTACGTCGTCTACATCCACCTCGTCCAGCGCACTCTGGCGACCCAACTCCACAGCTTCGTCTTCCTGACCCCCGTCTTCAGCGTGATGGGCGGGGCGATCCTGCTTGGAGAGGCGGTCGGCTGGTCCCTGGTGGTCGGGCTTGTCTGCGTGGGCACCGGGATTATCGTCGTCAACAGCGGCCACCCCACCCCCGCACCCCTCCCCGAAGGGGGCGGATAGGCGGGGGCTTGACCCCGCCCGCTGACCATCCCTATAATTCGTCATGTCCCCCCGGGACGTCTCTTCTACGGGGGGCTCGCTCTCGGAGGACGACCCGTGACCTTCTCCCGAACGCTTCTCGCCGTGGTGCTCCTAGCCCTTATGCTCCCTCCCTCGGCCGGCGCTCAACAGCGCAGTCTGCCCAAACCCCCAACCAAAGATCCCATCGAACAGCTGGGACCCCTCGAATCGGTTATCTATCAAAAGGAGAGGCTGGAGGAGTACCTCAAGGAGTTGGAGCGCGCAAGGCGGCTTCGGGAGATGGAGACCTGGGACAACCAGCGGCGCATCGTCAGGCGAGAGGTCTTGAACGTCCACTGCACCTGGAAGCGCTCCTCGGGCAAGACCGTCACCAGGGTGTTCAAGCAGCGCGTTGCGCCCTCCTGCGAAGAGGCGATTGCCGATCTGAGCAAGGACCTGGGAGGGTCGCTGTCAGCCGAATGCACCTGCACAGGGGCAAGCCCAACCGCAGACACCCCTTGAAGGGGGCCTCTCCTCGAGCGACGACCACCCTACCTGGCACCACGCAGGCCTCTTGTGACCGGCCCCGTCCCGCGGGCGGGCTCAAGCACGTTGGCCCCCCGACGGGCATCCACGGCCACCAACTCCCCCCATCCCCATGACCAGCCACGATACCCTCGTTCCCCTTCGCTCACGTCGAGCTCTGCGCACGTTCCAGCGGACAGCGGTGAGTCTCGGCCGGCTGATCTCCGATTCCCTGTTTCCCCGCAAATGCCTGACCTGTGAAGCCTTCCTGCCCGACCGGCCCAATACCTACCTCTGCTCCGCCTGCGCCGGGCAGGTCGTACGCTACCACGGCCCGCTGTGCGATACGTGCGGCCAGCCGTTTTGGACCTTTGGGGAGTCCTTCGTGGCTGAGGGAGCCCTGTGCGGCCTGTGCCGCACCCACCCGCCCCCGTTCCTTGCGGCGAGGGCCGTTGGTCTGTACCGGGGACACCTCAAGAACCTGGTGTTGCTGATGAAATACCGCTCCAACGCCCAGGCGGCCTTCGCCTTGGCGGGCTTGCTCGCCGAAGCGTACCCGAGCCTCTTCGGGGAGTTCGTGCCCGACGCCGTCGTCCCCATCCCTCTTCACACCGAGCGATTTTTGGAGCGGGAACTCGACCAGGCGGTCCTCATGGCCCGGGAGGTCGCCCGGAATGCTGGCTGGCCTCTTCGGCTTTGGCTCCGAAGAATCCGACCGACCCCACCGCAGAGCCGCCTCAGTCGGGCCGGGCGCCGCGCCAACGTCCGGAATGCCTTCGGCCTGGCCCCCTGGGTCAGACCCGAGGGCCGCACGGTGCTGCTGATCGACGACGTCCTCACCACGGGAGCCACGGCCCGGGAGGCGGCCCGGGTCCTCACCAGGGCAGGGGCGAGCGCCGTCTACGTCTACACGGCGGCCCGGGCCGAGTAGGGCCAAAAAGCCTTGACAAGGCCCGAACCCTATACGAGAATACGGCCCGTCTCCCAGGCAGCCACAATGGCCGATTTCATGCCCCAAACCCATCCAGATGAAACCCCGGGAAGCCGAGGTTGTTGCCTCGGCTGAATTTGTGTGGCCGACGAGGTTGGCGGTCTTTTAATCACTGACGTCTCTCATCCCGTCCTCTGACAGGAGGAAGCGCACCATGGCGGTCACGGTGGGTATCAACGGATTCGGTCGCATAGGACGCATCGTGCTGCGCGCAGCGCTCGAGCGCGAGGCGATCGATGTGGTGGCAGTCAACGACATCACCGATGCCAAAACGCTGGCCCACCTGTTCAAATACGACAGCATCCACGGCGTGTTTCCCGGCACGGTCAGTGTTGCCGACAGCTCCATCGTCATAAATGACAGGCCCGTCAAGGTGTTCGCCGAGCGCGACCCCGCCGATCTTCCCTGGAAAACCCTCGGGGTCGAAGTCGTCGTCGAGTCGACGGGCATTTTCCGGGACCGAGAGGGAGCCGGCAGGCACTTGGAAGCGGGGGCGAAGAAGGTAATCATCACCGCCCCGGCCAAGAAGCCCGACCTCACCATCGTCATCGGGGCCAACGAAGGCTCCTACGACAAGACCAAACATCACATCGTCTCCAACGCCTCGTGCACCACCAACTGCCTGGCGCCTGTGGCGAAGGTCTTGAACGAGAACTTCGGCATCGTCCACGGCCTCATGACCACAACCCACGCCTACACCAACGACCAGCGCATCCTCGACCTCCCCCACAGCGATCTTAGGAGGGCCCGGGCGGGGGCCCTCTCGATGATTCCCACCACGACCGGGGCGGCGACGGCGGTGGCCGAGGTCCTGCCGGAGCTCAAGGGCAAGCTCGACGGGATGGCCATCCGGGTCCCGACGCCTAACGTCTCGCTGGTGGACTTCGTGGCTGAGCTCGAAAACGAGGTCACGACCGAAGAGGTCTTGGACGCATTCAGGGCCGCAGCCGACGGGGAGCTGGAGGGGATTCTCGGCATCAGCGAAGAGCCGCTGGTCTCCATCGACTTCAACGGCGACCCCCGCTCCTCCATCGTGGATGCAGAGTCCACCCGGGTCATCGACAAAAAGATGGTCAAGGTGCTTGCCTGGTACGACAACGAGTGGGCCTACTCTGTACGGGTGGTGGACCTGATCGAGTACATCTCTGCCCAGGGGCTCTAGCCCGCCGCCAACGCACAACACGGCGGCGCGACCAAGGGCCGGGTTCCATGAAAAAAACCATCAAGGCCGTGGACCTCAAAGGCAAACGGGCCTTCGTCCGGGTGGATTTCAACGTCCCTCTGGATGACAACGGACAGGTCAGCGACGACACCCGCATCCGTGCCACATTGCCGACCATCGAATACCTGATTACGCACGGTGCCAGGCTCATCCTGGCCTCACACCTCGGCCGCCCGAAAGGACAACCCCAGCCGGGGATGAGCCTCAAGCCCGTGGGCGAGAGGTTGGCGAGCCTCCTTCGGCGGCCCGTGTCGGTGGCCAGCGACTGCACGGGCGACGGCGTCCGCCAGCAGGCAGAAGCCCTGGCCGAAGGCGACGTCCTCTTGCTGGAGAACCTCCGCTTCCACGCCAGCGAGGAAGCGAACGACGAGGCGTTTTGCCGCGAGCTGGCCGCCCTCGGCGAGCTCTACGTCAACGACGCCTTCGGGACCGCACACCGGGCCCACGCCTCCACCACTGGCATCACCAAGTTCCTCCAGCCGGCAGTGGCCGGCCTCTTGCTGGAGGCCGAGCTGGCCGCGCTCCACCGCCTCCTCCACGGGCACGAATCGCCGTTCGTCGCCATCCTCGGCGGGGTGAAAGTCTCGGGCAAGATCGGCGTGATCGACCATCTGCTGGAGAAGGTCGACACGTTCCTCATAGGCGGGGCCATGGCCTACACCTTTCTCAAGACCAAGGCCGTCTCCGTGGGCAACTCCTTAGTGGAAGACGACAGGCTCGACGTCGCGGCGGTCACCCTCAAGCATGCCGAAGAGCGAAAGGTCGACCTGCGGCTGCCGCTCGACCACCTGGCCGGAGAAAAGGTCGCCCCCGACGCCAAGACCGCCGTCACCGAGGGGCCGGCCATTCCCGAAGGCTTCATGGGCCTCGATATCGGACCCACGACGACGGCTGCCTACAAAGAGGTGATTGCCGGGGCCAAGACTATTCTGTGGAACGGGCCGATGGGCGTCTTTGAGATCGAGGCATTCGCTGCCGGCACGAGGGCCATCGCCGAGGCCGTGGCCGCCAGTGGAGCCGTTAGCGTGATCGGCGGGGGCGACACCGTAGCGGCCGTCCACGCCGCCGGTCTTGCCGACCGCATAGGTCACATCTGCACGGGGGGCGGGGCTAGCCTCAAGTTCCTCGAGGGCGAGGAGCTGCCCGGCGTCGCAGCCCTCAACGATCGGGAGGGATAGACGCATGAGGATCCCCCTCATCGCCGGGAATTGGAAGATGCACAAGACGGTCCGCGAATCGGTGGACTTCGCCCGAGGGCTGCTCGAAGCCATCGGAGAGGTGAACGGGGTCGAGGTCGCCGTGGCCCCACCGTTCACCGCCTTGCACCCGGTCGCCGAGGTCCTAAAGGGGGGACCCATCCGTCTGGCCGCCCAGAACATCTTCTGGGAGGAAAGCGGGGCCTACACGGGTGAGACCAGCGGGCCGATGCTCGCCGAAGCCGGCTGCAGCCTCGTCATCATCGGCCACTCCGAGCGGCGCCAATATTTCGGCGAGACCGACGAGACCGTGAACCGGCGCCTCTTCGCCGCCCTGGCCGCAGGGCTCCACCCCATTGTCTGCATCGGCGAAACCCTGGAGCAGCGCCAGGCCGGCCAGACCTTCGAGGTCGTGACCAGCCAGCTAGAGGGCGGGCTGACCAACGCCGGGGCCGACCAGATAGGAAGCGTCGTCATCGCCTATGAACCGGTCTGGGCCATCGGGACAGGAGTGACGGCCACCCCCGAGCAGGCCGAAGAGGTCCACCACTTCATAGGCCAGACCCTGGCCGAGCGGTACGGCGAGGGCCTTGCTCAAACGACGCGCATCCTATATGGTGGTAGCGTGAAGCCCGACAACATTCGGGAGCTCATGGCCTGTGAGAACATTGACGGAGCCCTCGTCGGCGGGGCCAGCCTCGAGATCGAGAGCTTTGCGGCCATCGCAGGGTTCAACAAAGGGTAACCGGATGCTTACGATCATCCTCGTTCTCCACATCATCGTCTCCTTTGCCCTGATCGCCATCGTCCTGCTCCAGACGGGCAAGGGAGCTAGCATGGGGGCGGCCTTTGGAGGTTCCAGCCAGACGGTCTTCGGCAGCCGTGGTCCAGCCAGCTTCTTGCACAAGCTCACCACAGCGGCGGCGGTCATCTTCATGCTGACATCCTTTGGACTGTCGATCTACAAAGCCCGGCAGGAGCGGGCCAGTATTGTAACGAGCCAGACCCAACCTCTCGTGCCCCCCCCATCACCCCCGTCGCAGGCCCCTGCCGGCCGGTAGGCCCTCCAGCGGCGGACCACCACCCGGCCGCTGATCGATGCGCATCCGACGGATTCTCTTCGCAATGCCCCTCATCATCGGGGCGGCTTTCCTCGTGGCCTTCTTAGTGGCTCGAGGCAACTTCAATAAAAAGATAAACCAACTCACCGTAAGCTCCATCGGCGACGCCGAGAAGCTAAACCCCATCCTGCTTACCGACTCGGCCTCAAGCTTCATAGCCGGGCTCGTCTTCAA
>JALLOF010000617.1 GCA_027717595.1 Nitrospinae bacterium AH_259_B05_G02_I21 | reverse complement strand
GCGTCGAGGCGGCCGCCGAGGCCATAGACTCGGGGGCCGCATCACGCATCCTCGAGCGCCTCCAGCAGTTCTCGCACGCGGCAACCGTTGCGACGCAAGAGGGAGAGGCGTGAGCACCATCTTGGAAAATATCCTAGAAGAGACGGCCCTGGAGCTCGACCGCCGCATGGGGCAGCTGCCCCTAAGTCGCCTAGAGCGGGCCCTTGCCTCTTGCGATCCCGTGCGGGATTTCCCGGCAGCGCTGCGGGGCGAGGGGCCTGTGCCCAGGGTCATTG
>JALLOF010000616.1 GCA_027717595.1 Nitrospinae bacterium AH_259_B05_G02_I21 | reverse complement strand
ATCCTGGGAAGAGGAGCCTGGCCCAGGGGAGGGGCGAAGTAGACGAGCAGGGCATGGAGGACCAGCGACCCGCCGAGGGCCGCCACCAGAGCCCCACGCCTCATCGGGGGCGGAAGGGAGAAATCTCTCTTGAGTGCGTGGGCCATGGGCGAGCTCAGGGCTGGGCGGCCGGCTTCGTCGCCGTGGCGATGGCCAGCCGCTTGACGCCGGCCAGCTTCGCGGCGTCCATCACCTCCACGACGCGGCCGTGGCGGGCCGCCTCGTCGGCCTTGACGA
>JALLOF010000615.1 GCA_027717595.1 Nitrospinae bacterium AH_259_B05_G02_I21 | reverse complement strand
CCTGAGAATCAAGGCTGGACCCAAGCTCATTTTCACAGCAATTCCAGGACGTCACCAGAGGCTGTCAGAGCGGACGGGTATTCTGTATATGGGTTGTCTCTGTTGAAATCTACATGACGAGAAACAGCTTACTGGGTCTCTCGTGTCAGGGATGACCTTAATTCTGAAGACTCGCCCTTGGGAACCGGGGTCGTGATGAATAGGACCTGCTCCAAGGCTGTGCCGAACCCACAACCGGCAATCAGGAACTATGTGGGGCACTGACAGAGTTCCGCA
>JALLOF010000614.1 GCA_027717595.1 Nitrospinae bacterium AH_259_B05_G02_I21 | reverse complement strand
CCTTCCGGGCGGCCGCCGAGGCGAAGGTGGCCGCCATCATGTCGGCCCACATCCTATTGCCCCGCCTCGACCCCGAAGAGGTGGCCACCCTAAGCCGGCCCATCATCGAGGGGCTGCTGAGAGAGGAGCTTGGCTACGAGGGCTGCGTCATCACAGATGATCTCGATATGCGGGCCGTGGCCGACGAGCACACCTGCGAGGAGGCAGCCATCAAGGCGCTTCGGGCGGGCTGTGACGTGGCTCTAGTCTGTGGGACGGAAGACGCCGCCCCCCGGAT
>JALLOF010000613.1 GCA_027717595.1 Nitrospinae bacterium AH_259_B05_G02_I21 | reverse complement strand
GGCCACCGCCACCTCGAGCCCCCCTCCCACGCAGTAGCCGTGGACCATCGCGATCGTGGGCACGGGGCAGCGGGCGAGGGCGAGCAAGGCGCCCTCCTCCACCCGGTTGTACTGGAGCGCGGCCTCGCGGCCGAAGCGCAGCGTGGGAAACTCGGAGATGTCGCTCCCCGCTCCGAAGGCCCGCTCGCCTTCCCCTCGGACGACGACGACCTTGACCCCGGCCTCTTCGAGGGAGGAGACGGCCCCGGGGACGGCGCCGTAGGCCTCGAGGTTGAGC
>JALLOF010000612.1 GCA_027717595.1 Nitrospinae bacterium AH_259_B05_G02_I21 | reverse complement strand
TCTCCAGGGCGAAGCTGATCGCGGTCGACTGTATCAGCGACAAGACCACCGTCAGGTAGCGCGTGTAGCGGGTGATCTTCTTGCGGCCGAGCTCGCCTTCCTTCTGCAGCTTCTCGAGATAGGGCCAGACGACAGTGAGCAGCTGCAGAATGATCGAAGCCGAGATGTACGGCATGATGCCGAGCGCGAACACGGTCATCTGCGACAGGGCGCCGCCCGAGAACAAGTTCACGAGCCCGAAGAAGTTGCCCGCTTGCGCCTGGAAGAACTCGAGAAT
>JALLOF010000611.1 GCA_027717595.1 Nitrospinae bacterium AH_259_B05_G02_I21 | reverse complement strand
TCCGAGGGCCGAGCAAATCCGCGCCCTCGTCCGCCAGATACGCCAAGGAAGCTAGAAAACACCTCCATCCACACAAGTGCAGGCTCCGGGTTAGACGAGAAGGGACCTGGTAAGGATTCCTGATGGGTATAGGAGGGATGAAGGGCCCGGTCGGCTAGATGCGGGCGACCGCCCAGCCCTCGAGCTCCACTTCCACCGCCCGGTTGAGGAGGTCCACCGAGATGACCAGCCGCTGGCGCTTCTCGTTGACCCCCGTCATGATGCCCTCTGCGCCCTT
>JALLOF010000610.1 GCA_027717595.1 Nitrospinae bacterium AH_259_B05_G02_I21 | reverse complement strand
AGCTTCTGGAGGCCACCCGGCAAGGCAGCGTCGAGACCTACCAGGCGTTTTGCGAGTACATAGACAGCCAGATTGCAAAAGCCATCCTGGGCCAGACGCTGACCAGCGGCGAGGGGCGCCACGGGACCCAGGCGCTCGGCACAATACACGCGGAGGTCCGCCAGGACATCCTCGAGGCCGACTCACGCGCCCTCCAGACAACCATCAACGACCAGCTCATCAGGTGGCTCGTTTATTTCAACTTCTCCGGGGTCGGCGAGTACCCCCACCTCGCGAT
>JALLOF010000609.1 GCA_027717595.1 Nitrospinae bacterium AH_259_B05_G02_I21 | reverse complement strand
ATGTCGAGCAGACCGCCGAGCGGGTCGTCACCTCCCGAAAGAACTACCGGCATCTGCTCTTCTACGCCCACGGGGGGGCTCAACTCGCCCGCCGCCTCGGCCACGCGCATCCGGGCCATGAAGGACGTCTTCAAGGCCAACGGCATCTATCCGTTCCACTTCATGTACGACACCGGGCTGGTCGAAGAGCTGATGGACGTCATCCGGCGCAAGTCCGACCGGACGGAGCAGCGGGTGGGGGGGGTTCTCGATTTCACCGACAAGATCTTCGAGGGGC
>JALLOF010000608.1 GCA_027717595.1 Nitrospinae bacterium AH_259_B05_G02_I21 | reverse complement strand
TCTTCCAGCCACTCTTTCCACTTCTCGATGTCGTCCTCTAACTCCGGCTCAGAAAGCTCGATGGTGCGGGTTTCATCGAGAACCTTCTTGGCTACATAGATGGGCGCATCAACCCTGAGGGCCAGGGCGATGGCATCCGAGGGCCTTGAATCAATGGACACCTCGTTGCCGTCGATGGACAACAAGATGACGGCGAAGAAGGTGTTGTCTTCCACGTCATTAATCACAATGCGGCTCACCGTGGCCTGAATCCCCTCGAGGATATTCTTTATGAGGTC
>JALLOF010000060.1 GCA_027717595.1 Nitrospinae bacterium AH_259_B05_G02_I21 | reverse complement strand
ATAGGAGTGCTCAGCCCCTCGTCAGCCAGCCACGGTCGATGTCCATACACCAACTGCAGGCCCATCGGCACAGGAAATTGGCTCTAACTCCCGGTTCTCGCCGTCAAATCCCAATCTGGGTTAATATTTCCTGGGATAATCGTAACTTGGACAGGTGGCTTAAGTGGAAACAATCTTTCCTTCCCACAACTTTTAGCTTGACAAAAAGGCTCGTGGGTCCCATATTAATTAGTGGGTATCGGACAATTTGACAACATTCCTGCCTTCTCCCCAGGGGGGATGATGTAGCACGGGGGACAAGCCGATGAAACCGGCTAGTCACATTCTAGCTTTATTGGCCTTCGGCGTCACGGTTTGTCTTGCGCTAGTACTACCCGCCCAACTCCTCGCACAGACGGCCCAGGAGCAGTCGCTACGCTTCGTTCCCGATGCGCCAAGCCGTCCCGCCTCTACGAAGTCTCTGGCCCATACCTTCACCTATACATTCGGTACCCGATTGGGCCGCCATATGGAGCAGGCGAACCTTGAGGCCTACCATTTGACAAGCCTCTCATCAGCCTACCTCTTCCAGCTTCAACTCGACGAAGAAAACATCCCAAACCTTTACTACGCTGAGCCGGTGCGTAAGGCCCTCCTAGACGCTCTCGGTCACTCGCTCCGCGAGGTCGAACTCTACCGTCGAGCCGAGGAAACCTTTGAGTGGCTCAAGAACTTTGCCAGATTCTCGGTGGTGAAGCAGGGCTCCTCGTATCACCTCTATGGTCCGAGCCTCAAGACCAAACACGATCTTCCCAAAACGTTCGACATGAAGGCCACAGCGAAGCTTCGCAGCGAAGAACTCTTTTTCACTGTGGATGCCGGAAGCCTGGAGACCCGCCTCATCGTCGATCTACTCCACACCGACAAAGGCTCTTTCACCATCGTCAAACACGTCGGGGGGGCCTTGCAATTGGGCCTCAACACCTCCTGGAAAGAAGGCAGATTCGAGACCCTCGGCCAGTTAGAGTACCTCTTCTGACCACCCCATCGGCCCTTGGACCTACCCACTTCATCCACGCCAAGCGTAGGGCATATTTCACGATGAGACTGTCGATAAAGTCCCCCGCTTTTTCCTGTCACCTTTCGCTGCCTTGAGAAGCTTTTTTCCATTGTAACTTATTGGATTGTCTGGCACTATTTTGTTCGATGGAGGGAGCATGGGGGTGATCTATGCTCGATGCTCGCTCCAGGCAGCTCTCATTTTTCGATACCGACCAGATCTGTCAGCCGCTCTTCCCGTCCGATAGTTTCTGGCATCAGCTCCGAGAGCTCATCTACCCCCTGATCAACGACTACCCCCTGATCAACGACGAGGACTACGCCTGCATGTACCGCCCCGACCGGGGCCTGGCCAAGGTGAACCTCCAGTGTCTCTTCACGGTTCTGGTGGTCAACATCAAGCGGTGGTTCAACCTCATCCGGGCCCGGGCCACGGCCCTGGCCCACGCGCAGGTTCATCAATAGTGGAAGAGGAAAAAGAGAAGTGAGAAAGTAGTTGGGCAGGGAGGAAACCCCGCTTTTTTCGACAGTCTCACGATGCAATAGTAACTCTCCCACCGTTCAGCTGAGTATCATATTACGGTGAAATCCGCCTGAGGCGGACCAAGAGGCTACATCTCTGTCCGTTTGCTGAAAACAGGACACTACCGCGAATCGCGCACTCGAAGGCACAAGCAGTGGAGGGAATCGAGGCTTCATCCCACAACCAAAAATCCTGTAACGTACATGACGAGAAGGCCTGCGAGAAAGCCGAGGGCGTTCGTCACCGTAAAGATTTCAAGCCATTTCCCTTTGGCCATATGCTGCAGGATGTCGAATGAGACATCAAAGATGGCGCCAGCTCCGATGGAGAGAAACAGCACGGCGATGGGCGCGGAAGACCTTTTCCGCTTCGTAGTACTCAGGAGGAAGATTGGCAGACATGGATGGACGCTCGTGAGGTACGGATTCTGGCCCTAAGAATACGGTGGGCCTCTGGGGAGTGTCAAGCGGGAGGGTGTTCGTCGTGCTGGCCGCTGTCGGGGCGGGCAGAGGGCCGCCTCGGGACAGACGGTAGATGTGCTCCAAGTCGTTCTCACAACTTGGTGTCAAAGTATCGTGCATGATCCCGTAGGGGGTTATGAACTTTACTTGAGGTGACGTTGGATGAGGAAACTCGCTTGGTCTACCGCGAGCACCACCAGCATCGTCACGATGACCATGGTGGAGACGCTCGCATAGTCGAAAGCGCGGCGGTAGTTTTCAATCCAGAGGCCCAGCCCTGCCACGCCGACCAAGCCCAGCACGGCGGAGTCGCGGATGTTCATTTCAAGCCGAAACAGGGTTAGCGAATTGATCTGGGGTGCAACCTGCGGCCAGATCGCGTAGCGCACCTTTTGCAGCCAGTTAGCCCCCGAGCTATCCATGGCCTCCCACAACCCGCCGCTGACGCTCTCACACTCCTCGGCGAACAATTTGCCCAGCATGCCAATCGAGTGAATGGCAATGGCCAAGACGCCAGGAAAGGCTCCCAACCCAACCGCAGCCACAAACAAGAGTGCCAGGAGGATGACAGGGATCGATCGCAACAGTGCGAGCACGATTTTGATCGGATGGTGCACCCAGTGGGGGGTGAGGTTCTCTGCGCCGAGAAACCCAAGCAGCAGAGCCACCGCCACGCCCAGGGCGGTCCCCAGGAGGGAAATCTGAAGGGTGACCGCGACCACCCCCGCTGCGAGCCTCAGGGGTGGAGCAAAGGGGCGAGTCTCGTCATCGCTCCATGCCAGGTCGGGTGGGTACATGCGGTCCAAGAACTCGACGATGCGCGGACCGGAACGCACAAGGTTCGTTACGTTCATCTCCGTCCCGGACCATGCCCAAACCAGCAGCGCCAGGATGATGCACGTCAGGCCAACACTACGCAGGCGTTGCTTCAGCCGACCGGGTGGTGTTGGGGGCACGATCGAGACTGATAACGTTGTTGCCACGATACAGTTCCTCCAGACGATCGTCACTTAGGGCCGAGGGAGGCCCGTCGAAGACCAAGCGACCGTTGCGCAGGGCCAAGACCCGCTCGGCAAACCGGCGTGCCAAGTGCGGTTGATGCAGGCTCATGACCAGGGTGACGTCGTGACGTGATTGGACCGTTGCGATGAGCTTCAACACGTCTTCGGTCCATGCAGGGTCCAAGCTGGAGACCGGCTCGTCGGCGATGATGACCGAGGGCTGCTGGGCGAGCGCCCGAGCCACGGCCACACGTTGCTGTTCACCGCCACTGAGCGTGTCGGCTCGCTGGTGCACCTGTTCTTGCAGCCCGACCTCGCGGATGGCCGACCAAGCGATTCGAAGATCCTCCGCCGAAAAGCACCCAAGGAGTGAGCGCCACCGACTGGTGGCCCCGAGCGTGCCACAGAGCACGTTCTGGAGCACGGTCAACCTGGGCGCCAAGTGGAACTGCTGATAGATGAGTCCGAGACGGCGACTGATCTGGCGTTGCTCCCGCCGACGCGCCGTCCAGAGGTTGACCCCCGCCACTTCAATTTTCCCCTGGCTTGGGCGCACATACCCCTTAATTGAGCGGAGCAGTGTGGTTTTGCCCGCCCCGCTTGGCCCAATGACCGCCACGTGCTCGCCGCGACCGATTTGGAGCTGATCGATCGAGAGGGCCGGCGCCTTCCGGCCATAGCTAACTTCCAGATACTCGATGTTGATCATCGTTAGCGTCTTCTTCACTGAGCGCCCGTGGCCGCGAACACCTCTGGTTTTTTCACGAAGCCGTAGCCAGCCGCCACCCTGGCCACCCCCGCGAAATCGGAGAGTTTTGCCTCGGCGTAGCCTTGCACCCCGTAGAGCTTATCGAGAATCGTCTTGTCCTCTGGTTGGGCCGGATCCAGGGCCAGCAGGGCTTGCTTGATGCGCCCGGCAATCTCCTCAGAGAGGTCCTTGCGAGCCATCACCAGGTGAGACGGGCTCTCGATCGATCTGGCGATTGCCACGATCTCATCCCGTTCTTCGGGCCGCAGCAGCAGGCTCGCGTACTGGCTAACACCAGCGGCATCGACGAATTTGTTCATGACCGCCCGGATGGCCTGCTCGTCGCCTCCGGCAAAGTAGACCTGCTTGAAGAATGCTCCCTCCAGCCGATGGCCGGGAAGCAACCCTTGCCGCACAAAGATGTCACGCGGCAACAGATGGCCCGACATGTCGATTTGGTCGGCGAACGCGATCGTCTTGCCCTTGAGGTCCGCCACGGTCTTAATGTCACTGTCCGTGCGAACCCATATATTGGAGTGATACCTCGGCCTGCCACTGCCGTAGACCTCCAAGAGGAGCGGTTTGGCGCCGATCTGCTCGTGCGCCATCATGAAGGCCAAGGGATCAACAAAGGCCACGTCCGCCTGCTTGCCGCGCATAGCCTCGATCGAGGACCCATAGTCCAACGTGACGAATCCCTTGATGGGTTTGCCCACGAACGGCTCCAGGTATTTCACGAACGGCCCGATATCCTTGGCCACCTGCTGCGGGTTGGCATAGGAGATGAACGCGATCTTGAGTGGTTCCGCGCCGAGGTCTACAGGCAGCTTGGGCGGGTAGGGACGCTGGCGGGGCGTCGGACTTGGGTACTTTGGCACGGTCGCTGGGGAACGCTCGGTAGCGGCGGAGGGCTTGCTCGCTTTCACGGGCGTTTCCGCCCGTTCGCACCCGACGAGCACGAGAGCTATGGCGACGGCCATGAGGAGGCTCACTGTCCTTGCGGGCCGGAAAGTGATCGTTGCCATGTTGTGGTCTCCCCCTGTTGTGCCCTCCGGGCAGGGAAGTAAGCCCGGCGTCTGGCTGCGATTCGATGCGGCTACTTCAAAACGTCGATGTTCTCCGCATACAGCTTCCGATACTCCTTCACTTTTTCGCGCACTTTCTCGCGGTCGCCGGCCAGGTTGGCCTTGTACGCCTCGTCCATGATTTCAGCCAACCGCTCCATCACGGGCAGGGCCGAGTAGTCCTGCAACTCCCATTTGTGACTGCGAATTTCCAGCGCGATCGTCCTGAACGTTATATTCATCAACTCCGGCTTGTTCCTCTCGTCGAGGAACTCAAAGGTCGAAAGGAAGAAGCCGAACTCCTCCATCTCGGCGTCCAAGTAGTAGGATGTGTCTTCGTAGGCATCTATACCGTTCCCCACGGTCTCGATGTAGGCGGTCAGGTCGTCCAGTTCGCTGCTGGTAAGCCCCAGCTGGTAGGTGTTGTTGAACCACTCGTTCACGGCACGCAGCGTGGGCTGGCTGCCGTCATGGAAATAGGGCGCCGTGTACTTTATCCCCAGCAGCGTCGGCGTATCCAAGGCACGGTCCTGGGAGTACGGCTCATACCCGCGTACTGTCCCGATATCGTGCCTCTGGCGGTCCAGGAAGTGGGACGATGGCACGTGGCACGAGGCACAGCTCCTGCCGCCCATCTGGGCAAATGGCTTGTTGAAGATCTTCTCGCCGCGCCGAGCCGCCTCCGATGCTGTTTTATTCAGTGCGCCATCCTTGTTTAAGTACTGGTTCGAGAGGAAGTCGAATTCGTTCATGTAGAGGATCAGGCCGTCAAGGATCATAGGATCCGGCTCCGGACCGTTGAATTCGTTGATAATCCCATTGCGAACGAACTCGCGCAGGGAAGCAAAGCGACTGTTCCGGCCGTAGGGGGCGGTGAAGCGAATGCCCCGGAGGTCTGGTATGTCGACCGGGTCGAAATGCCCGTTGTTGGCATGCGGGGCGAGGTAGCTACTGGAAACGTCCACGCCGCCGGGCCGGACTGAAAGGCCCGGGATCGTGAAGAGGGGATTCGTGACGCCCTTGTTGTGGCATGTGTTGCATGTTATCCCGAGCGCGCGCGCGGGCTCACCAAGGATAAAGGAGCTGTCGAAGGCCATGTCCCCGAGGGCGATCAGCACCGTCTCGCTCTCGTCCACGCCCCGGGCCGCCATGTTGAGGATCTGGCGCGGCCGCGGGATCTGCTTGTTGATATTGTGTCCGGGGGGCAGCTTGATGGGCAGCCGGGCCACGGGGTCGAACGTCGGGCTCTTCACCGGCCACGGCGCCAGCTTCCGGCCCTCCACGGCGACGAAATCGGGCCCGAAATTGGCCTCGGTATACGCCAGCACCTTGCGGGCACGCTGGCGGAAGGTCTCGCGGTCCAGCGCAACGGTCCCGACTTTCAACAGCCCAGGAGTCCCTATAGCGCTGGACATCGCAAGCCACGACCGGCCCAGACTGCGGTACCCCTCAGGATCCGCTGCCCGTACCGCGACCTCAAACGCAGCCCACACCCCCTGGGCCTGCCGGAGCTCCTCCATTGCGGCTTCACGGTCTTCGAGCTTCTGCTCCGCGGCCTCGATGTGGTGTCGCACGAGAGCGGTAACCGTCTTCGTCATCAGCTGAAACACATGGGCCGATGCTTCCTGGCGCGGCAGCGGTTCGATTCCCTTCTCCTCATCAGGCTCGACCGTCGCCCGCTCGATGATCTGGTCAACACCCGCCTGAAACTCCTTGGCTGCTTCTGCGTCCAATGCCTTCCAATAGTTGGTGATCGCTGCGATGTCGGAGCGGACCTGCTCCCACACAACCGGATTGAGATTCAACACGAATCTGGCCCTCCGGTAAGCCTCTGCGACCGGATGCAACTTCTCGGGTGGGATGATGTGTGCCTGCGCATCATTGGTTACGAGCGCCAGACACGCGAGCAGCGCGATTGCGAGACGGCAGCCTTGGGTTCTTCGTGTGCGCCAAAATGCGTTAACGCTGTTTCGGTCAACACCCGAAAGGATGGTGTTGGTCATAGCTACTTGACTCCTTATCTACCTAATGTTCGCCTGTTTGTTTTAGCATTCGAGGCCCTGCAGGAGCCGACTCCCCTCGGCGGGTCGTTATTTCTTGTGCTCCTTGTATTCTAAGTGATTTCAACATTCCACTTTCCTGTCAGTTCTTAAAACATTTACAATAACGGCGAGACTCAAACTCATCTCTCTAAAAGCAACGGCCAACCAAAAGGTCTTGAGCCGAGGAAGGCCAAAATTGGAGAGGGGAGCCCCCTTCCGTCCCTCCCCAGCTCGTCAAGAGGGGATGGGTCGGGCTGCTGGTTAGTTCGGGAATCGATATGTGGCTCCCGTCGTAATGAACCAGTCGTCTGCTTCTTTAGATAATCCCACGCCGCTGGCAACATCAATCTGGAAATTGTTGTTGATCAAATAT
>JALLOF010000607.1 GCA_027717595.1 Nitrospinae bacterium AH_259_B05_G02_I21 | reverse complement strand
GCGAGAGGCGTTCGGCTCCGGGGCGGAGGCGGCTGGCCTGGGCCTGCCCCGCCGCGACCTCGAGGAGATCTTCGGCCGGCCCGCCCACCGCTTCATCGAGGCCAGAGGCGGGCGGGTCGCCACACAACGGCCCGTCGCGGCCGTCGTCGCCGGAGCGCAAGGGGTCGAGGGTGTCGCCTTGGAGAGTGGCGAGACTATCGAAGCCCGGGCAGTCGTCGTCGCCGTCCCCCCGTGGGCTCGACCTCTTTCCCGCACGCGAGGAGGTCGAGCCCCTCGAG
>JALLOF010000606.1 GCA_027717595.1 Nitrospinae bacterium AH_259_B05_G02_I21 | reverse complement strand
CTCCTTTAGACCAGCGCTACCACTACATGGTTCGCCTCGTGGATGCCCGGGCGGAGAAGGTGGCCGATGGCAAAATTGTGGCCGTCTCGATCGTTGCCCAGCCGGGCCGGCATCAGGTCCCCCTGGGAGAAATCAGTGCGGTGCTGGGTGATCCGGACGATCCGGAGATTCAATACAAGATTGTCTGCCACAACTCACAGATCCCCATGGATTTTCCGCAGGAAGTTCTCCGAGAAGCACATGCTGCAGTGGATCCTTATGATGTAGAGTTTATAATC
>JALLOF010000605.1 GCA_027717595.1 Nitrospinae bacterium AH_259_B05_G02_I21 | reverse complement strand
CGCGGGTCATGGGCCCGGCATCCCGGGCGGTGTGCCCGAGGAGGGCCAATACCCGGTCGAGGCGGTCGGCCTGGTGGCCCGCTACTGGCGGCTCCGCATCATCTCCCCATCATCGGCTCCCGAGGTGGGAGAGATGTTTCTCACCAGGGAGTACGAGCTGGAGCGCAACTACCGCTTCGGCGCGCCGTGGGGCAAGCAGCCCAACATCACGGTCCACCGAAGCCCGTCCGGTGCGGCATACAGGGCCAAGCGGGGGACTACGCAGCGCACCCTGGAGG
>JALLOF010000604.1 GCA_027717595.1 Nitrospinae bacterium AH_259_B05_G02_I21 | reverse complement strand
TACCTGGACGACGGGACCATGGTCGTGGTCGACAACGCCCGTCGCTTCATCGGCAAGACCATCGACGTCTCGGTCACCAGCGTCCTCCAGACAACCGCAGGCCGCATGATTTTCACCCGACCCAAGGAGGAAGTCGAGCGGGAGGCGAGTTAGCTTCGCCGGGCAAGGATTCAAACCTATGATTGCCGCGATTGTGCCCGCCGCCGGGGCGGGCGTGCGGATGGAAGCGGATCGGCCCAAGCAGTTTCTACCGTTGGGTGACCGGCCGCTTCTCGTCC
>JALLOF010000603.1 GCA_027717595.1 Nitrospinae bacterium AH_259_B05_G02_I21 | reverse complement strand
CCTGGGAGGGGAATGGCCTGTCTCAAGTGCGACAGGCCATTCCCCTCCCAGGGGGCCCACAACCGGCTCTGCACCAGATGCCGCACGATCAACGCCGAGACGCTCGATCCTCCGGCGGCCCTGGTGCGCGGCGTGCGCCTTGAGGACATCTAGCCATGGACGACCCCGGAGGCGAGCAGCTTATCAACTGTCCCTTTTGCGACGAGGACCCCCGCGAGCCCGGCCACTTCGTCGTCGGCAAGTGGCTCATGGAGCGGCCCGACGGGCTGGTCGTGCAG
>JALLOF010000602.1 GCA_027717595.1 Nitrospinae bacterium AH_259_B05_G02_I21 | reverse complement strand
AGGCGTGGGGAAGGCGACCCCTGAGGCAAGGACCACCACGGCCAGCAATGGGATGAGGCGCTTCATGGGCCGTCCTCGAGGCTCCAGGGAGGCTGGAGAGCCGCCAGGGCCTCTCGGACCCGCTTTGGCCCATCGTGGAGAAGGTCGTCCGCTTCGGCGGCCGCCTCGGCGGCGGCTCGGGGGAGGGGACCCACGGCCTCAGGCCACTGGAGCGTCTCAAGCAGCCTTGCGGCGCGGGCCCGGCAGTCGCGCTCCACCGCCTCGGCCGTCTCCACGGG
>JALLOF010000601.1 GCA_027717595.1 Nitrospinae bacterium AH_259_B05_G02_I21 | reverse complement strand
GCTTTACCAGTGCGCTGCCGACGACCACTCCGTCGGACCAGGTGGCCACGTCGCGGGCCTGCTCGGGCGTGGAGATGCCGAACCCGACCGCCACGGGACGGTCGGTGACGGTCTTGATGCGGCCGACATGCTCGGAAATGGTGTCGGCCAGCTCTTTGCGGGCGCCCGTGATGCCCATGAGAGAAATATAGTAGATGAACCCCCGGCTCCGTTTGGCCACCAGGGCGATACGGTCGTCCGTGGACGATGGAGCCAGAAGGAAGATGAGGTCGAGTCCC
>JALLOF010000600.1 GCA_027717595.1 Nitrospinae bacterium AH_259_B05_G02_I21 | reverse complement strand
GTGCGAGGCCCAAAAGCGTGTCGCCGCGCTCGAGAAGCCGCCGATCACGGTCGACGGCCCCGACGGCCAGCACGCTAGCCTGGAGGGCCGTCAGGCCCTGATGGACTACGTCCTGTCGGTGGCCCGCAAGGGCCTCTCGGTCCAGCGCTACAAGGGCCTCGGTGAGATGAACCCCGATCAGCTCTGGGAGACGACCATGAACCCGGCCACCCGCACGGTGCTCCAGGTCTCGGTCGAGGACGCAGTCGAAGCCGACATCACCTTCACCACCCTTATGGG
>JALLOF010000599.1 GCA_027717595.1 Nitrospinae bacterium AH_259_B05_G02_I21 | reverse complement strand
GGCCCGGCCAGGCCGCGTAGGCTCGCTTGACCGCCTCGTGGTGTCGGTGGCCCGTCTGGTGGATGATGCGAAGCCGTTGATGATAGTCCTCGAGCTCCCCGAGCGCCTCTTCCATGGCCCGGTTGAGGCGGGCCGAGCCCTGGCTGCCCCCGAAGACGAGCAGCGTCCAGGGAGGCTCGCGCCGCACGGGGCGCTTGCCGGAGAGCGAGTTGAGCAGCTCGCGCCGAATGGGATTGGCGGGATCGGCATGAGCGGAATCGCCGAGGTCCTCCTGAACTT
>JALLOF010000598.1 GCA_027717595.1 Nitrospinae bacterium AH_259_B05_G02_I21 | reverse complement strand
TCACAATGCGGCTCACCGTGGCCTGAATCCCCTCGAGGATATTCTTTATGAGGTCGTGGGTCATGGGACGGGGAACGGGGACATCTTCCATTTTAAGGGCAATCGCTTGTGCCTCGGAGTGCCCTATCCAGATGGGAAATGCCCTCTCCTTTGCTAAGTCTTCTAGGATGACGATGGGCACCTTCGACGATGGGTCTAGCGCTAAACCCTTGATTGTCATCTCCAGCATAAGTGCCTACTCCAAATTCTTCCGAGATTATCATCCAGGAGGTCTATCGAC
>JALLOF010000005.1 GCA_027717595.1 Nitrospinae bacterium AH_259_B05_G02_I21 | reverse complement strand
GACCTGAATGCCCGTCTCCGGATCCCGGGTGAAGACGGCCACGGGCCGCTGGCCTTCCGGTTTGGACGAGACGAGGAAGACGTCGTAGGGGCTCTTCGTGACGTCCTCGGGCAGCGGCTGGTAGGCTTTCTCGAACTGGCCCCAAAGCTGCTGGAGGGCCTCGAAGCGGTCGATGTAGACGCCAATTGCCCGGCCTCCCCGAAGCATGTGGGAGTCGATGATGAAGTAGTCAATGCCTTCTTCCGAGAGGAACTCCTCCACCCCTTTTCGGGGGTAGGGCTCCTCGGTGAACCCTGCGACCGGCGGCTTCCACGGGTACCGTGGCCGGTAGGCGCACTCGGGCAACCACATCCCTCGGGGCGGGCGGCCAAAGTGGCGCTCATGGCTGCGAACCCCCTGTCGAACCTGGGCCTGGATGGAGGTGTCCTGGCTCAGGAGCGGAAAGTAGCCGTGCGTGGCCCCGCAGGTAATCAGCTCAATATGATCGGCGTCTTGGAGCCTGGCGAAGGCCCCGACGATATCGAGGTCGTAGCGCTCCGTGAAGTCCCGCAGCAGGCCCCGGTAGGTGTCGCGCCACACGGTCGCCTGGCGCACCATGGCCTCATCCCCGATATTTGTGAAGTGCCTCTCGTCCTGCTCGGCCGCTTCCACCTTCATCTCCAGATACTCTTGAAACTCCGTAATGAATGTCCCGTCACATAGCTGCTCGCAGAGCACTGGGGTCAGGCCCACGGTGAGCCCGGGTGAGATGCCTTCCTCCACGAGGGCCCAAAGCGTGTTGAGCAGGGGGATGTAGGTCTCGGCGGCTGCCTCATTCAGCCAGTCCATCCCGTGAGGCCAGCGGCCGTGGGCGATGACGTAGGGCAGGTGCGCGTGCAACACGAAGGTAAAGTGCCCGATCGGCTCCGTCACAATCGATACCCCCTTAGCTTGCGCCTATAATCATATATTATCAAGTAGTTACCAATGTTTATTTTATATGCTGCTTTAAGATTATGCTCAGGTCCAGCGCCTCTTCGATCACGGCGGCCAGGGCTTCTCGCTCGATCTCCAGCCCACCCCCGAGCTCCTCCAGGTAAGGAACGACGCCAAGGAGGGGAACGCCCGTGAGCCGTTCAACCGCAGCCGGGTTCGTCTCCTCCGCGGGGCCTCGCCCAGGGGCGGTCTGGGAGAGGACAACGCCGACCACGTCCACGCGAGCGGCCTGGAGGGCCCGCACGGTCAGGGTCGTGTGGTTGATGGTCCCAAGGCCCAGCCGCCCGACGACGAGGGCGGGAAAGCCCACGCGCCGGATGAGGTCTATGACACAGCCACGCTCGCCGTCGAGCGGAACGTACAGCCCGCCTGCGCCCTCGCACAGGGTGAGGGCGTGGCGCGAGGCGACGGAGCGGACCGCGGCCTCAAGCTCATCGAGGCGAATCGTCACTCCTTCGCGCTCGGCGGCCACAGCGGGGGCCAGGGGCGCCTCCAGCCGCACCGGGCAGATGTCCTCCAGGGGCTCCGGGGCAGAAGCCATCCGCTTGAGGAAGGCCGCGTCGGTCGGGACGAGTCCGTTTGAGGTCCTAAGACAGCCGCTCTCTACGGGCTTCGCCACACCAACGTCAACGCCTCTTGCGACCAGTGCCGCCGCAACGCCGCCCGCAACAAGAGTCTTTCCCACCCCCGTGTCGGTCCCGGTGACGAACAGGCCCCGGCTCACGCCGCTTCTCCCCCCCCGGTTGCGGCCCGGATGGAGGCCTCCGTCACCTCAAGGAGCGTATCGCACTGCTCGAGCGTCATGCCCACGGGAGGCATCAGCACGATCACGTGGCCCAGGGGGCGGAGGATGACGCCCCGGAGGCGGGCCTCCTCGATGGTCTTGATGCCTATGCGCTCTTCCCACGGGTAGGGCTCACGGCTCTCCTTGTCCCGGACCAGCTCGATCCCGACCATGAGGCCCCGCTGGCGGACCTCCCCCACGTGCGCCAGCGTGCGGATGCGCTCAAGCCCCGCGCTCAACCTCTCGACAAGCGCCTTCAGGTGGGCCTGTGTGCTTGGGCGCTGGAGGATGCGGAGGCTCGCGAGCCCCGCAGCGCACCCCAGGGGGTTGCCGGTATAGGAGTGGCCGTGGAAGAAGGCCTTTTGCGCCTCGTAGGGCCCGAGGAAGGCCTCGTAAATCTCTTCCGTCACCAAGGTCGCCGCCAGGGGCATATACCCCCCCGTGATGCCCTTGGCCAGGCAGAGGATGTCGGGGCTGACCCCTTCTTGCTCGCAGGCGAAGATGGTCCCCGTGCGGCCGAACCCGGTCGCGACCTCATCGCAGATGAGCAACGTGCCGTGGGCATCACAGAGCTCGCGGACCCTCCGCAGATGCCCGGGCGGGGCAGTGACCATGCCGGCGGCGCCCTGGACGAGCGGCTCGACGATGACTGCGGCCACCTCCCCCTCTAGCCGCTCGAGCACCGGCCCGAGCGCCTCGGCGCAGGCGAGCTCGCACTCGGGGTAGACGAGCTCCAGCTCGCACCGGTAACAGTACGGGCCCGGGACCTGCTCGGTTGGGAACAGCAGCGGGCGGAAGGCCGCATGGAAAAGGTCGATGCCCCCCACGCTCACCCCCCCCAACGTGTCGCCGTGGTAGGCGCCCCGAAAGCTCACGAATCGGGTGCGGCGGCTTCCCGGCTCGCGGTTCTGCCAGTACCGATAGGCCATCTTGAGGGCCGCCTCGACCGCCGTGGACCCATCGTCCGAGTAGAAGACTTTGGTAAGCCCCGGCGGGGCCACCGACACGAGGGCCTCGGCGAACTCCACGGCCGGGACGTTGCCCAGCCCAAGCAGGGTGGAGTGGGCCACTTTGTCGAGCTGGTCGCGGATGGCCTGGTCGATCTCCGGGTGGCGGTGGCCGTGGACGGTGACCCAAAGCGAGCTGACCCCGTCGAGGTAGGTGTTGCCGTGGATGTCGGTGAGTGTGGCCCCTTCGCCCCGCTCGATAATCAGCGGCCGCTCGGCCAACCATTCGGCCATCTGGGTGAAGGGATGCCAGACGTAGGCCTTATCAGCCCGCTCCAGCGGATGCTCTTCGGCCCGGCTCAACGGATAACCCCCTGCTCTCGGCCCACCTCCCCGAGGATATCCAGGGCCCGCCCAATCTCGTCGGCCTCCAACGTGGCCGTCACGGTGAGGCGAAGACGCGCAGTGCCCTTGGGGACCGTCGGGGGGCGAATCCCCTGGGCGAAGAGCCCGGCCTCCAGGAGCGCGTCGCTCAGGGCCATCGTCTCGGCGTCGCCGCCGACAAGGAGGGGAAAGATCTGGGTCGTCGTGCCCAGGGTCTCGGCCCCCAGCGCCTCGAGGCCCCTGGCCATCCGGCGGATGTTGTCCCAAAGGCGCTCGCGGCGCTCGGGCTCGGACTCGAGCACCTCCAGCGCCGCATGCGCCGCGGCGACCACCGGCGGGGCCAGAGCGGTGGTGAAGATGAAGCTCCTCGAGCGGTTGAGCAGGTACTCGATTGCGTCCCGCTCGGCCGCCACATAGGCCCCGAAGCTCCCGAGGCTCTTGCCCAGGGTGCCGACGATGAACTCCACCCGGCCGCTCAGCCCGCACTGCTCGATGCTTCCTCGGCCTCCCTCGCCCAGGACCCCCGTGGCGTGGGCCTCGTCAACGAGCATCCAGCAGCCGAAGCGTTCTTTAAGGGCCGCGAGCTCTGCGAGTGGGGCGACGTCGCCGTCCATGCTGAAGAGGCCGTCGGTCACGATAAGCCGGCGGCGAAACTTGCCCGACGCCTCATCCTCGGCCAGCATCGCCTCCAGGGCGTCCACGTCGGCGTGGGGATAGGTACGAAGCTCAGCCCCCGAGAGCCGACAGCCGTCTATGAGCGAGGCGTGGCTCAGCGCATCGGAGTAAACGGCATCACCCTGCCCGACGATGGCGCTTACGACCCCGACGTTGGCCATATACCCCGTCGAGTAGAGAAGGGCCGCCTCGGTCCCCTCGAACGCCGCCAGGGCCTCTTCCAGCGAGCGGTGCGGCTCGAGATTCCCGGCGATGAGCCGGGCCGAGGACGCACTGGCCCCCCAGCGTCGTAGCGCCTCCTCGGCCGCCTCCACGACCGCGGGATGGCGGGCGAGCCCCAGGTAGTCGTTGCTTGAGAGATGAATGACGGGCCGGCCGTCAACCACCCACCGGCCGTCGTCGTCGAGGGCCACCCGGCGCATAGAGCGCCGCCGGGAGCGGCGCTCCAAGGCCTCCAGCGCCTTGGTCCACGGGGTGCGGGCGACCTTTGGGTTAGGGTTCATCGACGGCCTCTAGGAGGGGATGAAACATGAGCAGAGCCCCTAGATAGGGGAAAGCCCGCCCGAAGGCGGGCCCCATCAGGGCTTCTCTTCTACCACCGAGCCCGCCGCGTTGTCAACTCCCGGCGGGCGCTCCATAGTGTCCTGCCTTGAAACCATTGCATATAAAATCATCCCCCTCATTCGCGAAGTTCGCGAAAAAAGAGAAGTACGCGACGAGAGGCCTCCCTCCCGTCCCCGCTGGAGGCCTTTGACACTTTCCGTTTTTTAGACACCTTTTTGAGACTCGAAATCGCTAGCAACATCTGCAAGTCCAATAGGTTGTGGGGGATTAGACACATTAGACACAAGTGTCAAAAGTGTCTAAAAGTGTCTAACGTGCAAAATCGAAGTCCGCCGAAGAGAATCGCATTCATTCGCGGAGTACGCGGAGTACGCGAAGTAAGCGAAGTAGGTGACGACAGGCCGTCTTGCGGTGTGCTATCTCTTCGAGTGGACGGTGGGAGCGTGGCCTCCGGTTGCGAGGCCCCATCGGGCGGGCGACGGCAAGGAGATCGTTGTGAAAGCTCCAGGGTGGCGGGTGGTCAGTCCAAACCAGGCCACCACCCGGCCGCTTGCCACTCACCGGGCGAGCCCGTATAATCAGGGCCACAGGGCCTCGGGCCCATCAAGTTATCCCTTCGCACGGAGCCTCCCTCGCGATGGAGCAGCCCACCCCGCCGCCCCTGACGGATAAGCCCACCGTGGCCGAGCGATTCGTCCGCCTCGTGGAGATCATGGAGCGGCTCCGCGGCCCCGAGGGATGCCCGTGGGACCGAAAGCAGACCCGCGAGAGCCTGAAGCCCTACATCATCGAGGAGGCCTACGAGGTTCTCGAAGCGATGGACGAGGCCCCGGAGGCGCTCCAGGACGAGCTTGGCGACCTCCTCTTCCAGATTCTCTTCCACGCCGAGCTCTCCCGCGAGGCGGGGGACTTCGACATCACCGACGTCCTTGCCAACATCACCGATAAGATGATCCGCCGCCACCCGCACATCTTCGGCTCAGCCAGTGCCGAGACCCCCGAGGAGGTTTTGCTCCACTGGGAGGAGATGAAGCTCGCCGAGCAAGGGGCCCGGCCGAAGGAGTCCGTCCTGGACGGGGTCCCGGAGGCCCTGCCCGGGCTGCTTCGGGCCCGGCGGCTCCAGGAGAAGGCCAGCCGCGTGGGCTTCGACTGGGGCGAGCTCGCCCCCGTTTTGGAGAAAGTGGAGGAGGAGTGGGGGGAGCTTAAGGCCAAGGCGACGGCCGGCGACGGCGAGGGAGCGAAGGAGGAGCTCGGCGACCTCCTCTTCAGCCTCGTCAACGCCGCGCGGTTTTTGGACGTCAACCCCGAGGAGGCGCTTCGGCAGACCGTCATCAAGTTCATCAGCCGCTTTCGCCACATCGAGAGGCGGGCCGCCGAGCAGGGCCGCGCCCTCAAGGAGATGAGCCTCGCCGAGATGGACGAGCTTTGGGAAGAGGCGAAGAGCGAAGAAAGGGCGTGAAGGACAAAAAAAATGGGTCCCAAGCAACCTTTTCGTCGTGACACCTCCTGGTGTCGCCCGACGGGTGATCCTTGTTATCCCCTGATAACAGGCGTCACCCTCTAGGAACCCTGCGTTCACCAAGGCTGCTCGGAACCCATTTTTAATGTAGGTTTTTCCACCGGAGAATGCCAAGGAGCCGAGCGATGACGACAACGACCGTGACCATCGAGGGGATGACTTGCGGCCACTGTGTGGCGAGCGTGACCGAGGGGCTTAAGGGCCTCCCTGGCGTGCGGCACGTGGAGGTCAGCCTCGAGGCGGGCCAGGCCGTGGTGGAGCACGACGAGGCCCAGCTCGACGCCAAGGCGATCAAGACCAAGGTCGCAGAGCTCGGCTACCAGGCGACCTGACAGCCGCCCTGCCCCGCCCCCTGCCTCACCTCTCCGGGAGCCCGAAAAAGGGCTGGCCAATCGGCACAAGATGTAGTATAGTGTATTATACAGGCATACTTGTGGTTGTGTAATATCGATCTGCGAAGGGGCGTGCTGCGGCGTGACCAAACCGAAGCCGGCGAAAACGCAGTTTGCCAATGAAAGCGAGCGCCAGTTCGCCGAGGTCCTTGACTTCTACGACATTCAATGGGAGTACGAAGCCCGCACCTTCCCCCTCCAAGTGGACGAGGAGGGCAACGTGGTCGAGGCCTTCACGCCCGATTTTTACCTACCAGGGGAAGACATCTACATCGAGCTCACAACCATCAAGCAATCCTACGTGACGAAGAAGCACAAAAAGATTCGGAAATTCCGCGAACGCTACCCCGATGTGAAGCTCAAGCTGTTGAACAAGCGGGACTATACCAGCCTGGCGGCGAAATACGGTTGGGAGCCGTCGTAGGGCAGGACGGAGGTTGGGCGAGGGGCGCTAGGCGTCACGCACCGTCGGGCTCGATCCATCCCCCGCCAACGACCACGTCGCCGGCGTACAAGACGGCTGCTTGGCCAGGAGCGATGGCCCGCTGGGGCTCCTCGAAGGTCACGCGGGCCTGCCCGTTCGAGAGCCGCTCAACCGCGGCGGGCGCAGCCTCGTGGCGGGACCGAATCTGCACCTCCAGGCGGACCGGCTCGCCCACAGCGGGAGGAAGGGCCCAGGTGAGCCCACCGACATCGAGGCGCCTTCGCCAGAGTGCCTCGTCCGGGCCGACCTCCAGTCGGTTTGCGGCCGGGTCGATGTGGGTGACGTAGAGAGGAAGGCCCGCCGCCACTCCAAGGCCCCGGCGCTGCCCGACGGTGTAGTAGGCGTATCCCCGGTGTCGGCCGACTACCGTCCCCTCGGCGGAGACCACCTCACCTTCACCCACGGCATCCTCCCCGAGCTGGCGGGCAAGGAAGCCGGCCGTGTCCCCATCCGAGATGAAGCAGATCTCCTGGCTCTCGGGCTTGTCAGCCACCACGAGGCCGAGTTGCCGGGCCTTTTGGCGCACCCGCTCCTTGGTGAGCCCTGATAGGGGAAAGACGATCCGGGCAAGCTGCTTCTGGGATAGGTCGAACAGGTAGTAGGACTGGTCCTTGTCCCGATCGACGCCGCGTGAGACCGCCAGCCGGCCCGATCTGCGGTCGCGGACCACCGAGGCATAGTGGCCCGTGGCAACCATGTCGGCCCCTAAGGCCAGTGCCCGCTCCATCAGGTAATCGAACTTGACTCGCTGGTTGCACGACACGCACGGGTTTGGCGTGCGGCCCTCGGCGTACGAGGCCACGAACGGATCGATGACCGCTTCGCGAAAGACTTCCTCGACGTCGAAGAGGTAAAACGGCACGCCCAGGGACTCGGCCACCCGGCGGGCGTCGGCGAAGTCGGTCGGGGCGCAGCAGGTGCCGAATCGCCGAGACGGTGCATCCGAGGCACTGTAGTCCCAGACCTGGAGGCCCACGCCGATGACCTCGTAGCCCTCTTCGGCGAGCAGGGCCGCCGCGACGGAACTGTCCACCCCTCCGCTCATGGCGACCACGACCCGTCTCCCTCGGGGCTGGTGGGGCGCGATGTCCAGGCTCTTTGTAAATTCCGATTCTCTCAACGCTTCTAGCCCTCAACGTAAATGGGGGGCGCGGGCTGTGGAAATCGGTGTGGAAAAGTTACATAATTGCCCACTTTTCAAGTTATTATACCAGAGGGGGCAAAATGCAGCCATGTGCCTATGCCTTGTAAAATCAACCAATTATGGGAGCGATGCTTTCCTCTTCCAGAAAGGCTTCCGTTTTTCCACAGCTTTTGCGCTTCGGGCCCTTCCGCCGGCGCACCCAACCTATTGAATACGCAGCCCTTTAATCGGCGCGAGCCAGCTCCGTTACCCTGGTGTCGCCGAACCGGCGGGCATCCACGACCCTCCAGCCCGCCTCCACGGCGCCCTCAATCTGCTCGCTGAACGCATGCTCCAGAAAGATACGGCTCCCGGGGAGCAGCAGGGGGCTGCCCACGAGCCGCTTGAGGACGACCAGCCCCTCCTCACTTCGATACGGGGGGTCGAGGAAGACGATGTCGAACACCTCCTCCGCCCGCTCGAGGGAGGCGATGGCCCGCGTCATGGCCATCGGCAGGATGGCCCAGCTTCTCTCCTCCCCTTCCGCTGGGACGCCACTCAGACCTGCCGCCGCGTTGTCGGCCCCCCGGGCCCTCCGAGGGCTCTTGCGTCCCGCCTCTTCGGAAAAGCCGACCCGTTTCAGGTTCTCCTCTACGCACCGACAGGCCCGCCTATCGCTATCGACGAAGACGACCCGGGAGGCTCCGCGGCTTAGAGCCTCGATGCCAACGGCACCACTCCCGGCGAAGCCGTCGAGGAAGCGCACGCCCCTAAGCTCACCGAACCGCTGAAAGAGGCTTTCGCGGACCTTCTCGGGCGTAGGTCGGATATCGTATCCGCGCAAGGTCTTCAGGGTTCGGCCCTTAGCGACTCCCGCGATAATCCGCACGGGACACATCCCCCTTATCCCCGGGACGAACGACCCTCACAAAGGAGCCGTCTCAGATCATCAGGCGCTGGACGGCAAGCTCCCCAGAGCCGATGTCCTCGAAGTGAACCAACCGTCGAAAGGCCTTGAATCGTTCGAGGATTTCATCGTACGTCACGGCCCTTAGCCGATCAAGGCTGAAGGCCTCCACGTTGAAGCTCGCCATGACGCTTCCCATTATAATGGCCTGGCGCAAGGTAGCATCCGTCACGTTGCGGACGTTGGCCAGATACCCCATAAACCCCCCCGCAAAGGAGTCCCCCGCCCCCGTTGGGTCGAAGACCGCCTCCAGCGGGTAGGCCGGAATGGCAAAGACCTTCTCCTCGTTGAACATGAGGGCCCCGTACTCGCCCCGCTTGACAATGAGCGCGGACGGCCCCATGGCCAGGATCGCTTGGGCGGCCTCGTAGATATTGGGCTGGCTGGCCAGCTCGCGCGCTTCGCTGTCATTGATGGTGAGGATGTCCACGTGGCGAAGCGTCTCTTTGAGCTCCTTGGGCTTGCCCTCGATCCAGAAATTCATCGTATCGCACGCCACGAGTTCGGGGGCCTCCATCTGCTCGAGGACCTGGCGCTGGAGCACCGGATCGATGTTCGCCAGGAAGACGTACGGGCAGGCCCGGTAGCTCGCTGGAAGCTTGGGCTCGAAGGTCTCGAAGACGTTGAGGTGCGTGGCGTGCGTGGTCGCCTCCTTGAGGTCAAACCCGTACTCGCCGCTCCAGCGGAAGGTCTTGCCAGAGCGGCGCTCGAGCCCATCGATATTGACCCGATGGGTGCGGAAGAGATCGAGGCTCTCGTCCGTAAAATCATCCCCGACCACCGCCACCAGGTTGACGTCGGCGAAGTAGCTCGCGGCGATGCCGAAGTACGTCGCCGATCCGCCCAGGACCCCCCGGACCTCCCCGAAAGGAGTCCGCACGTCGTCAAAAGCCACACTGCCGACGACGAGAAGGCTCACGATATCGTCCTTTCTCGCTTAGGGGTGGTCCCGCAGGGTGCGGGCTGCATCCTTGGCGAAGTAGGTGAGGATGAGGTCCGCCCCGGCCCGCCGGACGCCGGTAAGCACCTCCAGGACGGCCCGCTCTTCCTCCAGCCATCCCCTGGCCGAGGCTGCCTTGATCATCGCGTACTCGCCGGAGACGAGGAAGGCGGCTACGGGAACGTTGAGCTCGTCCTTGATCCGTCGGATGACGTCGAGGTACGGAAGCGCCGGCTTGACCATGACGATGTCGGCCCCCTCCTCTACGTCGAGCGCGGCCTCGCGGACGGCCTCGTCGCTGTTGGGCGGGTCCATCTGGTGGCTTCGCCGATCGCCGAAGGACGGGGCCGCGTGGACGGCGTCGCGGAACGGCCCGTAGAACGCCGAGGCGTACTTGGCTGCATAGGACATGATGGGCACGCCCTCGAAGCCCTCCTCGTCGAGCCGCTCGCGGATAACCAGGATGCGCCCGTCCATCATGTCCGAGGGGGCGACCATGTCCGCACCGGCCCGCACGTGCGACAGCGCGGTCGCCGCCAACGGCTCCAAGGTGGCGTCGTTGTCTATGCGACCCTCGACGACCAGGCCGCAGTGACCGTGGTCGGTGTAGGCGCACAGACACACATCGGTAACCACGACCAGGTCATCCACCTGTGCCTTGATGGCGACCACCGCCCGCTGGACGACGCCGTCCTCCCTGTAGGCTTCGCGCCCTTCGGGGTCTTTGCGCTCGGGCGTGCCGAAGAGGATTACCGCCGGGATGCCCAGCTCACGGACCTCCTTGGCCTCGAGCACGAGCTGATCCGCCGAGCGGCGATAGACCCCGGGCATGGAGGGAATCTCATCGCATACGCCTTCGCCGGGGACGGCGAAGAGCGGGTAGATGAGGTCGTCAACCGAGAGGCGGGTCTCGCGGACCATGCGCCGAAGTAGCTCGGTCTCTCGAAGCCGGCGCGGCCGATGAAAAGGAAATGTCATGGCTAGTGATTCCCCAGAGAAGCTGCGAAATGCTGGATGAGCCCTTCCACCAGGCCCTCGACGGTGTACGACTCAGCCACCACCGCCGGGTCGAGCCCGGCGTCGCGGGCCGTCTCCGCCGTGATCGGCCCGATGCAGGCCACGGCCACGCCGTCGAGGAGCTTCCTGGCCCCGCGCCGCCCCATCAGCGTAAGGAAATTGGTCACCGTCGAGGAGCTGGTAAAGGTCACGGCATCGATCTGGCCGGCTTCCAACTGTTTGACGAGGGGGGCAGTGACGGCGGGCTTCGGGGGTTCGGTCCGGTAGGCCTCCACCACATCTATGATGCCCCCAAGGGCCCGTATGGTCTCCGGCAGAACCTCCCGCGCCACCCGCGCCCGGGGCAACAGCAGACGGCTTCCGGCGAAGTTGGTCGGGCCAATGGCCACAATGATGGCCTCCGCCCGGTACTCTCTAGGCATGCAGGCCACAGTCAGCCCGAGGTCCTCGATCGCCCGGGCGGTCTTGGGGCCTATCGCCGCCAGCCGCATGCCCCCAAGCACCTTTGGGTCCTGGCCGCGCTCGGCAAGACGGCCAGCGACGGCCTCCACGCCGCGGGCGCTGGTGAAGATGCACCAATTGTACGTCTCAAGCCTATCGAGGGCGCGGTCAAGCGGCCCCCAGTTCTGAGGCGGGCGGATGACGATGGTCGCAAAGCAGACGGCCTCGGCCCCCTGGGCCTCCAGGAGCGAGACGAAGGGGACCGCCTGCTCCTCGGGCCTGGTCACAACGATGCGGCGCCCGGCAAGGGGCATGGTCGCTCTCGGCATGCGGTCGGTGCTCCTCTACGCACTCCCGGGCAAGGGGTGGCCCTCTTCTCTGTAGACCTCCTCCAGGATGCGACCGGCTCCCTGGGCGAGGAGGTCCTCGGCCAATGCCTGGCCCATCGAGGTGGCCTCATCCAGGGAGCCGGCCCGCTCCCCGAACAGTATCGGCTCGCCACGCGGATGGCCCACCATGCCGCGAAGGACGAACCGCTCGCCCTCCAGCCGGCCGAAGCACCCGATGGGGACCTGACACCCACCTTCGAGTCGGCCCAGAAACGCCCGTTCTCCAAGGACCGTCCGGTGGGCAAGTTCGTCGTCGAGGGCCGCCACGAGGTCGCCGACCCGCCCGTCATCGAGGCGTGCCTCGATGCCCAGCACGCCCTGGCCGACGGCAGGCAGCATTCGCTCCGGAGCCAGGCACTCAACAATCCGGTCGGCCAGCCCGAGCCGTTTCATCCCCGCCGCGGCAAGGATAACGGCATCCAGGTCGTCCTCCTCCAGCTTGCGCAGTCGGGTATCGACGTTGCCCCGTAGGGCCCGCAAGGCGAAATCGGCCCGCATGTGCTTGAGCTGGACCCGGCGCCTGAGGCTCGAGGTGCCTATGACCGCCCCATCGGGGAGCGACAGCAGGGGGGCCCCGTTTCGGGTGACCACCGCGTCCCGGGGATCTTCCCGCTCAGTCATGGCAACGATGGCCAAGCCCGCGGGAAGCCCCATCGGTACATCCTTCATGCTGTGGACGGCCAGGTCAATCCTGCCCGCCAGCAGGGCTTCTTCGATCTCCTTGACGAAGAGCCCTTTGCCGCCGACCTTTGCGAGGGCCACATCGAGAATTTTGTCCCCCGTGGTCGTAATCGTCTCGAGGCGGCAGGCGAGGCCGGGATGGGCCGCTTCCAAGCGCTCCTTGACCCAACCGGCCTGCCAGAGGGCCAGCCTGCTGCCCCGCGTCCCGATAACCAGCTCTCGCACGGACACGCCCCCCCTCAGTCGAGATTGAAGAGGCGCCGAGCGATGCCGAGAATCTTGCCTCCCTCCTCGTCTCCAGAATGCTTCTTCAAGGTCACAATAGGGTCGTGCAGAATTTTCTTCACGATGGCGTGGGCCATAGCCTCGATGCTTTGGCGCTCCTGCTCCCCGACGTTTACAAGCTTGGCGAGGGTCTTTGCCACCTCCTCGCGGCGGACCTTGTCGGACTTCTCCAGCAGCTCCACGATGGTGGGAACAGCGTCGAGCGAGGCGAACCACTGCACGAAGGCTTGGACCTCCTGGCTTAGAATCTCTTCGGCCCTGTCGGCTTCGCGCTGGCGCTCCTTGATGTTGGACTCCACCACCGTCTCCAGATCGTCGATATCGTAGCAATAGACGTTCGCCAGCTCATTGACCGCCGGCTCGATGTCTCTGGGCACGGCGATATCAACAAAGAACATCGGTCGGTTTCGCCGGGCCCTGAGCGCACGTTGGACCTGCTCCTTGGTGATGATGGGCTGAGAGGAGCCGGTTGTGCTGATAACGATGTCGGCATCGGCCAGGCGCTCCCCCAGCGCCTCGAAGGGAATCGCCTCGCCAAGGAATCCTCGGGCCATCTCCACCGCTCGCTCGTATGTCCGGTTGGCCACCAGGACCCGCTCCACACCGTGGCTGGTCAGGTGTCGGGCAGCCATCTCACCCATCTCCCCGGCCCCCACGAGCAGGACGGACCGGTCTTTGAGGTCCGCGAAAATCTTCCTGGCCAACTCCACGGCGGCGAAGCTGACCGAGACGGCGTGGCTCGCGATTCCCGTCTCGGTCCGCACGCGCTTGGCCACGTTAAAGGCCCGCTCGAAGAGGTTGTTCAGGATGGGGCCGGTCGCCTGGTGTTTCTTCGCCTCGAAATAGGCCTCCTTGATTTGTCCCGTAATCTGGGGCTCGCCCACGATCATCGAATCGAGGCTTGAGCCCACCCGGAAGCAGTGGCGCACGGCCTCTTCATCGAGATAGAAGTAGGCGTGGCGGTCGATCTCCTCCGGGTCGAGGCCGTTGAACCGGCTTACGAGGTCGCGGATGGGCTCGGCCTTCGCGTACCTGGGAGCCGACCGCCCATATATCTCGACCCGGTTACAGGTCGAGAGGACGACCGCCTCATCGAAGTGGCATTCCTCGATCAGGCCGCGAAGGACGTTTTTGAGCTCCTCGGGCGGGAACGCCAGCTGTTCGCGAAACTCCACCGGAGCCGTCTTGTGACTGGTGCCGTAGAGGAAAACGCGCATGCTCTATGCCGCCCAACCTCGCTACTGGAAGGAGTGATAGCCTTCCGTCAGAAGGCTGAGGCCCACGAAGGTGAACATCACGGTGCAAAAGCCCACAATGCAGAGAAACGCCGCTCTGCGACCACGCCACCCCACCACCAGACGCCCGTGGAGCAGCACGGCGTAGATGAACCAGGTGATGAGGGTGAATGTCTCCTTGGGGTCCCACCGCCAGTAAGACCCAAAGGCGTAGGCCGCCCACAGCGAGCCGGTAATAATCCCAAGGGTCTGGAAAGGGAACCCGAAGGAGAGCGCGCGGTAGCCAAGCTGGTCGAGCACTTCGAGGCTCGGCAGCCGGTAATAGAAGGCTCCAGGCTTCTTTCGCTTAAGCTGGCGCTCTTGGAGCAGATACATGATGCCGGCCACGAAGGTCACGGCAAAGGCGGCGTTGCCAAGCACTGCCAAGGTCACGTGGATCGCAAGCCAGGAGCTTTTGAGCACGGGCAAGATGGGCCGGACTTCGCTCGGCAACACGGCCGCGTAGCCAAGGGTGATAAAGGCCAGCGGCACGACGAAAGCCCCCAATATCTCAATCCGGTATTTGTACCTCGAGATGAGGAACAACAGCGTGATGGTCCAGGAGAAGAAGGTCATCGCTTCGTGGAGACTGGTGAGGGGCAAGTGGCCCACCTCTTGGGCCCTCAAGGCCATCGCGGCCGTATGGGTGATGAATCCCACCAGCACAAGGGCGGTGCCTGCCACACCGACCCGCTTGCTCTTGGAGTAGAAAAAAATGAGGAAGGCCCCGGCAGCCAGGAAATAGGAAATGACCGTAATGTGAAGGAAAATCGCACTCATCGTAGCGCCTCTGGCCCGGCCGGCAGCGGCTCAAGGGCCAGCTCTCCAGCCACTAAGGAATCAAACTTTTATGATACTCTTGGTTTCAAGGAGATGTCAACGGGACGACGAGAGTGCTAGGCGGGCGTTTCCTGGCCGGCGACGGATTCCTGCTCGCGGCGGCGGCTCTCCTTCAAGAGGTCCTGTAGCTCTTCCATAAACTCGTTGATGTCCTTGAACTGCCTATAGACGGAGGCGAATCGGACGTAGGCCACCTGGTCGGCGGCGTGGAGCTCCTCCATCACGGCATCCCCAATGATGTTGCTTGCGACCTCCCGCTCCCCCTTCTCCTGGAGGCGCTTCTCAATGCGCATCATCATATGGTCCCGCTCCTCGATGCTCACGGGCCGTTTCTCGAGCGCCTTATCGATGCCCGCACGCAGCTTGTCACGGTCGTAGGGCTCGCGGCGGCCGTCTTTTTTGAGGACGGCGGGCATCGATTCTTCAACCTTCTCGTACGTGGTGAAGCGCCGGCTGCAGGCAAAGCACTCCCGACGGCGACGGATAACGTTCCGCTCCCTCGATAAACGAGAGTCGATGACCTTGTTATCTAGGTGCCCACAGGACGGACACTTCATGGGACGCGTTCCCGCCCACGCGGCCCGGGGGCCGCATACGGATCACGAGATCCGCCGCATGGTTTCCTGGTATATGGGAAACTTCGCCGTGAGGCTTCGCACATCATCCCCCACGGACGTCTTGACGTCGTCTCTGTCGATGTCGTTTAGCACCCGGGCGATGAGGTCCCCGATGGTCTCCATCTCGGGCTCCTTCATGCCCCGGGTGGTTACGGCCGGCGTTCCGATGCGGATGCCGCTGGTCACGAACGGGCTTCGGGCCTCGAAGGGGATGACGTTCTTGTTGACCGTTATCCCCGCCTCATCTAGGGCCTCCTCGGCGTCCTTGCCCGTGATCTTCGTCTCTCTTAGGTCGAGCAGCATCATGTGTTTGTCGGTCCCGCCTGAGACCAGGCGATACCCGTTTCGCTGAAGCGATGCGGCCAAGGCCTTGGCGTTCTTCACGATCTGGGCCGCGTACTCGCGGAACTCCTCGGTGAGGGCCTCTTGGAAGGCCACCGCCTTGGCGGCGATGATGTGCATCAGCGGCCCTCCCTGCATGCCCGGAAAGACCATCTTGTTGATGATTTTGCCGTAGTCCTCATTGCACATGATAATGCCGCCCCTGGGCCCGCGGAGGGTCTTGTGGGTGGTCGACGTCACGATCTCAGAGTGGGGGACGGGGCTTGGGTGCACGCCAGCGGAAATTAGCCCTGCCGGGTGGGCGATGTCGGCCACGACGACGGCCCCCACCTCATCGGCCACTTTCCGGAAGGCTGAGTAGTCGAAGTTGCGCGGATAGGCCGAGGCCCCGACGATGATGAGCTTGGGGTTATGGCGTTTTGCGAGCTCCATAACCTCGTCCATGTCCACCACTTCGGTGTCCTTGTTGACCCCGTAGAAGACCATCTTGTAGTACATGCCGGAGAAGTTGACCGGGCTTCCGTGAGTGAGGTGCCCGCCGTGGGAGAGGTTCATCCCGAGGATGGTATCGCCATGCTCCAGGAGGGCGGAGTAGACGGCCATATTGGCCTGGCTGCCTGAGTGGGGCTGTACGTTGACCACGTCGGCGCCGAAGAGCTGCTTGGCCCGCTCGATGGCCAGCTCCTCAGCGATGTCCACGAACTGGCATCCGCCGTAATAGCGCCGGCCCGGATACCCTTCGGCGTACTTGTTGGTCATGACGCAGCTCATGGCCTCCATGACGGCCTCGCTTACGAAATTCTCCGAGGCGATGAGCTCTAGATTGACCTGAAGCCGCTCCGTCTCCAGGCGAATCGCCTCGGCGACTTGCGGGTCAACCTCCTTGAGCCTCTTGGAACCCACGATACCCTACTCCCTCCTAGGTGGAGCGCTGCGTCTCGCCTTCCATTATCTTCGCCACCCGCCGGGCGTGGCGCTCTCCGGCAAAGGGCGTCGTCAAAAATATCGTGGCAATTTCTTCTACAAGACCCGTGCCGGTGATGCGCCCTCCGATGGCGAGAACGTTGGCGTCGTTGTGCTCCCGGGCCAGGCGGGCTGTATAGCTGTCGTGGCACAGAGCCGCCCGAATGCCCGGAACCTTATTCGCCGTGATGCTCATACCCAGCCCCGTCCCACATACGAGGATTCCGACCTGGCACCGCCCACCCGCCACCGCCTCAGCCACCTTCCAGGCAACATCAGGGTAGTCAACGGGCTGCGTGTTGACCGTTCCGCAGTCCTCCAGCGGGTGGCCCTGAGCCTCCAAAAATCGTTTGAGGTGCTCTTTTAGCTCGAATCCCGCGTGGTCGCTACCGATTGCGATAGTGGTGGGTGTCATATGGTCTGCCAGTTAGCTCTTAGCCAATCAAACGTTTACGGCACAACTGGTGAGACTATTCTGAAGGCAAAACTAGTCAAGATGTAGTAGACTCGGTGGATACAGCAACAAGATGTTGTGGACCATCGGTGAGCAAGTCTACTTAATTGGGCCCACTTTGTCAAGGAAAAATCCCCGCACCACAAGACGCCATGGGGGCCCATACAATCCCCCCATATTTAAATGGTTATACATGCCCTGTTAATGTTGTTTCTTGGTCTGGGCCAACACCTCTCTTCGATTGAATAGCGCCAGGGGCTACCGGCTTTCTTGACTTCCTCGGGGGCCTCCCATAATATGGCGCCCGACCGAACGACGGGCCACCGCACATCGGCGACGGCCTCCACGAACGAGGACGATGCAACCAGGCCCTTCCCATAGAGGCCTCTGCCTCGCCAGCGCACTTGTTTTCCTCGCTCTTGGTGCCCTCCTCCCACCCCCTTTGCAGGCGGAGGCTTCCAAGAAATCGAAGCCCCGAGTTGCCCTCGCGCCTGTCGTCGACCTCGACCCCAAGCCAGCCAACACCTGGCTCCCTTCGGCCATCCACCGCGGCCTTGCCTACACCTTCCAAAAGCTCTCCTCCATCGAGTTGCTTGACCGGAAGGCTGCGGAGCAAGCCCTTAAAGGCACCAATGTCAAGCCCGGCCGGGAGCTCGGGGAAAAGCAGGCTCGGGTCTTCGGTCGAGCGGCGAAGGCCGACCTGGTGGTCGTGACCGCCTTCGAGCTTAAGGACGACGAGACGGTCTCCCTTCGCGTTCAGCTTATCGAGCCCACCTCGGATGAGGTCAACAAACCCATGACGGTCGAGGCCCCCATCGATCGGCTCCTGAGGTCCTTTGCCACGATTGCCTTGCGGAGCGCATCCACCATGAAACACCCCATCAGCGGCGACGAACGCCGTTCCCTGAACACTCTCCCCACGTTCTCCTTCCGCAGCTTCTCCGACTACCAACGCGCACTTGCGGCTTACGACCCGGTGGCGGGAGAGGGCAACCTCTCGGAGGCGATGGTTATTCTGACCAATGCCATCAAGCGCGACCCGCGCTTCGTCGAGGCACGCTTCCAGGCAGGCCTCCTGGCCGCTCGCCAAGGGCATGCCGACCAGGCCGCCCGTCACTTCGAGCGGCTGGTCCAATACAGCCCGTCGTACCCGAACGCCCAGCACAACCTCGGGCTGGCGAAGATGAATCTGGGCGATTACGCCGCCGCCCGCACCGAGTTGCTGAGGGCCCACCAGACCGACCCCAGGCGGGCAAACATCCTCAACGACCTCGCCCTGGCCGCCTACTACCTCAAAGACTACGAGGCCGCGCGGGGCTATTTGGCCACGGCGAGCGAACTCGCCCCCACAAGCTCGGTCATCTGGAACAGTGTGGGCATGGTGGCCGCCGCGCAGGGGGCCTTCGCCGAATCCCTGCAGGCCTACGCCAAAGCCGCCCAGCACAACCCCACGTCGGTCAGCGCCCACTACAACCTCGGGCTCGCCCACCTCCACCTTGACGAGTTGGACAAGGCCAAAGAGGCTTTCGAGAAAACCCTGGAGATCGACCCCCGCCACGCCAAGACCTACTATTCATTGGCCCTTCTCGCCGAGGGCGACGGGACGGGGAAAGCCGCAGCCTACTGGAAAAAGTACCTAGAGCTAGCCAAAGCCGACCTAGCCGAGCAGCCGTTCGTCGCCGTTGCCCAACAGGAGCTCGGAACCGGGCCTTCCTCGCCCACCGAGAAACCGTAGTCGGGCAGACCCGCCCGTCGAAGAATCTGGCTCACATCAATCGACGAAATACTCTCTAGGGGCCCCGGAGGCGCATATCGGCCCCCAGGCTGGCCATCAGCTCGATGAAGGTGGGAAAGGTGACCTCAATGGCCTCCGGCGAGGTAATCGTTGTGGACCCGTCTGCCCGCAGGCCTGCCACGGCGAGAGCCATCACGATGCGATGATCGGCCCAGCCCTCGACGGCGGTGCCCTTAAGGGCGCTCTCGTGGACGATGAGGCCGTCGGGCAGCTCCTCCACGCGAGCGCCGAGCTTGGTCAGCTCTTTTGTCATGGCGGATATTCGGTCGGTCTCTTTGATGCGGGCCTGGGGGACGTTTCGCAGAACCGTCCGGCCCCGAGCGAAGCAGCCGACCACGGCGAGCGCCGGCAGAGCATCGGGGGTGTCGTTGAGGTCCAGATCCTGCCCAACGAGCTCTCCGGGCCCAACGGTCAGGCCTTCCTCATCAACGTCAATCCGCGCTCCCATCGCCTGGAGCATCTCGACGACCGCCTTGTCGCCCTGAGTATCTGCCATATCGAGCCCCCGGAGGGTGAAGGTGCCGGCCCCGATGGCCCCGGCCGCCAGGAAAAACGTGGCCGATGAGAAATCTCCGGGGACGGAGACCGTATCGGCCCGGTAGCGCTGAGCGCCCTTGACGGTGAACCGCTCCAACCCCTCCCGCTCGCACACGATGCCCTGGCGGTCGAGCCACCAGAGGGTCATCCCCACGTAGGGCTTCTCATGGAGGTCGTGGACGGTGATTTCCGTCGCCTCCGGGGCCAGGGGTGTCGCGATAAGCAGGCTCGTCACGTACTGGGAGGTGATTCCGCTGACGGTGACCGCTCCGCCCCGCATGGGTCCGGTGATTTCTACCGGAAGGGTCCCGTCGCCCTTTGTCGAGAAAGCCTTCGCACCAAGGGTGTTCAGGGCTTCGAGCAGGGGTCCCATGGGGCGGCGGCGAGCCTGATCATCGCCTGTAAAGACGCTCGTGCCGCGGCAGAGGCCAGCCACCCCAAGGCCGATCCGGCAGGAGGTGCCCGAGTTGCCCACGTCTACGACGTCGTCGGGCACCCGAAGGTCGCCCCCCGTCCCATCCACTATCCAGCGGTCCGGCCCCGAGAGGTCGACGGAGGCACCGAAGGCCCGGGCCACGGTTACTGCGCTTCGCCCATCGGCCGAATCGAGGGGGTTGATGATGGTAGAGGTCCCCTCGGCGAGCGCGGCGATCAGCACCGCCCGGATGGTGTGGGACTTGCTGGGGGGAATGGTGACGGCTCCCGCAAGGGAGGAGGGGCGAACAACAAGGAGCATGGTTTAAGTCCCTACGGCTCGTCGGGTCTAAGGCGAGCCATCCGCTGGCGGAGCCAGTGGTCGGCCAGAACAATCGCCATCATGGCCTCGGCCACCGGAACCACGCGGGGGCACACACAGGGGTCGTGTCGCCCCTTGACCGACAGCGTCGTCTCCCCGCCCTCGACCGTCAGGGTCGCCTGCTCGTGGGCAATGGAACTCGGGGGCTTGACCGCGAGGCGGCAGACTATGGGCATCCCGGTCGATATCCCGCCCAGCACCCCTCCGGCCCAGTTCGTGGTCGTCCGAACCCCTTCGGGCATGCGGATGAAGGGGTCGTTGGCTTCGCTCCCCCGCATCCTGGCGCTGGCGAATCCACTCCCGATCTCGAGCCCCTTGATGGTGGGGATGCTGAAGAAGGCTTTCCCCAGATCGGCATCAAGCTTGTCGAAGACGGGCTCGCCCAGGCCGGCTGGAACCCCGGTGGCCTCCACCGCCACGACACCCCCGATGCTATCGCCGTCGGCGCGGACCTTCTCGATGAGCTCCAGCATGCGCTCGGCCGCCTCCGGGTCGGCGCAACGGACCGGGTTGGTCTCGATGACCGCCTCATCAAAGGTCTCGGCCACGACATCGCCCACCTGGACCGTATGGCTTACGACTCGGACCCCAGCTTCCGCGAGGATTTTTTTGGCGATGACACCGGCGGTCACCCGGGCGAGGGTCTCTCGGCCCGAGGACCTCCCTCCGCCCCGATGGTCCCGGTGGCCGTACTTGGCAAAATAGGTAAAGTCGGCGTGGCCCGGCCGGAAGAGGTCCTTCAGGTCCTCGTAGGCCTTCGGATCGTGGTCTTTGTTATAGACGACGAAGGCGATGGGCGTGCCCGTCGTTCGGCCCTCGAAGACGCCTGAGAGGATCTGAACCTCATCGGCTTCCTGGCGAGAGGTGGTCGCTACGCTCTGGCCCGGCCGGCGGCGGGCCATATCTAGGGCGAAGTCCTCCTCCTGCAACGGGAGCCCTGCCGGACAGCCGTCTACCAACACCCCGAGGCCCACTCCGTGGGACTCCCCAAAGGTCGTCACCCGAAAGGTTTGTCCGATTGTGTTGCCCGCCATGGCTTTCCTCAGTTCGGCTCGGCCACGAGGCGCCGCTCCGCAAGGTAGGCCGCCAGGGCCCCCTGCCACGCCTCCGGCACGATACCCGTCTCGCGTTGAAGCTTCGTCGTATCGAGCACCGAATAGCCAGGCCGTCTCGCCGGCAGACCGAGGGTCGCCGTCGTGGTCGGCCGCAACGGTACATCGGCTCCCGTGAGGCGTAGAATCTCTTCGGCCACCTCAAACCAGCTAGCCGCCCCGCCACTGACGACATGGTAGATACCGGCCAGTTGCGCCTTTACGATCACTTGAATCGCCCAGGCGACCACCACAGTCCAGGTGGGGGTGCCGACCTGGTCGTCGACTACCGTCAGTTGCTGGCCGGCTTCAGATCGCTCAATAATGCGGTCCACAAAGTTTCTCCCGCCCTCGCCGTAGAGCCACGCCGACCGAACGATGACCCATCGCCCATCGGGCAAGGTCTTCTGGAGGACCCGCTCGCCTCCAAGCTTGCCCCGCCCGTAGACGTTGAGCGGCGCCGGCTCGTCCTCTTCCGTGTACGGCGCGCTCTTTCGCCCGTCGAAGACGTAATCGGTGCTGACGTACAGCACCCGGGCCTCTACGGCCGCAGCCGCCTCCGCCACGTGGCGCGTCCCCTCGACGTTGACGGCCATTGCCCGCTCCTGCTCGCCCTCGCAGTCATCGACCCGGGTGAAGGCCGCCGCGTGGACGACCCAGTCGGGCCGCTCGCTGCGCAGCGCCTCTTCGACCGCCCGCCGGTCGGTGACGTCAAGGGCCGAGGAGGGATACGGCAGGCATTCAACCTCCGCCGAAGCCAAAACCCGACTCAACGCTCGGCCGAGCATCCCCCCTGCTCCGGTGACCACGAGGCGCATCAGGCCGACCCCCGCTCCTCGTACTGGTGTCGGTAGTACTCTAGGTACTCCCCGCTTTTGATCCGCTTCCACCACCAGGGATTATCCACGTACCACCTGATCGTGGCTACCAGGCCCTTGTCAAACGCTACGGCGGGCTCCCACCCGAGGAGGGCGCGAAGCTTCTCGGTGGAGACGGCGTGGCGGAGGACATGCCCCGGCCGATCGGTCACGTAGCGGATGAGGTCGCTCGGTTTGTCCAGTGCGGCACAGATTGCCTGAGCGATCTCGTTCACGCTCTTCTCCTCACCGGAGCCGATGTTGAAGACCTCTCCCTCGATACCCTCGGTGTGGAGCAACGCATCGAGGGCGTTGCAGTGGTCGGAGACGTTAATCCAGTCCCGGGTGTTCGCCCCGTCGCCGTATACGGGCAACGGCTCGCCCTCCAGGGCGTTCGTCACAAAGAGTGGGATCATCTTCTCCGGGTACTGGTACGGCCCGTAGTTGTTCGTGCAGCGAGTGACGACGAGCGGGACGCCGTAGGTTATCCAGTAGGAGTAGGCGAGCCGCTCGGCGCCGGCCTTGCTTGCGGCGTACGGGCTCTTGGGCATCAGAGGGCTGTCCTCGCCGGAGGGCTCGTCGCCCGCCTCTCCGTAGACCTCGTCGGTCGAGATGCACAGGAACCTCCGCCCACCCATCTCGCGGAAGGCCTCGAGCAAGACGTACGTCCCGAACACATCCGTTCGGATGAAGCTTGCCGCATCACCGATGGATCGGTCGACGTGGGTCTCGGCGGCGAAGTGCACAACGTAGTCAGCGCCTTCGAGCACGTCTCGCACGGCGGTCTCATCGGCCACATCGCCCTGGACGAAGCGATACCGGGGGTCGTCGGCCACCTCCCGCACGTTATCCAGGTTGCCGGCGTACGTCAGCTTATCGAAGTTGACGACTTGGTAATCGGGGTAGCGGGCCAGAAGGTGCTTGACGAAGTGGCTACCGATGAACCCGGCCCCCCCGGTTACAACGCAGGTGACCATGGGTCCTCCTCAGCCGTCGCGCCGGTGCCAGTCAAAGGGGATGTTGTTGTCGTGCGGGTCCAGGCGGAACTCGTCGGGGTTCTCGTAGTCGTACGTCTCGGTCGGACAGTTGATAACGACGGCCTCCGTATCGCTCACGCATTGAAAGCCGTGGGCCACCTCGGGAGGAATGGAAACCATGATGGGGGAATGCTCGCCAATGTAAAGTTCCTCCACCTGGCCATACGTCGAGGAGCCCTCTCGTCCGTCGTATAGCGCGAGGCGGATCATGCCCTTGACACAGGTGAAGTTGTCCCGCTGGAGCTTGTGATAGTGCCAGGCCTTCACCACTCCTGGATAGGCGGTCGTCATGTAGACCTGCCCGAACTTCTCGAACTCCTCCCAGTCCGGGCGCATCAACTCCATCAGGCGCCCCCGGACGTCTGGGTTGACCTTCAGCTGTCGAATCTTGACCCCCTCGATCACGGTCGGCGCCCCCCCCCCTAGAGAATCCCCACGCGGCTCGCATCGCCAAGCATGAAGCGATAGGCTTTTGGCTTGTGGGGGCTTTGGGCCACGACCACGTCGCGGCCGATGAGGCTGTCAGCGATGCGCACTGGGATGTCCTCGATGACGCTGCCTTCAAGGATGATGGAGTGCTCGACCTCGCTATTGGTAATCCGCACACCCCGATCGATGGAGGTGAACGGGCCGATGTAGCTGTTTTCCAGGATCGCTCCAGCCCCGATGATGGCCGGTCCCCGAATGGTGCTGGCCCGGACCTCCGCCCCCTCTTCCACCACGACTTTGAACTCGACCGTCGAGCCCTCATCGACCGAGCCCTCGATCCGCTCCTCGACGGTGTCCAAGACCATGCGGTTCGCCTCCAACATATCCTCCAATTTCCCCGTGTCCTTCCACCAACCGTCGATGATGTGGCTCTCGACGTGGAAATCCTGCTCGATCATGTGCTGGATGGCGTCGGTGATCTCCAGCTCGTTGCGCCATGACGGCTTGATGCACTTCACCGCCTCAAAGATCGAGGAATCGAACATGTAGACGCCCACCAGGGCGAGGTCGCTTTTGGGTTTCTTCGGCTTTTCTTCCAGCCGGACCACCTTCTCGCCTTCCAGCTCGGCCACGCCAAACTGCTCGGGGTTGTCGACCCGCGCAAGCATAATCTGGCCGTTCGGCCGGCGGCGGAGAAACTCTTGCACCAGGTCCCCAATGCCGTCCCTTAGCAGATTGTCTCCGAGGTAGACGACGAAGGGGTCGGTGCCGATAAAAGGCTCGGCAATGGCCACAGCGTGGGCGATGCCCAGCGGCTCGGGCTGATCTATGTATGTTACCTTGATCCCCCACCGGCTCCCATCGCTGACCGCCTGCTCGATGTCCTTGCGGGTATCGCCAACGATGATGCCCACATCCGTGATGCCGGCTTCCCGAATCGCTTCGAGGCCGTAGAACAGAACCGGCTTGTTGGCGATCGGCACCAGTTGCTTGGCGTTGGTGTGGGTAAGGGGCCTAAGCCGTGTTCCCTTGCCTCCGCTGAGAATAAGCCCTTTCAAGCGCCCTCTCCTTCATGGAGGCCAACCCGGCCTCGGTTGCGTCGTTGAGCAATGTTCCGCCCGTTCAAATCAAACGAAATTAAAGCACTTACGCCTTGCACATTCAAGGCCAAATTCCCTGCCTGGAAAGGCGTCCCGCGATTAGCGGGCGAGATGAGCCGAGAAGGTTTCCTCAACAAGGGCGATGGCTTCACCGGCCAGGTAGAAGCTCCCGGCGATTAGGCAGAGCCCATCGTCGGGCAACTCCTCCAGGGCCACGCCGAGGGCGGTGCGCAGGTCTGGGGCCACCATGAGGTCCCGGCCTCGCCCACCACCGATCTTCGAGGCCACGTCGGTGGGGTCTGCGGACCGTTCGGGAACGCTGGAGACCGGGACGAACACCACCCGGGCCGCCAGCGGAAAGAGGGCCCGTGCCATGCGCCGGTAATCCTTGTCTTCGAGGACCCCAAAGACCAGGGTCAAGGGGCGACGAGGCCAGCGAGCGCGGACCGCGTCGGCAAGGGCCAGGGCCGCCATTTCATTATGGGCTCCGTCAACTACCACCAGAGGGTTCCGGCTTAGCACCTGGAGTCGGCCCTCCAATCGAACGGCGGCCAGTCCCGCCTGGACGGCCTCGCCCGACCAGGCCATCCATCCCTCCTGACAGAGGTGTCGATAGGCCCGCACCGCGCAGGCGGCATTGTCTGCCTGATGGGCGCCGAGAAGCGGCAGGAAAAGGTCCTCCAACTTGAGGCCGGCCTCCATGTACGTAAACCGCTGGCCCTCCTCCGTGCTAGCCCCGCGCCGAAGCCGAAACGCCCTGCCGAGGAGCGAAAGCGGGGCCCGCCGCTCACGACAGACGGCCTCCACGACCTGGAGGGCTGGCCCCGGCTGACGGCCGCACACGACGGGACGTCCGGGCCGGACGATGGCCGCCTTTTCGGCGGCCACGGCCTCGAGCCTTGAGCCCAACAGGTCAGTATGATCCAGGCCGATCGGCGTGATCATACACATTTGCGGCTCCACGACATTGACCGCATCCCATCGGCCGCCGAGGCCCACCTCGAGGACGGCCAAATCGGGGCCGACCCGGCCAAAATAGTCGAAGGCCAGGGCCGTGACAAACTCGAAGTACGTGGCCTCGCCGACCTTCGCCAGGGCGTTTTTCACCCGACGAAAGTGGCGCATCAAGGTTTTTTGAGTGATGGGCTTGCCGTTAATCGAGATCCGCTCGTTGATGCGGCGCAGGTGGGGCGAGGTGTAAGTGGCGACCCGAGCGCCTGAGGCTGTCAAGATGCTCGAGAGGCACGCTGCGACGGAGCCTTTGCCGTTGGTCCCGGCTATCAGCACCGCCTTGAGGTGGGCTTCCGGATTGTCAAGCGCCTCCAGCAGGTGGCGGATGCGCTCGAGGCCCGGGCGAATGACGGTAGGATCGAGTTGGTGGAGGAAGGTCTCGATGGCCGAAGTGGCCATAGCGCCTCACGCACCCTTCTCGACCGGCTCGGCGAGGAAGAACTTAAGGGATTGGACGAGGGTGTGTTTGAGATCGCGTCGGTCCACGATTTTGTCGAGCATCCCGTGCTCCAGGAGGAACTCGGCCCGCTGGAACCCTTCGGGCAGCTTCTGCAAGATGGTCTGCTCGATAACCCGCGGGCCTGCGAACCCGATGAGCGCCCTCGGCTCGGCGAAGATGAGGTCCCCGAGCATGGCATAGCTCGCCGACACACCACCGGTCGTGGGGTCGGTGCACACCGAGATGAACGGGAGGCCCTGCTCGCTGAGCTTTGCCAACGCGGCGGATGCCTTGGCCATCTGCATCAGGGATAAAACGCCCTCCTGCATGCGGGCCCCACCGGAGATGGAGACGATAACCAGCGGCATGCGGCGCTCGATCGACCGCTCGATGGCCCGGGTGATTTTCTCCCCAAGGGCGCTGGCCATACTTCCTCCAAGGAAGGCGAACTCCATAACACACATCTGGATTGGGAACCCGCCGAGCTGACACTCGCCACAAATGACGGCCTCGTTGAGCCCCGTCTTCTCCACGTTTTCCTTGATCCGGTCCTTGTAGCGCTTGGAGTCCTTGAAGCCCAAGGGGTCGAGGGAGGCGACCCCCTGGTCGAACTCGACGAAGGTTCCCGGATCGGCCAGCTGCTCGATGCGCTGCCAAGCGCTGATGCGGAAGTGGAAATTGCACTTGGGGCAGACGTTGAGGTTCTTCTCGAGCTCCTGCTTGTAGACGATTTCCTTGCAGGCGTCGCACTTCACCCAGAGCCCCTCGGGCATCTTGACCTTTTTCTCTCGAACCCGGACCTTCGGCTTGATTTTCTTGAACCACTCCATCGACGGCTCCCCTGGCAGTCCTCCAGCATGGGCGGAGGACAATTCAGCGTCCTCCTCCCAGTCCCCCGTTACGGCGTCGCTCGCGGCTCTTCCACCTCGCCGGTGGGTTTGCGCTGCCAGTAGACGGCCTTGTTAACCGCGTTAATGTAAGCCTTTGCGCTCGCCTCGATGATGTCGGTCGAGTGGCCGATGCCCGTTACAACCTCTCCGTTGAAGGAGACCTTGACGACGACTTCGCCTTGGGCATCCGTCCCCTCGGTGACGGCCCGTAAGGAGTAGGACAGCAACTTTCCGGGCACCTGGGTGATGCGGTCAATGGCCTGGTAGGTCGCATCCACCGGTCCATCGCCGATTGCGGCATCCTGGAACACTTCCTCGCCACGAGACAGCCGGATCGTCGCCGTCGGCAGCGTCTCGCTCCCGCTGGTGGTGTGGAGGTAGACGAGCTTGAAGGTCTCAGGCACGGGCGAGGTCTGGTCGCGCATCAGGACCATCAGGTCTTCGTCAAAGACCTCCTTTTTCTTGTCGGCCAATCTCTTGAAGGCTACGAAGGCCTCACCCAGCGCCTCGTCGTCCAGCTGATAGCCCAGCTCCTCCAGGCGCTTCCGAAAAGCGTGGCGGCCCGAATGCTTGCCAAGCACCAGATCACTCTGCGTCTTGCCGATCGACTGGGGAGTCATGATCTCATACGTGCTGGCATCCATTATGACGCCGTGCTGGTGAATGCCCGCCTCGTGGGCAAAGGCGTTCTTGCCGACAATCGCCTTGTTGGGCTGCACGCGAACCCCGGTAATCGAGCTGAGCAGGCGGCTGGTTCGGAAAATCTCCTCGGTCTTGACGTTGGTGTAGTGGTGGTTGTAGTCGCGACGGACCTGGAGGGCCATGACGATCTCTTCGAGCGAGGCGTTGCCGGCCCGCTCGCCGATGCCGTTTATTGTGCACTCGACCTGGCGGGCCCCGTTGTGGATCGCGGCCAGCGAGTTGGCCACGGCGACGCCGAGGTCATCGTGGCAGTGGACGGAGAGGACCGCCCGGTCGATATTGGGCACCCGCTCGCGGATTGTCGCGATGCGGGCCCCGAATTCATCCGGCATCGCGTAGCCCACGGTATCGGGGATGTTCACCGTCGTCGCCCCAGCGTCGATGACGGCCGTCAGGACCTCGCAGAGAAAGTCTATGTCCGTCCGTGCCGCATCCTCGGGGCTGAACTCAACGTCGTCCGTGTATTGGCGGGCGTGGCGGACCCCCGCGACGGCCGCATCCACGACCTCCTTGGGGGTCATCTTGAGCTTATGCTCCATGTGGATGGAGCTCGTTGCAATAAACGTGTGGATGCGCCCTTGGCGGGCGTGCTGGAGGGCCTCCCAGGCCCGATCGATGTCCTTCAACAGCACCCGCGAGAGCCCGGCAATGGTCACCCCCGGGGCGTCGACAGCCTGGGCGACGGCCTTCACCGCCTCGAAGTCCCCTTCCGAAGCGATGGGAAATCCCGCCTCGATGACATCCACCTGGAGGCGGGCGAGCTGGTCGGAAATCTGAACCTTCTCGTCGATGTTCATGCTGAAGCCAGGCGACTGCTCGCCGTCGCGCAACGTAGTATCAAAAACGATGATTCGTTCACCAGTCATGGTACTGATCCTCACTCGCCTCCCGGCCTATGCGCCAGCCGAGAAAAGGGTGCAAATTCTACCAAGCCACCGGCAATAACGCAACCCGAAGGATGTCGTCGGGCAACCGTTTAGCTGGAATGCTCCAGGCGACGCCCATCTGCCCTCCGTTCCATCTCTCCACAAGAAAAAGCCCTCGCCCCGAGGGACGAGAGCTTGACTCCCGTGGTACCACCCTCGTTCAGCCCCCCTCACCGTCAACGGTGGGGATGCCCTTCATTGGCCTTTGACGCAGGCATTACGGCGCAAGCTAGACCCTTTCCTGGGAAGGGCTTCACCCGCGCGGCTCAAGAGGCGAGTTCAGCAGGTCCGAGGACCGGTTCGCAACACCCACCGGCTCTCTGAGCCCCGGAGCCCCGCTTACTACTCCTCCGTCAACGCCTTTTCTGTAAATTAGCAGGCGACTGCTACTCTGTCAAGTCCGCCACGGTTTCACGCCGCTCGCGGAGCTGGACGAGCGTCCACTCCAGCGGCCCCGAGAGGACGTATGCCAAAAACACCACGAAGAACGCCACTTCGGGAATGAGAACAAAAATATACAACGCAAAAACCGCGCCAAGAAAGACCCCAAAGGGCTTTCGGCGCCACAGCGTCATCTTTTTAAAATTTCGGTATCGAATCGTGCTCACCATGCAGCCGGCCAGCACGTACACCGCCAAGGCGACGACGACCGGCTTAACCGTTGGGGCCTTCGGCACCTCAAGGGCGAAGATAACGTAGGAGGCAACCAGCCCGGCCGCAGCCGGTATCGGCAGACCCATGAAGCGGTTCGGGGTCCTCTCGGCGACCTGCACGTTGAACCGGGCCAGCCTCACGGCTCCACACAGGACGAAGAGGAAAACCGCCAGCCACCCAACCCGCCCGAACGGCTCCAACGCCCACGTATAGAGGAGCAACGCCGGAGCCACGCCGAACGAGAGCAGATCGGCCAAGGAGTCATACTCCAGCCCGAAGTCGGTGCTCGTCTTGGTTATCCGGGCCACCCGCCCGTCGAGCGCATCGAAGAGAATGGCGACGAGGATCGCCACGGCGGCCCTGTAGGGCATGCCGTTGAAGGCGGCGATGATTGCGTAAAAGCCACAAAAACAATTGCCCGTGGTAAACAGGCTCGGGATGACTTTGATTCCCCGCTTCACGTCGCTCTCGCTTCCCCTTCAGGTGCCAGGCGAGCAAGGATGGTACTTCCGCCCTTGACTTTCGCCCCCTCCTCTACCAGCAGCGTCGCCGAAGCCGGTAGGGTAACCTCGGTCCGCGACCCGAACCGGATCAACCCGATCCGCTGGCCCCGCTCCAAGTTGTCTCCCGGGTGAACCCAGCAGACAATCCGTCTGGCCAACACGCCGGCGATTTGCGTAACGGCGATGGGCGTGCCGGCGGCGTCGACCACAATGGTGTTGCGCTCGTTGGCCTGCGAGGCTTCAGCCCGAAAGGCCGCCAGGAACCTCCCCGGCGTGTACTCCACGCGCTGAGCCCGACCCGCGCACGGCGCACGGTTCACATGGACGTCCCAGAGCGAAAGAAAGATGCTTACAACCTGCGTTGCGCCACCAAGCTCCGGACATCCGTCGTCGGCCGTCCGAATCTCCACAACACGACCGTCGGCCGGAGAGACGACACAGCGGGCGGCCTGGGGAATGGCCCGCTCCGGATCCCTGAAGAAGTGCGCGATAAAGGCCGCCGCACCCAGCGCCGCCAAGCCCATCAACCCCCAGCCCAAAGCCAGGAAAAGCAGTCCGGCCAGGAGAGGAGGCAGGAGGAACAGCCAACCCTCACGGGCAAGGGAGAGCCACGCCGTCCGATTCCTCGGCCGCTTCATAATACGGTAGCCCCCCGCTAAAGGCAATCGCTACTTTTTGGAGGACTTGCGGCGCCGGGCCTTGGGCTTGGCTCGGGCCTTGGGTTTGGCTCGCTTGGCTCGGGATGGCTTGTCATCCTCGATGACGCTCTTGAACGTCTGGGCGGCCCCTTCGAATCCCTTGCGCATCATCGCCCTAAGGTCGGCCCCGACCTTCTCAATGGGATGCTCGGCGGCCCGTTCGGCCAGCTTGTTGAAGACAGGTCGGCCGGCGCGATTCTCAAGCACCCACTCGCGGGCAAACGTCCCGTCTTGGACGTCCTTGAGAAACCCCTTCATGATGCGACGGCTCTCCTCGTTGATGAGCCTTGGTCCCCGCGTCATGTCGCCGTACTGGGCCGTGTTGCTGATCGAATAGCGCATATTCGCGATGCCGCCCTCGTAGATGAGGTCCACGATGAGCTTGACCTCGTGGAGGCACTCGAAGTAGGCGACCTCGGGCTGATAACCCGCTTCCACCAAGATCTCATAGGTAGCAAGAATGAGCGCCGTCATCCCACCGCAGAGCACCGCCTGCTCGCCGAAGAGGTCGGTCTCGGTTTCCTCTTTAAAGGTCGTCTCTATGACCCCGGCCCGGGTGCCCCCAATGGCCTTGGCGTAGGCCAGGGCTACGTGCTTCGCTTTGCCCGTCGCATTCTGCTGAATGGCCAAGAGCATGGGCACGCCCCCGCCCTCGGTAAAGATGCGCCGCACCAGGTGGCCAGGGGCCTTCGGGGCCACCATGAAGACGTCTATTTCCGGGGAGGGCACAACCTGGTCGTAGTGGATGTTGAAGCCGTGGGCGAAGGCCAGCGCGTTGCCAGGCTCCATGCCCGGGGCCACCTCGTTGCGGTAGATGTCGGCCGATAGCTCGTCGGGTGTGAGCATCATGACGATATCTGCGGCGGCGGCGGCCTCTGAGACCGTAACCACATCGAGCCCTTGGCTTTCGGCCTTCTTCCACGAGCGGCTGTCGCTGCGCAGCCCAACGAGGACCTTCTGGCCGCTGTCTTTTAGATTGCACGCGTGGGCGTGGCCCTGAGAGCCGTAGCCGACGATGGCGATGGTCTTGCCTCTGAGGTGGGTGAGCTTCGCATCCTTCTCGTAGTAGATTTTCGCCATGAATCTATCCTCCCCCCGCCGCCTCGACGGCTTATCGTTCCCTGAGCGTAACCGGGCCACGGGCGATGGCTGTTTTCCCCGTCCGGACAACCCAGCTTATGACGTTGGGCGTTAGGTAACTAAAGGCAAACCCTTGGTCCTCGTTGCCGAACCAGGGTCTGCCTTTAGTCAACGGTCCTACAGATAGAAATCCGTGCTCAAGTTGAGCAATCGGGCGTTCAAGCCAACCACCTGCTCGGTATCGACAGGGATTTCAATCAGGATGGACTGGCCCTTCGTCTCGTAGCAGGCCTCCATAATCTCTTTGAGGTTGCTGAGGTCGGGCTTCACGTTGTAGCCATCCCACCCATGGGCCTTCGCTGCCTGAACGAAATCGATGTTTGGCAATTTCGAATGGTAGCGGGGCTTCTCCACGGTCGGGATGATGAGCTCCAGCCCCTTATCGACAATCCCGTAGGTGCCGTTGTTGATGATGAAGAGGCGAAGGTCCATCCACGCCGCATCGGCCAAGCAACCGCCAAAAAGCCGCCAGCAGCCGTCCCCGGAAAAGATAAAGGTGTGGAGCGATGGGTCGCCCATCTTCGCGCCAACCCCCATCCCAAAGGCTCCGCCCATGGCTGAGCCGTGGTGCCCGGACCAGAACGGAATATACGGGTGAGGGCGCTGGGTCACGTACTGCCGGTCCTTGTAGGAGATGCAGACGTCGTCGAACCCGATGCTGTTGGGCTGCCAGTATTTCGGCAATTCCTCGTAGAAGGCCACGAAGTCAACACAGTCCTTGCGGACGTCCCGCCATATCTCCCGGTCGTTCAAATCGTCGTAGGTCGGCTCCTCCGGCCTGTCCTTATCGACACCCATCGCCTTAAGCTGGGAGATGACTTCCTGGAGTGTGAGTGAGATGTCGCCACGGACCTGTCGGTACTCGCCCGCGCAGCGGTGTGAGAAATCGCCGTTGATATGGCCGTAGCCCTCGACATGCTCGCCGAAGTGCCACGTGCACTTGGCCTTTATCTTCTCCAGATTTATCGAGTACTCCCCGGCGCAGAAGCCGAGGGTTATGCAAAGGTCCTCCTCCGGGTCCATCTCACTCCAGAGCTCCATGGATTTTTCGTTCCCGCCCATCATGATGTAGCCGTAGCCGTAAGGGTTGTTAGGCGCGACGGCATTGGCGCCGTTCATGGACCATATGGTAGGGGCTTTCAGGAGAACGGAGAGCTCGGTGCTGAGCTCCTGAATGTTCGGGTAGAAGGCCGCCTCTTCGCCGACGTAAATAATGACCCGCCGGCCCTTGGCCATCTCGGGGAAATCAGCGATGAAACGCTCCACATCCGCCTTGTTATAGGTGCGGGTCTTTTCCTTTTTCGGAACGTTGATCTCAATCTCTCGGGAGAGGACGTCGGGGTGGAACGCAATCACGACGGGCCGCTTCTTGTGAAGAAAATTTTGTGCTTTAATGAGATCCTCTTCGAGTCGGTTGTGGTTGTCGATGACAATACAGGCCTCCCCAATCTCGGCCTGAAGCTGCGGGACGATGTGCATGCCATGTTCCGAGACATCCTGCAAGGGTGCATCTCCAATAGATGTCGTCGAGTTCAAGGCGAGGAGATACAGAGAGGGGATGTCGTGAACTTTCGCCTCGGTGATACCACTCGCGCCTAGCTTCGTGGCCGCGCCGGTCGTCGTGAAGCAGCAGCCAACCCGGCCGGAGGCCAAATAATAGCCCATGGGTACGAAGCCCGATGCATATTCCCCCATGGTCAACATACGAGGAACCCCATCTGTGATATGCGACATTTCCGTCATAGGCAAGAGATACTTCGTGGTGTGGATGATACCGCCCCCGTTGACTCCAGCATAATGGACGATCCCCCACTCCCGCAGGGTATCAATCAAGGCAAAGTTGCCGACACTCGTCTCCAGGCCTGGCGTGCCTGCTGCAATAGTCATGGACATTCCCCCTTTACCGATGGTCGCGGCGATGCGCTGTCATGCTTGCAACCAATGCTACACCGTTGTTTCTAAAGGTTGAACTATGATGGAGGGGTAAAGAACAATTTAACCTCTCCCCCATGCCGTTGTCAATACAAAATTTAGGGAATCCCTATGTATAAGCTCGGAGGTGTTTCCTCTCCCATCAAGGGAGGGGTTTCTTTTCTCTAGACGGTTGTATATCCTATGTGGCATCTCCCGTACACAAGGTGGACCAGGGGTGAACGCCGGGGGAAGGACCACCGTTTATGGCCTTGCCCAATCACCCGACCGATTGAGGGATCACGCCCGATGAAAAGGAGAGGCCAATGGTCCAAAGGCTGAACAAGTACAGCTGCCATGTCACCGAGCCCAAATCCCAGGGCGCCTCCCAGGCGATGCTCTATGGGACGGGCCTGAGCGAAGAAGATATGCACAAAGCCCAGGTGGGCATATGCAGCATGTGGTACGAAGGCAACACATGCAATATGCACCTGAATGATCTTGCGGCAACGGTCAAAGACGGGGTGGAGAAGGCCGGCCTCGTCGGGATGCGATTCAACACGATCGGGGTCAGCGACGGCATCTCGATGGGCACCGAGGGCATGAGCTTCTCGTTGCAATCGAGGGACATCATCGCCGATAGCATCGAGACCGTGATGAGCGCGCACTGGTACGATGCCAATATCTCCCTGCCGGGATGCGATAAAAATATGCCCGGCTGCGTGATGGCCATGAGCCGGCTGAACCGGCCATCGCTTATGATCTACGGCGGCACCATCAAGCCGGGCCACTGGGACGATCGGGTGCTCGATATCATCTCCGCCTTCCAAAGCTACGGCGAATTCATCGCCGGCGCCCTCGATGAAGAAAGTCGCACCCAGATCGTAAGACACAGCTGCCCCGGGCCCGGGGCCTGCGGCGGCATGTATACGGCCAACACCATGGCCTCAGCGATCGAAGCCCTCGGCATGACGTTGCCCTACAGTGCCTCGACCCCGGCAGAGGACCCCGCCAAGCGCGAGGAGTGCTACAAGGCCGGTGTGGCGATACGCCTGCTGCTCGAGCAAGACATCAAGCCCCGGGACATCCTGACCCGAGAAGCCTTCGAAAACTCAATGGCAGTAACAACCGTCCTTGGGGGCTCCACCAACGCTGTGCTCCACCTGATTGCGATGGCCAGAGCCGTGGAGGTGCCTCTCGCCCTCGATGATTTCCAGGCGGTCAGCGACCGGGTTCCGTTCCTCGCCGACATCAAGCCCAGCGGGAAGTACGTCATGGAGGATCTGCACAAGGCCGGCGGAACGCCGGGCGTGATGAAGTACCTCCTGGAGAAGGGGCTCATCAACGGCGACTGCTTAACCGTAACGGGGCGGACTGTTGCCGAGAACCTGAAAGACCTTCCAGGGCTGAGCGAAGGCCAGGACGTGATTCATCCGCTGGAGAACCCGATTAAACCGACGGGCCACATCCAGATTCTCAGGGGCAACCTTGCCCCGGAAGGCGCGGTGGCAAAGATAACCGGCAAGGAGGGCGAGCGGTTCACGGGCCCCGCCAAGGTGTACGACTCAGAGGAGGCGACGCTCGCTGCCCTCGAGCGAGGGGAAATCGTCAAGGGCGATGTGGTGGTCATTCGGTTCGAGGGGCCCAAAGGGGGGCCTGGCATGCCAGAGATGCTGACCCCAACCTCGGCTATCGTCGGGGCAGGATTGGGCCAAGACGTGGCCCTGATCACCGACGGGCGATTCTCCGGCGGCTCACACGGTTTCCTCGTGGGCCACATCACGCCGGAAGCCCAGGAAGGCGGGCCGATCGCCCTGCTGAAGAACGGAGACCGGATCACCATCGATGCGACTCGCAACCGGATCGACGTTGAAATCGATGACGATGAGCTTACCACCCGAAGAGCGCAGTGGACCGCCCCAGCCTATAAGGCCACCAGCGGCACCCTCTATCGGTATATCAAGGACGTCAAGTCGGCGTCCGAGGGTTGCGTGACCGACGAGTAGGGCCGCTCGGCGATTACGCTCCTTGCTGATACTCACGAAGGATGGCGATCATTCGGTCCTTCTTCATGAGCTTTTGCTTCTGGAGGTTTTTTCGCTCGACCTCTTGATCGGACGTAAAATACCGAAGCTTGTTCAACTCTTCTAGCTGCAGCTCCAGGGCCTGGTGCTCTTCCGCTAACTTGCGAAATCCCTCATTTTCCTGTTTCACTCGATCAACCAACTCTTCCTGGTCGCTCATCGCCCCGTATCCCCCTTCATAACATTGGGCAATCTAAGGACGTCCTTCACAACTCTCCCCTCCCCCGCGAAGCTGCGCCTTGAGCCAGCTCCGCCTCCGAAGGTCTACCATAGATGGGCCTCAGGGAAGCCGGGTCCACGCCGGCCCCTTTCGCCAATCGATCGGCCCCCAACAGGGCCACCCGGCCTGCGTTGGAGGAAGCGAGATCGGTCGGGCCAAAACGCGCCCGCGAACCCAAGGCGGCCTCCAGCTTCGCCCGGTAGACCGCAGCCCCCTCACCGGCGAGCAGAACACTGCCCCCCCCGACCCGCGCGGCCAAGTCTTCCGGCGAACTGGCCACGGGCGGCCAAAGCTCAACCGGCCCATCATCCTCCCACCGATAGCCGGCCACGTATATCTCCTGCTTGCGGGCATCAACCATCGGGCACAGGATCCCCTCATCCCCGGACAACGCATGCGCGTACGCTTCCAGCGTCGGCACGCCCACGACGGGAAGCCCGCGGCCCTCTGCCAGCCCCTGGGCCGCAGCGATCCCCACCCGAAGGCCCGTAAACGAGCCCGGCCCCACGGCGCAGGCGACAGCCTCCACATCAGCGAGGTCCAGCCCGGCGCGCGTCAAGACCGAATCGACGGCCGAAAGGAGGTGGGCGGCGTGGGAGCGGCCCCTGGCTACGGCCATCGAGGCCAGCACGACCCCTCGGTTGGAGACGGCGACGCTGACGACCGGCGTGGAGGTATCGAAGGCAAGGATGAGCATAGCGCTACGCGGTCTCGATGAACCCTGGGCCTGTGGGCCAACGAACCCTGTGAATTGGGCGGAAACCAAACGCCTCGTCATGGGCCCGCACACACGGGCGACGTACCGGCCCCTTTCTACTATATGAGTCACCTCGGGCCTGTCAAGCCGATAGGATTGCGGGTCGGAGGACGGCGCAGGAGACGCTCACCCCTTGACGGGCTTAGAAAGGTAGAAAGTCAGGCTCTCCAGCTCGGAGCCCAGGTCGACGTTTTTAACCCTCACGTGCTCGGGGACGTCTGGCCGGATGGGGGCGAAATTCAAAATCCCCTGAATCCCCGCATCCACAAGCTGGTCTACAACGCTCTGGGCTCCCTCTTGGGGGACGGCGACGACGCCTATTTTGATGCCCCTCTGGCTGACAACGCGCTTGAGCTCCTTGAGACCGAACACCTCCACCGTCTTCTTCGCCGACAGGACACACCGGTTAGGATACTTATCGAAGACTGCGTCAATTTCAAATCCGTGTGCGAGAAACCCCCTGTAGGCGGCCAGGGCGCTGCCCAAATTCCCTGCCCCCACGAGGGCCACCTTCCAGACTCTCGTGACTCCGAGAACGTCCTTGAGGCGATCCTTCAGCTCGTTGACCCGATACCCGACGCCTCGGATGCCGAACGCACCGAAGTAGGCCAGGTCCTTCCGGATTTGGGCGGGATTCAAGCCGCAGCGGGCGGCGAGCTGGGCCGACGAAGCGACCTCTACACCCTCCTCCTCCATCTGGATGAGAAGCCGCCCGTAGATCGACAGCCGCCCCACGGTAGCGGTGGGAACTTTCGTGCGTTTCACAGCGTTCTCCGCGTCACCACGGCCTGCAATCCGTACACCCGGGCCTCGTCTCGCCCCGCCCCATCAGGACGACGCGGGGAAGCGGGCCCTGCGACAATGGCCCCGCTCAGCCAAGGAGGCCAAGCGACGGCCAGGTCAGCCCTCGTCTCGCCCTGTCACGACTCGCGGCTGACCCATGATACAACGGCCGAGCACCCTAAATGCCAAAGGGATTCGCGAATATGATAATGAGCACGACCACGAGGGTGTAAATGACCAGCGACTCGATGAGGGCGAAACCGATAATCATGGCCACCTGAATCCTGCCCGTGGCACCCGGGTTGCGGGCGATGCCTTCCAAGGCGCTGCCCAAACCACGGCCCATGCCCAAGGCCCCCCCGAAGGCGGCGATGGCGATGCCAATAGCGCAGCTGAACGCCGCGACCCGGAAGTAGTTCAACTTCGCTTCGCCCGAAGCCACCACAGCCTGCCCGGCCGCCGGCTCGGCCGCCCATGCCATGGGGGCGGCGAGGACTACCAGCGCCGTCACAGCGAGAAGTGCAACAACCACCTTCGTTCGCATCGATACATTCCTCCTTTTTGTCCATGAAAAAACCATTACGATGGGATTCGGTCGCATCTGCGGCACCCAAGGCCTGCGCCATCCCCGCGCCGACCTGCCCCGCGGTGGACAGCTCGCCCGTTAGTGCTCCTCCTCCAAGGCCAGGGCGATATAAATCGTCGAGAGGAGCACGAAGACAAACGTCTGGATGAAGCTGACAAAAATCCCCATAAAAATCATGGGGACGGGGGCCCAGAAGATGAAGGCGCTCAATCCCGCCAGAACGCCCAAAATAATCAACATGATATCGTGGCCCATGATGTTGCCGAAGAGCCGAACGGACAGGCTCAGGATGCGGGCGAAGTGGCCGATGAGCTCGATGGGCAGCAAGAGAGGCGCCAGCCAGATGATGGGGCCAGTAAATTGCTTCACGTAGGCGAGCCCGTGCTTCCTAATCCCAATGAAGTGATATATGAAAAAGACCGTTATGGCCATCGCGGCGTTCGTGTTCAAGTTGTTCGTCGGGGAGGTGAAGCCCGGAATCATCCCGACCAGATTGCTCGTCAAGATGAAGAGGGCCAAGGTTCCGATGAGGAACACGTACTTGGGACCCTCGGGCCCGATGACATCCCGCATGAAGTCCGCAATCCCCTCCACCACCACCTCAAAGAAATTCTGGAGCCGCAGGGGGACAAGATGCATGGACCGGGTGGTGGCAAAAGAGACCACCGCCAATAGCACCATGAGCATCCACGTGTAGGTCACGTGGGGATAAGCCTCAAAGCCGGGAATCTGTATGAAGAGGTATGGGTGTTCCATCGAGCTATCCCACCACGTCGGCCGACCGCGACGCCTCGAGGCCGTGGCGCAAGCCCGCAACGATAACAGCGAGACTCACGATCCCGAGGCCGACGAGCAAGCCGAAAAGATCGACCAGGCGGCTTGAGACCAGCGCCCAGAGGACCACCGAGAGGGCCAGGTAGCGAAGCGCACCGCTGATGAGCGCGATCCCCTTCACCGATTTCTTCCCGGCCGACACCACCGCCCGGGCCGTGAACCACCGGAGGGCCTTGAAGTTCACTAGAGCAACCAGGCCTCCGGCGGCGACGCCCGCCGCGACGGCCGGGCCCCCGACCACCCAGCCTGCCATGGAAAAGACGGCCGTGAGCCCCAATGCGCCCTTCTCAATCCATCCGACAAGCCGGAGGCATTCCTCGCTCATCACTGCTCACCCTTGTCGATGTACTTCCTGGTTATGCGATATAAGTTGAGAAAGCCCGCCACGATGCCGAATAAGGTAAAGACGATGAGCCCCCACGGGGCGGTCCCAAGCCAGCCATCCACCAGGTAATGGCCAACTAGCACCCCGATGAGGATGGACAGGGCGAAGGTGAACCCCAACGAGAGGAGCTCGCCGAACTGGGTCAGCGCGCGGAGGCCGCCTCGCCGCTCCTCTTGGTCCCCCCCGGCATCTCGACTCACCACACACGCTCTCCCCACATGGAAACGGGGCACGGCACCTGTCTGTGGCAAAGAAAGAGGGATTGAGGAATGGCTACGCGAGACCCTGTTCCATTTTTCACAAGCCGAGCCAACCCTACCACACCCCAAAAATCACTGTCAAGGTCTTTGTTCGGCGTCGAGGGCCCTGGAGGGCTCGGCTAGGTGTCGCCAGCCGGCGCGCAGCTCTCCTCCAGCCACTTGAGGTAGGGGTGATGCCCCGTCTCGATAGGGACGGCGAGGACCTCAGGCACATCGTAGCTGTGGAGCTCGGCGACGCATTCTGTGAGCGAGGCGACCTGCTCCACGTGGGTCTTCGCAACAAGGAGGAGCTCCTGCTCGTCGCAGAGCTTGCCCTCCCAGCGGTAGATAGAGCGGATCGGCTGGACGATGTTGACGCACGCGGCCAGACCCCGCTCCACCAGGGCGTTGGCGATGCGGACCGCCTCCTCCTCAGCCCCGGCGGTCATGAACACGATTCTATACGGCGTCATATGCCCTCTCCCCCCATTATGTAGGGTTCAATGGTGGAGGAATACACCAAGACAATCTAGCAGGATATGATGTCAAAGGAAAGCTCGTTGCTTGCTAAGTAGCGTCCTGATTTGAAACCCGTGCAAATATAATCACCCCCCTCATTCGCGAAGTTTGCGAAGTTCGCGAAAAAAGCGAAGTACGCTACGATAGGCCTCCCTCCCGTCCCCGCTGGAGGCCTTTGACACTTTCCGCTTTTTAGACACCCTTTTGAGACTCAAAATCGCCAGCAATGTCTGCAAATCCAATAGATTATGTGGGATTAGACACATTAGACACAAGTGTCAAAAGTGTCTAAAAGTGTCTAAGGTGCAAAATCGACGTCCGCCAACAAAAAGAAATGCCCTCAATAGGCGAAGTAAGCGAAGTACGAGACGACAGGCCGTGTTGCGGTGTGCTATCTATTCGAGTGGACCCGCCTGAGGCGGGTGGCTCCGCCTAAGGCGGACCTGAGGCGGACCCCATCGGGCGGGCTACGGCAAGGAGATCGTTGTGAAAGCTCCAGGCTGGTGGGTGTTCAGTTCACATTAGGACACTACCCTTCGGCCCTGCCCGTTGGCGGCCCCCTTGCGCTGTGGTACAATGCGTCCGCACCTGGTTGGGGCAGGGAGGGTCCATGAGTCAAAGGAGAGTCAGCCGCCGCACCTTACATCGGCGCACAAAGGGTCGGGGCTCGAACACCACCGCCCCGAGAATTTCCACGGAGCCGATGACCGAGATCGAGACCTTTCCCAACCCCACTCCCGAGCGGGACTACGAGATCGCCTTCGAGTGTCCCGAGTTCACGTGTCTCTGCCCACTTACGGGCCAGCCCGACTTCGCGACCATCCATATCACCTACGTGCCAGACGAGAGGTGTGTGGAGCTAAAGAGCTTGAAGCTCTACCTCTGGTCGTATCGCGATGTTGGGGCGTTCCACGAAGCCGTGACGAACCGCATCCTCGATGACCTCGTGGAGGTCGTCAGGCCTCGTTGGATGACCGTCGTGGGGGGTTTTTTCGTGCGCGGCGGCATCCGCACCACCGTGACGGCAACCTACGAGCGCGACGGCGCCTAGGCGCCGCCCGGGACGGGAAAAACCATTGACAGGCCACACCCGCGTTGTTAATGTAGCGGACAGTCGGCCGAGCCTCTAAGCACCTTCTCGGACCAGGGGGGAGACCATGACACCCAAGGAGCCAGGCGAGCAGACGAAGTCGGAATCGGACGCCACGCCGAAGCCTAAAAAGCCCAGAGCCACGGCTAAGGGGCCCAAAAAGGCCAAGCAGCCCAAGGCCGCCACGCCTGCCGCCGAGACACCCCCTCCTTCACCCCCGCCTCCGCCGTTGGTCGAGGATAGGCGCGATTTTTGGGACACGGCGGCGACCTATCTCAAGAAGGCCAAAGACGAGGTCGTCCGCTCCTCCCGCGTCGGCAAGCTCAGGCTCGATATCGCCCGGATTAGGAAGCAGCGCAAGGATCTCTACGCCGAGCTCGGTGAGAAGACCTACGAGCTGCTGAGCGCGGAAAGCCTGACCTCAAAGGCCCTGGAGGAGAAGAAGGTGTCGGTGGATGAGAAGAACGCTCTCATCGCAGCGAAGGAGGCCGAGATCGAGGCCATCGCCGCCGAGGAGGCCGAGCAGGAGGAGGCGGGAACGAAAAAGAGTTGACAGGGCCCGGACGTCGCCCTATATAAAAACCTTACCACGGATCAGAAAGCGTCTCCGGTGGGGCTGTGGCGCAGCTGGGAGCGCGCTTGACTGGCAGTCAAGAGGTCACGGGTTCGATCCCCGTCAGCTCCACCAAGATTTTCTAAAGCCACCCGAAAGGGTGGCTTTAGTGTATCGAGGGGGTTGGCCCCGTCCCCTGGGTTGCCCCTTGCGGCGTCCCCGGGCCTTTCCTATAATCAGCCCTTCTCCGACCATTCCTCGGTGAGGTTCTCCTTCGGTGGCGCGACGGGCCAAGACACTCATGGTTCAGGGAACCGGCTCCTACGTGGGCAAGAGCGTCCTCGTGACCGCCTTCTGCCGGCTGTTTCGCCGCTCGGGCGTTCGGGTTGCGCCCTTCAAGGCCCAGAACATGGCGCTCAACTCCTTCGCCACGGCCGACGGGGGCGAGGTCGGCCGCTCACAGGCCGTCCAGGCCCAGGCCGCCGGCGTCGCCGTCACAGTCGATATGAATCCCGTCCTGCTGAAGCCCACCCGGGGGTTGGGCAGCCAGGTGGTGCTCCACGGCCGGCCCATCGGCCACCTCGATGGGGCCACCCACGAGGCCTTGAAGCCGAGGCTCCGCTCGGCGATCGAGGAGAGCCTTGAGCGCCTTGTGGCCGCCTACGAGGTGGTGGTCATCGAGGGGGCGGGAAGCCCGGCGGAGATCAACCTCAAGGAGCACGACCTCGTCAACATGTTCGTGGCCCGCCGGGCCGAGGCCCCCGTGCTGCTGGTCGGCGACATCGACCGGGGCGGGGTGTTCGCCTGGCTGACCGGCACCCTCGATCTGCTTACCGGCGAGGAGCGCCGCCTCGTCAAAGGGCTCATCGTGAACAAGTTTAGGGGCGAGCGGTCGCTGCTGGAGGAGGGCCTGCGGATGCTGGAGGAGCGCTGCGGCGTGCCGGTCCTGGGCGTGCTGCCCTACTTCAGCGACATAACCATCCCGCAAGAGGACTCTGTGGCGCTCGAGGAGCACCTGCCGTTGGGCGGGCCGCCGTCTGACGATCGGCTCGACGTGGTCGTCATCCGCTTCCCCCACCTGGCCAATTTCACTGACTTCGACGCCCTGGCCGCCGAGCCCGACGTCACGCTCCGCTACGTCGATAGCCCCGAGGCCGTCGGGGTCCCGGAGCTCCTCATCCTTCCCGGCACGAAGGCCACGGTCGCCGACCTTGCCTGGCTCCGCAAAGTGGGGCTCGACCGGGCGGTCCTCGAGGTCGCCGCGCGGGGCGGGATGGTCGTCGGCCTCTGTGGGGGCTACCAGATGCTTGGACGCGTCATCCGGGACCCGGAGGGGGTGGAGGCGGACTGCGGCGAGGTCGCGGGGCTCGGTCTTCTCGAGGTCGAGACGACGTTTGAGCCCACCAAAACGACCGAGCAGGTCCGCGCCCGCCACGCTTCAGCTGACCTCGTGGTCGAGGGCTACGAGATTCACATGGGTCGGACGTCTCGGGCCCACGGCGTCTCGGAGGCTTTCGTCCTTGAGCGTCGGGGCGCGGAGGAGGTGAGCGAGCCCGAGGGCGCCGTGGACGCCACCGGGCGCGTCCTGGGGACGTCCATTCACGGCTGCTTTGACGCGGAGGGCTTCCGCCGCCACGTCCTCGGTGCGCTCCGGGCCGAGCGCGGCCGCCCGCCTGTTGGTCAGGCGCGTCCCTTCAGCCTCGAGGTCGAGTACGACCGGCTGGCCGACCTTGTAGAGGCCCACCTCGACTGGCCCGCCATCGTACGCCTCGTCGAGCAGGGCTGCCGATGACTCCCTGCCTGACCGTGGCCGGCACACACAGCGGGGTGGGCAAGACCCTGCTGGCCTCGGGCCTGGCGGCCGCCTTTAGGAATAGGGGATTGCGGGTCCAGACGTTCAAGGTGGGCCCGGACTTCATCGACCCCACGTTCTTGACCCTCGCCTCGGGCCGGCCGTGCCGCACCCTCGATAGCTGGATGCTCCCCCGGCCCGTCCTCCTCCACGAGTTCGCCACCCACGCCGCTCGCGCCGATGTGGCCATCATCGAGGGGGTCATGGGCCTGTTCGACGGCCTGGGGGGCTCGGATGAGGCGGGAAGCACCGCTCAGGTGGCCAAGTGGTGCTCAAGCCCTGCGCTCCTCGTCGTTGACGCCTGGGCAATGGCCCGAAGCGCAGGGGCCGTGGTGCTTGGCTACGAGCAGTTCGACCCGCAGCTCGACCTCGCCGGGGTCGTCTTCAACCGGGTGGCGGGCCCGTCGCATCTGGCCTACCTTGAGGAGGCCGTGGAGGGCCGCTGCCGGGCGGCCGTGGTGGGGGCCCTGCCCATGAAGGAGGCCTTCGTGATTCCCGAGCGCCACCTGGGGCTGGTGTTGGCTGAGGAGCGTCCCGTCGATGAGGGGTTTTTCGCCACACTCGCCCGCGAGATTGAAGAGGGCCTAGACCTCGAGCGGATCCTGGCGGTTGCCGAGCGCGCCGGGGGGGTGGGGCCGTCCGAGGTGCCGGCCGTCGAGCCGGTCGCCAACGGGGTGCCCGTGGCCGTGGCCCGCGACGAGGCCTTCGCCTTCTATTACCCGGCCAACCTGGAGCTGCTGGAGGCGGCCGGGGCGCGGCTGGTCTTCTTCAGTCCTTTGAGGGATGGCACCTTGCCGGAGGGGGCGCGAGCGATCTACCTGGGAGGCGGGTACCCGGAGCTTCACGCCAAGGCGCTGTCGGCCAACGCATCTCTGATGACCCAGATCAGGGAGTTCGCTGAGGCCGGCGGGCCCATCTACGCCGAGTGCGGCGGCTTCATGTACCTGGCCCGAGAGATCGAGGACCTTGAGGGACGGGCCCATCCCATGGTCGGCATCTTTCCGACCCGGGCCCGGATGCTGCCCGCTCTCAGGGCCCTGGGCTATCGGGAGGTGGTGGCCTCAGCCGACAGCCCCCTGCTGGCGGCGGGCCAGAGGGTCCGGGGGCACGAATTCCACCACTCGGAGATGGAGCCGATGCCTCCCGAGGTGGAGCGGACCTACCACATCGAGGGACCCGGCCTGCCGGCCGCAGAGGGTTATAGGATCGGTGGGGCCTTGGCCAGCTACATTCACCTCCACTTCGGCTCCCAGCCGCAGGCAGCCGTCAACTTTGTCCGCGCCGCCCATAGCTTTCGCCCCTGATTTCGCGGGCGGCTGGGCCGATGAGCCCGAGCGGGATGAATGAAGGCGCACAGGAGACGTGGTCTCCCACGCCTCCTTGACATCCGGGGTCCACTTCTCCCTGAAGAAGCCCGCGAAGGTCTCCAGAAGGGCCGCGCCGGCCATTGGGTAGTGTTCTCGCTCGACGCCCATCTCCTCATGGCGCCGTCCCAAATCCTGGAGGGCCATGCTCACTATCTTGGTATTCCGGAGATTTTTTATGACCATCGCCAGGGCCCCGATGAGCTTCGTGCGCTGGGCTTTCATGTCGGTGTCTTTGAACAGGTGCTGCGCCTCGGGGAACATGGTGAAGAGCCGCTCGTAGAAGTCAGCCACGAACTCCTCGGCATGGGGTGCCACTTCCTGAAAGCTTTTCTCAAGTATTTCGACCTTCAGCGACATGACATCCTCCTTTGCGCAGATATACTTCGTTTGTTTCCAAACTCTTTTCAGTTTCTTATCGGAAGCAGGGCGAAATGGTTGAGGGCGCGGGAGGCCGCTGTGCGCTGCCCGGGGGGCGTTTTGACATGAGCCGGAGCCTGGCTCTAGAATGGAGCCTTTGAGACCTTGGGAGCTTGCCAGTGGAACCGCTTGTCGTTGTTGCGATTAAGTGGCTTTTCATACTGCTCATCGTGGGTTGCGCTCTCTATTTCCTATCGGTCCTGGCCTACATACCGCTTACGGGCGAGAGCGCCTTCATCCCGACCTACCGCTGGTGTGTCAAGCATATCCTGACCGAGGCCCCCATAGAGGCCGGGGCGCGGTTCATGGATTTAGGGGCTGGCGATGGGCGCGTGTTGGTGGCCGCCGAGCGGCTCTGCGGCGTGGAGGCGGTGGGCTACGAGTTCAATCCGGTGGCGTACGTGGTCTGCCGCATCGCCCTGTGGTTGAACGGCTCGCGGGCCCGCCTCGTCTTTGGAAACTTCCACCACGCCGACCTCTCCGAGTACGACGTCATCTACTGCTACCTGACGCCCTTCGTCCAGGAGAAGCTCTTCCCCAAGTTTCAGACCAACGCCAAGCCGGGGGCCCTCATCATCAGCCGCATCTACATCGTGGGCGACTGGGAGCCCTTCAGGACCCTCCAGTACATCGGGCCCAACGGCCCGGAGGCGACCTACTTCTACCGGGTCCCGGAGGCCTAGCAGGAAGGGTCGGGCTCGGGAGGGGAGCGATGAGGCGTCTTGCGGGCCCGTGGGCGCTCCTGGCGTTGGTGGGGGCCTAGCAGGACAGTCCGGTTGGAATAGACTATTGAATGGAAAGGGCCTTACAATCTTCGCCAGTGTTCAAAATCGATTAAGTATAGCTTTCTTCGTTTTGTATCAAATATTGAATTATCGTCATGAGCGGAGTCGGGATGATGGATGTCTAAAGCTGAAACTTTTTCCAACTCTAGGTTGCGCTGATGAATAGCCTCCTTCTTCTCAGTTCCAGCTAATCCGTTGATGGTTTCACCCTTTATCCTTTGCATCAATATGAACCAGTCTTCCGGAGCGTTATTGTCGAATTGGTGGAAGGAATCGGGTGTAATCAATTGATACATCTTTGGGACTTGTATTTCATTATCAAGAAGATATTTTCCAATATTATATTCGTTATGGGCACGGTCCTCGTTCCGGCATCTTTTTCCAATTATGCCGTCATCAACTATGTAGATATTATCGTGGTCCCCGATGGCTCTGCTTTCAATGACTGCCATCAGAAGTTTAAACACCAAGCTATCCGACATATCTCACAAATTTGAAGATGGTGCGCTTCATATCTCAGCCCTCCCTCCAAACGTGACGGGTCGCCAAAAAAAGGGGCCCTCGAGGGCCCATGGGCTCGCAACCATTTGCAAGTGAACTATTTATATGTGTTGCCGGGAAAAACGTCCCCGGACACACAAAGCGCTATTTTACGGATTTGGCAGAGAAATGCAAGAGCTTTTTATAAGGATGTGTATTTTTTTGAGGGCCTTCGCTATGGGGTAACCACCCACATGCGCTGAGGGTCAGATTTCGGGGTTATTTGGCCCCTGGAGGTAAAGGACCACAAGGGGCGATTTCATCGTGTTATAGAAACTCTATCTCGACAAACCACCAATAACCACACTTTGATGATCACTCTTGCTTGACAACAAGTTTTGTGTATTACATATTTTGCAGGCTCAATATCTCAGGTGGGGTTGCAATAAAATCGTGAGATCCATCCTTTCATCGGTAAGGAAATATGTACTGGCGGGCGTACTGACCATTGTTCCCATCTGGGTCACCTGGCTGATATTCGAGTTCCTGCTGGAGTTGTTGACCAATTTAGGCGGTCCTGTTGTGGCCTGGTTCGCCAACGGACTGCGCCCCTACGCACCATCGCTCTCGGATTGGTTGATACATCCATGGTTTCAGTCGGCTATCGCTGTGGTCTTGATTCTGGTTTCTTTTTATTTAATCGGGTGGCTTGCGGCGCAGGTGGTCGGGCGTCGGCTCATTGCAATGTTCGATGCCGTTATGGACAGGATTCCAATAGTGCACACTATCTATGGAGCTGTTAAAACGTTTCTTGAGGCCTTGCAGCAAAAACCGGATGGAGTTCAGCGCGTGGTTCTGATCGATTTCCCCTCTCCGGAGATGAAAACCGTAGGCTTTGTGACACGTACCCTGGTGGATGATGATACCGGGAGGGAGCTGGCAGCGGTTTACGTTCCAACCACGCCAAACCCCACCTCGGGATATCTGGAAATTGTGCCACTTGATAAAGTGACGTCTACGAACTGGACGATGGACGAGGCGATGACGTTCATCATCTCTGGAGGCGCAGTCGCTCCGGAAAGTATGAATTATGATAAAAGCGCCGACGCGCCCAAGGAACCTTCCCAACTAAAGGATAGTTGACATTTCTCCTCGGAATTGCCTCTTGGTTTTTCAGTGTTACTGGGGGCGATTTCATCGTGTGTCCGGGTTGTTTTCGCTGTTCCCCTTGCTCGTCATGGGATAGTATGATGTTGAGAGGATTCTGACTTGGCCAGAGAAGCGCTGCTGCATATTCTCTGATAAGGTGCCTCATCCCAGCAGCTATAGGAGTCTTTCATGGAGATCAGCGTCGAGCATACGGACGGCGGCGTTGTCATCTTGGCCGTCTCAGGCGAAATCGGATGGAACGCTTCGCCCGAATTACACAAAGCCCTCATCCCTCTCTTCGCCGAGAATCCGGTGGCCATAGTGCTCGACCTCTCGGGTGTTAGCTTCATGGACTCTTCCGGAGTTGCGACTTTGATAGAGGGCCTTCAATACTCCCTCCGAAGCGAGATTCCCTTCCGGCTTTCCGGGATGACCCCACCGATCATACACGTCCTCAAGTTGGCCAACCTGGAGGACCTGTTTGAAATTTTTGATACTCGTGAAGCGGCCTTGAAGGATTTGACTTAAGAAGGACGACTGCTGGATTAGTTGGCGAGAGGGCCGATTTCGGGATTATTTGCCCCTAGTAGGTCGAAGACCCATCGAGGCCAATAACATCATGTAATCCTGCCTATACTAGATCCCCCTTACTCCCCGAGGTAGGCCGAGCGCACCTGCGGGTGCTTGATGAGGCGGTCCGCCCGGTCGTGGAGCACGATCCTTCCGGTCTCCATGACGTAGCCCGTCTGGGCTACGGTGAGGGCCAGGTGGGCGTTTTGCTCGACGAGAAAGAGGGTCGTCCCCCGCCGGTTGATTTCGACGAGAATCTCGAATATCTGCTCGACGATTCTGGGCGCCAGCCCCAGGGAGGGCTCATCGAGCAGGAGCAGGCGCGGGTGGGCCATGAGGGCCCGGCCGATGGCGAGCATCTGCTGCTCTCCGCCCGAGAGGGTCCCGCCCTTTTGGCCTTTGCGCTCGGCGAGATGGGGGAAGAGGCCGAAGACCCATTCGAGGTCGTTGGCTATAGCGGCCCGGTCGCGCCGGGCGTAGGCCCCGAGAGAGAGATTCTCCGCCACCGTCAGGTCCGGGAAGATGCGCCGCCCTTCGGGCACGAGGCTCACCCCCCTTTGCACGATGTTATCCGCCGAGAGGCCGTCGATTCGGTGTCCCTCCAGGGCGATCGTCCCTCTAAGTGGCCGAAGGACCCCGGCGATGGTCAGCAGGGTGGTTGATTTGCCGGCCCCGTTGGCTCCGATGAGGCAGGCGATCTCGCCGTCGCGGATGGAGATGTCCACGCCCTTGACGGCCTCCAGGAGCCCGTAGGCGGTCGTGACACCGCGAAGCTCAAGCATGGGCGCCCCGCCCCAGATAGGCCTCGATTACTTGCGGGTCGCGGCGGACCGCCTCGGGAAGCCCCTCGGCGATCTTCCGTCCATAGTCGAGGACCACGATCCACTCGCAGACGCCCATCACCACCTTCATGTCGTGCTCGATGAGCAGGACCGTGATGCCGCTGTCGCGGATGCGCTCGATGAGCCGCATCAGGTCCCTTGTCTCCTGCGGGTTCATCCCGGCGGCCGGCTCGTCGAGCAGCAACAGCTTGGGCTCTGTGGCGAGCGCCCGGGCGACCTCGAGCCGGCGCTGGTCGCCGTATGGCAGCGAGCGGGCCAGGTCGTCGGCCTGGGCCTCGATGCCCACGAAGGCTAGGTGGGCCAGGGCCTCCTCGGTGATGCGCCTCTCCTCGGCGCGCTGGCCAGGGGTGCGCAAGACCGCACCCACGAGGGTGGCCCGGGTTCGGGCGTGCCGGCCGATCCGCACGTTGTCGAGCACCGACAGGTTGGGGAAGATGCGGGTGGTCTGGAAGGTCCGCGCCACGCTCAAGGCGGTGATGGCCTCGGGCTTGAGGCCCACGAGCTCCGTGGGCTCGTCCGTGTCCCGAAGGCGGATGGCGCCGTCGTTCGGCTGGACCATCCCCGTGATGCAGTTGAAGAGGGTCGTCTTGCCGGCCCCGTTGGGCCCGATCAGGCCGAAGATAGAGCCCCGGGGCACCGTCACGCTCACGGCATCGACGGCGGTCAGGCCCCCGAAGCGCTTGGTGACGGCCTCGATCTCCAGGATCGATGTCACGACGGGACCTCCTGATCTTCCCCCGGCTTGGGCCGGCGGGCCTGTGAGGGTCGCTCGTGCTCCAGGGGACGCATCTCGCCCCGGACGCGCTCGACGGCCAGAAGGCCCGCCGGACGAAAGCGCATCATGAGGACGAGCAGCACCCCAAAGATGACGTAGCGCAGCACCCCAAAGGGCCTGAGCGTCTCCTGCAGGAGGATGAGGATCGTGGCTCCGAGCATGGTCCCGGGGATCGAGCCCATCCCCCCGAGCACAATCATGCAGAGGATGAATACGCTCTCCCAAAACTTGAACATGTTGGGGCTGATGAAGGTGAACCAGGCGGCGAAGAACGCCCCGCCGACCGCCCCCAGCGAAGCGCTGATGGCAAAGGCGATGACCTTGGTCTGTATGATGGGAATCCCGCAGTGGGCCGCCGCGACCTCGTCCTCCCGGATGGCGAAGAAGGCCCTTCCGAGGCGCGAGTCGGCGAGCCGGCGGCACAGGATTACCGTGAGCACCACCAGGCCGAAGATCGTGTAGTAGTAGGGAGTCTCGCCGTTGAAGGTGTGGCCGAAGAGGCTGGGAGGTGCAATGCCGGGCAGCCCCATGGGGCCCCGGGTGAGGCTGACCCAGTTGGTGATGACGAGCACCACGATCTCGGAGAACCCGAAGGTCACGATGGCGAAGTAATCGCCTGTGAGCCGCAGGGTGGGCGCCCCGAGCAGAATCCCCCAGATTGCGCCGTTGAGGGCCGCCAGGGGCAGCACAAGCCAGAAGCTGAAGCCCAGCTTCAGGATGAGTAGGCCCGCCGTGTAGGCGCCGATCCCGTAGAAGCCGACGAAGCCGAGATCGAGCAGCCCGCAAAAGCCCGGGATGATGTTGAGGCCGAGGGCCAGCACCATATAGAGCATGATGGTGATGGCGACCCGCAGCGGGTAGCCCCCGAGCAGGAGCGGGCCGACGAGGACCATCGCGCAGGCGACCGCGAGGACGAGCCGGCGGCGGGCTTCCATCCAATGAGCGCCTCGGTCCCACAGGGCGCCCGCCCGATGCCTGATGGCTTGACGAGGTGCCAAGTCCGCTCCCCCCTATGTCCGCTCGGCGGCCGGGGACCCCATCAGCCCCGATGGTTTGAAGACGATGACTAAGATCATGATGGCGTAGGCGATGGCGTAGCGGTACTCCGAGCTTATGTAGGCCGCCCCGAGGGCCTCGGCCAGGCCGAGGATGAGACCGCCGAGGATGGCTCCGACCACGTTGCCGATCCCCCCGAGCACCGCGGCGGCGAAGGCCACCACGCCGACCCGGTAGCCCATGGTGGGGAATATGGCGTTGTAGTACACCCCTACGAGCACCCCGGCGGCGGCGCCTAGGGCGCTGCCCAAAGCGAAGGTGAAGCCGATGACGCGGTTTACGTTGATGCCGACGAGGCTCGCCATCATCTGGTCTTGGGCGCAGGCCCGCATGGCGGTGCCGATGCGGGTGCGGTGGACGATGAGGTGGAGGCCCACCATCAACAGCAGGCTGACGGTGAGGATGACCACCTGGAGCCAGGAAATCTGAAGCACGATGGTGAGGTCCGGTCGGGCGGCCACCTCGGTTGGAATTTCGCCGACCGTGGCCACCGTCGCGCCGCCGACCTGTACGAGAGAGAAGGCGCTGGCATAGAAGAACTTGGGGATCGCCTCAAAGGGGAAGGGTCGGGTGTTGGCGCCCCAGATGGCCTGGGCGATGTTTTGGAGAAAGAGGCTCATCCCGATGGCGGTGATGAGGGCCGCAAGGCGGGGGGCCTTTCGCAGCGGTCGATAGGCCACGAAATCGATGGCAACCCCTAGCAGAGCACAGCTCGCCATGCTGAGCAGCAGGGCCGCGGGAAAAGGTAGGTGTAGCACCGCGATGGCGGTGAAGGCGAGGTAGGCCCCAATCATGTAGATTTCGCCGTGGGCAAAATTTATGAGCTGGATGATGCCGTAGACCATCGTGTAGCCGACGGCTACGAGCGCATATACGCTGCCCAGCGTGAGGCCGTTGATGAGCTGTTGTGGAAACATGGACCGCTGGTGTCCGCCCGAGAGGAGCCGGGGGGTCTATTAGAGGCGGAATTGTAGCACAGTGATGGGAGGTTGGAAAGCGCAGGGCGGCTGGGGCAGTGTCCTGCCTTGAAACCCGTGCAAACAAAATCCCCCCTCATTCGCGAAGTTCGCGAAAAAAGCGGAGTACGCGACGGCAGGCCTCCCCCCCGTCCCTGCTGGAGGCCTTTGACACTTTCCGTTTTTTAGCCACCGTTTAGACACTCTAAATCTCTAGCAACGTCTGTAAATTTAATGGATTATGGGGGATTAGACACATTAGACACAAGTGTCTAAAAGTGTCTAAAAGTGTCTAACGTGCAAAATCGAAGCCCGCCAAAGAGAACAGCCCTCAATACGCGAAGTAAGGGAAGTACGTGACGACAGGCCGTGTTGCGGTGTGCTATCTATGTCGAGTGGACCCGCCTGAGGCGGGTGGCCGTCCGCCTAAGGCGGACCTGAGGCGGACCCCATCGGGCGGGCGACGGCAGGGAAATCGTCGTGAAAGCTCCAGGGTGGCGGGTGTTCAGTTCAAACTAGGATACTACCGTGACCGGAGGAGGCCTCCGCCGGTCACTCCATCTGCTTCTCGGCGGCCACCCACTTGCCCCCTTTGACCTCCTGCATGTAGACGGGCTTTTTGCAGTCCCCGTTCTCGTCGAAGAACGTGGTGCCGGTGATGCCGTTGTAGCCCTTCGCTCGCGTGGTCTTGGCGGCCAGGGCGTCCCGGATGGCCTTCCGGTCGGCGCTCCCGATGTCCTCGATGGTCTTGGCGATCATGCCGATTGCGTCATAGGCGTTGGCCGCAATCCAGTCGGGGGCAACCCCGTAGCGGGCCTCGAACTTATTGGCGAATGCTTTGGAGTCGGGCCCGCCGAGGTCGAAGAGAAAGGGGCTGGTGACGATGGTCCCATCGGCGGCCGGGCCGGCCAGCCGGATGTACTCGTCGCTTGCAAGCCCGTCGGCGCCGAGTATTTGGATCCGCTTCATCCCAAGCTGGCGGGCCTGGGAGGCAATGAGACCTCCCTGGTTGTAGAGGCCGGAGACGAAGATGGCCTGCGGCCTGAGGGTGCGTAGCTTCGTCAGCTGAGCCCGAAAGTCGAAACTCTCGCGGTCGTAGGCCTCCTGGCCGACGACGGTCAACCCGATCCTGTTGGCGTGGGCCACGAAGCTGTCCTTGAGTCCTCGGCCGTAGTCGTCGTTGTCGAAGAAGACCGCCACGCGCTCAAGCCCCAGGTGCTCTTTGGCGTAGGTGGCCACGCTTTGGCCCTGGAAGGTGTCCTCGAAGACGTTGCGGAAGGTCCAGGGGCTTCCCTTGGCGACCTCCGGGTTCGTGCAGCCGTAGGAGAACTCCACAACCCCGTAGCGGGCGTAGATCGGCTTGCCGGCCAGACAGCACGAGGAGTTGAAGTGGCCGATGACGACGGATACCTTCCGGTTGGTGGCGAACTTCGTCGCCACGGCGGCGGCCTCCTTGGGGTCGGCCTTGTCGTCGCCGACGAGAATACGCAACCTTCGGCGCTTGCCGGCCACGAGCAGGCCTCCGCGTTTGTTGGCCTCGTCGGCAAACAGCTTCACGGCCCGCCTGGCCATGACGCCGTATTGGGCGGAATCGCCCGTCATCGGGCCCACCACGGCCAGGACCACGTCCTCGGCCTGGACGGGCACCGCCCCCATCAGGATAACCAAAAGTCCTATGACACCCCAACCTGCAAAACGCCGCATCGCTCCTCCCTCCCTGGGTGGTCGGTCTTGGGCCGGCAACTGGCCTCGCACCGTTGCCTCTCTTATCTGGAAATGGTTGATGATAAATCGTGGGTTATGGTGTATCCGCGAGGATAGCAGATTCTACGGGGAAAAGAAACCTCCTCTGGGGGGGCATTTGAGGGTGTTAGGTATATTACGCGGGGAGCGCCGCCGCCGTCACCCCCTCTCTCCCAAGGCCTTATCGAGGTTATAGGCGGCGCTGATGAGCGCCAGGTGTGTGAAGGCCTGCGGGAAGTTGCCCAGCGCCTCGCCCGTCGGGCCGATTTGCTCGGCGTAGAGCCCCAGGTGGTTGGCGTAGCCGAGCATCTTCTCGAAGATAAGCCGGGCTTCCCCGACCCGTCCAGCCCGGGTCAGGGCCTCCACGAGCCAGAAGGTGCAGATGCTGAAGGTCCCCTCATCGCCTTTCAGCCCGTCGTCGGTATCGTCCACGTTGTAGCGGTAGACGAGACTGTCTGAGACCAACTCGCGCATGGTGGCGTCCAAGGTCGCCAGCATCCGTGGGTCGGTCGGTGAGAGGAAAAAGACCAGCGGCATCATCAGGTTGCTTGCATCCAGGTGCTCGCTCCCGTAAGACTGGACGAAGGCCTGGCGCTTATCGTTCCATCCCTTGTCCATAATCTCTTCGTAAATCTGGTCCCTGGTTGTCTCCCACCGGTCGCGGTCCGCCGGGAAGGAGCGTTTGTGGGCTAGGCGCAGCCCCCTATCGAGAGCCACCCAGCACATGAGCTTCGAGTAGACGAAGTGTTGCTGGCCGCCGCGGACCTCCCAGATGCCCTCGTCCGGCTGCTGCCAGTTGTCGCATAGCCAGTTCAGCAGCCGGCGCAGGTTGACCCAGAAATCATAGGATATGGGGGTGCCGTACTTGTTGAAGAGGTAGACCGAATCCATCAGCTCGCCGTAGATGTCGAGTTGGAGCTGGCTGTAGGCTCCGTTTCCAATCCGGACGGGCCGCGAGCCGCGGTAGCCCTCCAGGTGGTCCAGCGTCTCTTCGGTAAGCGTGTGGCGCCCGTCGATGCCGTACATGACCTGGAGCGACCCGTCGGGGCTGAGCTCGTGGGCGCGGGCCTGAAGCCAGTCCATGAAGCGGTGGGCCTCGTCGGTGAGCCCTATACGCATCAGGCCGTAGAGCGTGAAGGCGGCGTCGCGGATCCAGGTGTAGCGGTAATCCCAGTTGCGCTCGCTCCCGATGCCCTCGGGGAGGCTGCAGGTGGGCGCCGCCACGATGGCCCCCGTTGGCCGATAGGTGAGGAGCTTCAGGGTGAGGGCCGAGCGGTCAACCATCTCCCGCCAGCGCCCCCGGTAGTTGCTCTTGCCGATCCATCGGCGCCAGTAGTCCATGGTTGAGAGAAAGGCCTCTTCCTGTTGCTCTTCGGGGGCGCAGGCGCCGCACCCGCCCTCGGGCGGGGCGCCCTGGAGAACAAAGCTTGTGGTTTCGCCCTCGCGCAGGGTAAAGTCCGCCACCACGCCGTCGCCATCTAGGATTAGCGGGACGCGTGTGGCGAGTCCCAGGCTGAGGTTGTGGCTCCGAAAGACGGCCCCGTCGGAGAGCACGTCCGTCTCGTGAGTGGCGCGGGCGTAATCGAACGCCGGCCGGCACTGCACCCTGAATGCCATGGCGCCACGCACCACCTTGACGCGCCGGATGAGCTGGTGATGATCTTCCTCTTTCACATCGGCCGGGACGGGCATGAAATCAATCACCTCGCCGACCCCGTCGGGACTCAGGAACCGGGTGACCAGGACGTTCGTCTCGGGCAAGTAGACCTGCTTAGGGGTCGCTCCTTCGCGGGAGGGAGCAATCTGAAATCTTCCCCCCTTTGCGTCGTCCAGAATCGCCCCGAAGACGCTTGGGGAGTCAAAATCGGGAAAGCAGAGCCAATCAATCGAGCCGTTCGTGCCCACGAGGGCCGCCGTGTGCAGATTCCCGATAATCCCATAGTTCTCGATTGGCAGATAGCTCATCGCTCCATACCCTTTCCGTCCCTGGAGGACAACGCCTCAGGCGGGAGCAACCCCGGCATCGCTCGTGCTATCCTAATCTATGTCTCGGTGAGGTCATTTTATTCCATAGTAGGCTAGGATGGATGGTTCGTCCACCGGGTCACCCATCCTTGGGGATATTACGCAGGCCCAAAGCCGGACCGTTGCCAGTAGGGTAGCAGACACGCTACATTATAGGAAATCGAGGCCCTTTTCCTTAATACGGAATAGTTTCTGTCGCCAAAACCAAAGGGGAAAAAGAGGAAGATGAGGAAAACAATGATGCAATACGATGCCATTATTATTGGTGCGGGCCAGGCGGCTGCACCACTCTCGACAACCCTGGCCAAAGCGGGATGGAAGACGGCGCTGATTGAGAAAAAACACGTCGGGGGGACGTGCGTGAACGAGGGATGCACGCCGACCAAGACCATGGTGGCGAGCGCTCGGGTGGCCTATCTGGCGCGCCGGGCCGCTGACTATGGGGTTCACACCGGAGAGGTGACGGTCGATATGGCCAAGGTCCGACAGCGCAAGCGGGCCATCGTGGAGAGCTTTCGGAAGGGCGGCCAACGGCGGATCGAAAAAACCGATGGCGTGGACTTGCTCTTCGGCGAGGCGCATTTTACTGACCCTAAGTCCGTCCAGGTGCGTCTCAATGACGGCGAGACCTGCGGTCTTGCGGCCGAGACGATTTTCATCAACACCGGGACGCGAGCGATCTTCCCGCCCGTGCCCGGTTTGGATAGCGTCCCGACCTTGGACTCGACGTCCATCATGGAGCTCGATATCGTCCCGGCCCACCTGCTGGTGTTGGGGGGTGGGTACATCGGGTTGGAGTTCGGCCAGATGTTTCGCCGCTTCGGCGCCCAGGTGACCATCGTGCAGCGGGGCGACCAGCTGTTGACCCGCGAGGACTCCGACGTCGCGGCGGAAGTCGCTGGCATCTTGCGCGAAGACGGCGTGCAGGTGCTGCTCGAGAGCGAAGCGTTGTACGTCGAAGAGGGTGGCGATGGGGGCATTAGGATGACGGTTAGAACTCCCGATGGGGAGAGGGCGCTTGCCGGGTCGCATCTTCTGGTGGCGGCGGGTCGGGCGCCGAACACGGATCGGCTCAATCTGGCGGCCGCGGGTGTTGAGACTGATCAACGCGGGTTCATACAGGCGAACGAGCGGCTCGAGACGACGGCACCCGGCGTCTACGCCCTGGGCGACGTTAAGGGAGGCCCGGCGTTCACGCACATCTCGTACGATGACTTTCGGATTGTCCGGACAAACCTGCTGGAGGGAGGCGGTGCGACCGTGAATGGTCGGCTCGTCCCCTACACGGTGTTTATCGATCCCCAATTGGGCCGGGTGGGACTGAGTGAGACCGAAGCCCGGGAGCGAGGCCATCAAATCCGCGTGGCTAAGCTCCCTATGGCCCACGTCGCCCGGGCCCTGGAGATGGACGAGGCCCGCGGGGTCATGAAGGCGGTCGTTGACGCCGAGACGGATCAAATCTTAGGATGTGCGGTGTTAGGCATCGAGGGAGGTGAGGTGATGAGCGTCCTGCAGACCGCGATGATGGGACGGATCCCCTATACCCGAATTCGCGATGGTGTCTTCGCGCATCCGACTTTGGCGGAATCGCTGAACAATCTATTTATGGCCATGGACGCCTGAGCGGGTTACGGATGGACCAGGCCCTCCAGTCCCAGGGGGGATTATCCATGTGAAACATTGGAGGGGGATAACATGATGAAATTGCTCTCGGTGAATGTTTCTCTGCCCAAGGAAGTACCGTATAAGGACAAGACCATCACCACGGCGGCTGACGAAGCGCCTTCCTTGGTGATGCAGGTTTGAGGTGCACGGGGACTAGGCCAATGACTGGACGAGCTACGGTCGGGCAGGGCTCGAAGGTGTTGTATTACTTGAAGCCAAGGTGCCATTAGCGCGAGGAGGAGGCTGCCAATGCCGGCGGAAACAGATGCGCGGTTGTGCCAACGGATTGTGGAACAAACCCCGGATGCCATCATCGTTGCCGACCGAGACGGGATTATTCACCTCTGGAATCGAGGGGCAGAGGCGATATTTGGATATCAAGCCGAGGAGGCCGTGGGGCAATCCTTGGATATTATAATTCCTGAGCGCCTTCGAGAGAGTCACTGGGAGGGCTATCGCAACGTTCTTGAGACCGGGGTTACCCGCTACGGGGACGAACTGCTGGCGGTGCCAGGAGTTCGAAAAGACGGGACCAGCACTTCCCTTGAATTTAGTATTGCGCTCCTGCGTGATGAGAAGGGCGAGCCCTCGGGCTTCTCGGCCATCCTGCGCGATGTGACCAAGCGCTGGGAGGAGCAAAAGGCGCTGAAGGAGCGCCTCGCTGCATTGGAGGCCCAAGTGCAAAATCCGCTCCCTCCGCCTGCCGAATGATGAGTGACGGATAGGGAGGGCTCATTGCGGACACGTCCGTCTTTACGACGGCGATGGGCCCTCCCGTGGGCTCGTTTTTTCCTTGCGCTGGCCCTCCTGCTCTTGTATCTTGTAATAAGTCCCCCCCCTTGTGCGCCAGTAGTGAGGGAGTTCAACGCCACCGAGGGTCTAAAACGGTTCCTTCCCGCATTGAACCCGCCCCTGTGAACCGGGTTTTCGGCCATGCTTGAGCCGTCCGCGCCCGGGCTCCCCAGCGAACAGGTTAGGTAGTGGTTCTTTCCCTTAGCCGGTGGAGGTCGGCAGGCCCCGACAGAGAGAGGAAGTAGTTTCAGTATGGAAGCGCAGGAACAGCAGGACCAGGTTTTAACGTGTGAGGATTGCGGCCAGACGTTTCCTTTCACGGCGGGTGAGCAGGCCTTTTACCAGGAGCGGGGTTTCTTTCCCCCGAAGCGGTGCAAGCCGTGTCGGGCGCAGCGCAAGACGTCCGGTGGGGGCCAGCGTGAGCCTCGTCAGCTTCACGACGCGGTCTGTTCTGCCTGCGGTGTGGCGACCCAGGTGCCGTTCGAGCCCGTAGGCGACCGTCCCGTCTACTGCCGCCCCTGCTTCGACGCCCAACGGACCCAACCCCAGTAAGGGACGGATCACCGCCTCTCGCATCCTGAGAGGCGCCTCAATCTGGCGGGCGACTGGGAAGTGGTTTGACCTCCATCCAACGGGTTAGTCGCCCCTAATCTCCAAGCACTCGACTTCGAAGGTGAGCGCCTTGCCGGCCAGGGGATGGTTTAGGTCTATGAAGAGACATCCGAAGCGCCCGTAAGAGCCCCAAGCCTATCAAATCCTGGAAGGGAAAGAAACCCATCCTCGGACAACGTTGTTAATCGGTCGTCTCCATGTAGAGCTTTATCGGATAAGGGGGGGCAGGGTTTTTGTGTTGTTTGCCACGGGGCATGTGACGCCCATGATCACACGCTTCATCGAAGAGCCATCCCGCCGTCACGGAACTCTTCAAGAAGGCTCTCCCAGCGTTTTCGCTCGCTGGCGGGCTCGAAAAGGTGTTGTAGGCCGTCGCACCAGGCTTTGAGCGCCTCGTAAAACGCGGCGTCTCGCTCGGCTCGTGCGAGGAGGGCTGCGAGGGTCTGCGTTTCGCCGACCGGGAAATAGCCCGGGTACTCCTCTCCCAAGAGGCCGATCGATCCCGCGATCCGCGACGAGACGATGGGGACCGAACAGACGAGCGCCTCGGAGACGACGTTGGCCCCCCCCTCCATCTTGGAGGTCAGCGCGAGAAGCCGGCTGCGGGCGAGGATGCGAAGCGCTTTCCACCGAGGGAGCTCTCCTAGCCACCGGTATCGCGGGTTCGAGGCTTCCTCGGCGCGGGCCTGCCGCTCCATGTCATCGCTCAGGGCCGCCCCTATTTGAATGACCCGAACGTGGGAGGTGGGTGGAAGCAGTCTGGCGGCCAGGGCGGCGCGGAAGGGATCCTTGACGGGGCGGAGATGGCCGAGCACGCATACTTCAAAGACACGCTTTTTCGGCGAGAAATTCCCCGGCGGCTTCCTCACGGATTGATAGATCACCCGGGTCTTTTCACGAAGGTTCGTCGGCAGGGCCTCCACACCCATCGGCTGGAGCACGATGAGGCGCGAGGCCAGCTCCAGCGACTGCTGCGCTGACGGATCGGTATGGATGTCGCCGTACAGGTCGGTCCCCGTGAGGGCCAGAATGAGGGGCCGGTCGGGGTACTGTTTTCGGAAACGGACCAACGAAGCGTGGGTGCGACGGGCGTGGAGTGAGACGAGCAGATCGCATCGCTGACGACGGTATTCCTGGTCAATGTTGACGCTGTGGCCGAGCTCGCGCAGGATCCGGGCCCATCGAAGCGCCGTGACGCGATTGCCCTTGCGGGACCGGGCTGGGGCGGGGGTAATCAGACAGACCTTCATGGGTCGAGGGCGCACGTGCGGAATCCCGCCAGGACGTCCCGGCGATCTGGGGTGAAGTAGTTACGCCAGGTGTTGCGCAGCATGCGAGAGCGGGTGGCCCAGCTCCCCCCCCGAAGGACCTTCCGCGTGCCGAACCACGGTTCGGAATATTCCTTGTACGGGTCGATCTCAAACCCCGGATAGGGAAGAAAGGTGGAGCTGGTCCACTCCCAGACGTTGCCGATCATTTGTCGGCAGCCAAAGGCACTGTCGCCCGCGGGCAGGACCCCCACGTCGATGCACCCCATGGCCTCCCAGTCGAGGTTCGCACGCTGGGGATTCGGGGGCTCGTCACCCCAGGGGAAGCGGGACTTGGTTGAAGCCGTTCCCTCGCCGTCTGGGTTGGGGGCGGCGGCGGCGGCCATTTCCCATTCCGCTTCGGTGGGCAGCCTTCGGCCGGCCCACCGGCAATAGGCCTCCGCCTCGAACCAGTTGACGTGGATGACGGGACGATGGGGTTCCAGGGCCAACCAGGTGTCGAAGTCCCGACGCAGCCATGCTCCGTTCGCCTCGCGCCTCCAGTACACCGGGTGCGCAGCGTTTTCCTGCTTGCGCCACGCCCATCCTTCCTTCGACCAGAGCTCCTGGCGGCCATACCCGTCGTCGTCGACGAACGCGGCAAACTCGGCCTGCGTCACGGGTGCCCGTGCCATCGCGAAGGGTTTCACCTCAACCTCGTGAGCCCACTTTTCGTTGTCGAACACGAAGGGTTCATCCCGCGTCGCTCCAAGCAGAAACGTCCTGCCGGGGACCTCGACGTCACCGGCCAGTGGACGACCGTTGGTCTCGCTCTGCGGCGGGTTTCCGTCGGTGGAGAAACGTGGAGCGGGGTATTCCAGGGTCTGTCGCATGTAGGTGAAGGCCTCGGTGTGCATGTCTTCGTGGAAGACGGTCTGCTTGACGAAATAGACCATCTCCTCGTTGGGCTCGCTCTGGAGGAGCTGGTCGAGGACCCGGTCGCGCACGTCCTCTATGTAGGCGTAGGTCGCCTCGCGCGAAGGGAGCGGGAGGTCCCACCGAACGTCGTGGGGGATCGCGATGGAGTCCCAAAGCGCGTCGGCGTCGTCGCGGGCCGCAGGTTGGTTGCACACATGGCGCAGCACCCACTTCTCTTTAAACCACGCCGTGTGTCCGATTTCCCAGAGCAGCGGGTTGGTAATCGGGAGGTGGGGCCCCATCATTTGCTCGTCCGACAGGTCGGAGACTAACTCGATGGTCCGCTGGTGGGCATCGCGCACCCACGCGGCCAGCTCCTTGGTAACGTTGCTCCAGTTCTCCATAAAGCTTTCAACCCCATACCGCCCGAGCGGCCTCAACGACCCGTTGGAGCTTGCGCTTCTCATCCTCGACCGTCAGGCGGTTCCCGACGATCGAGCTTGCAAAGCCGCATTGGGGGCTTATGGCCAGCCTTTCTGCGGGCACGAATCGGCTCGCTTGCTCGATGCGGGCCGTCAGTTCTTCGAGCGGCTCAAGACGTGGCCTCTTCGTGCTGACCAATCCTAACACGACGGTTTTGTCCTCGGGAACCTCTCGCAAGGGCTCGAAGGAGCCCGAGCGGTCGTCGTCGTACTCCAGCAGGAACCGCTGGGCGCGGATGTTGTGGAAGATCGGTTTGGCAATCGCGTCATATCCACCCTCTGTCAGCCACCGGCTGTCCTGATTTCCCCTGCATAGGTGAAACCCGAAGGTGACGGTAGGAAAGTCGCCCATCACGGCGTTATCCATCTCGATCCCATAGTGGAGCCATTCGTCGGCGCTCCACCCCAAGCTCTCACACGCGGCCCGCGTAGCGGGGTTCAGCAACAGGGGATAGAACGGCGCATCGATCTGAATGTAGGTGGCCCCCAGGCGGACGAGCTCGGCCACCTCGTTGCGCAAAATATCCACGACGTCGGCGAGAAAGCCCTCACGGGTAGGATAGGCCCCGACGGACAGCTTCGGCGACCACCAACTCAGAAAGAGGCTTGGGCTGGGAATCGTGATTTTGACCGTCCGGTCCGTCCGTGATTGGACGTAGATGAATTCCTCCGTGCAGAGGTGGCGCCTCCGGGTCAGGGGGCTGACGACGGCGAGGCCGGGGGGCCGCTCCAGGCTCACATGCTCCACGCCCTCGGCGCCGTACCACTCCCCCCACAGGAAGGCGTCCACATCGTAATCGCTGAATCCTTCGACCGCCTCCATCATTTGGCCCTGAAACGAGAGGCGCCGCATCTCGCCGTCGGTCACCACCTCCAGGCCAACCTCTTCCTGCAGCGCAACGGCCTCATCAACCGCCCGGTCCTCGACGGCCTTGAAGGCGGCGTGGCCTATCCGGCCCTCCCCCAAGGCTTCCCTGGCCTCGAGCAGCTCCGGCGGACGGAGCAGGCTTCCAACGACATCGCTTCGCGCCGTAACGACGCGTCTGTCTTCACCAACCATTGTGAATCGCCTCGACCCTTCGCAGACCCGACCCCGGATCAGGGGCCCTCAGGCCGGCGTGAGTAGGTTGAGCGAAAAGTACCCCTTCTCATCTTCCCAGCTTCTGGCCACATCGAAACCGGACTGGGAGCAAAGCTCGACAATCTGCTCTTTACTGTATTTGTATGAATTTTCCGTGTGAATCGTCTCGCCGTCTTTGAAGTGGAAGGTTTTGTCCAATTCTCGAATGTGCACCTCTTGGTCACGTTCGCTCCGCAGGTACATCTCGATACGACATTCGCGCACGTTGTACAGAGCAACGTGCGAGAAGCTGTTGAGATCGAACTCCCCCCCCAGGTCTCGATTGATTCGGCGAAGCAGATTCAGATTAAATTCCGCCGTCACGTTCTTCGAATCATTGTACGCGGCCTCTAACACGGACAAGTCTTTTTGCATATCGGCCCCGAGCAACACGACATCGTCGCTGCTTAGCTGGCGGCGGACGTTACGCAAGAAGTCGACGGTTTCATGGAAATCGAAATTACCGATGTTTGAACCGAGAAAGAGAACCATTTTTTGTCCAAGACCTTCTTCCGCTATTTTCCGAAGGCCCTCGTTGTATTCTGCCACGTATGCCGTGATGTGAAGGTCCGCGTACTCTTCGATCAACTCCTTGGCCACCTCCACCATCATCGATTCGGAGATATCAACGGGTAGATAGTGGAGTGAGCCTTGGGCGGCAAGCAGGGCTTCAATAAGGAGACGGGTCTTTAGGGAGCTCCCGCTTCCGAGCTCGACGAGGGTCATGTTGCCGTTGGAATAGCGGGCCATCTCCGGCGCAAAGAGCTCGAGGATCGCTTGTTCGGTTCGGGTCAGGTAGTATTCGGGCAGGTTGCAGATGTCCTCGAATAATTCGGAGCCCCGTTCATCGTAAAAATATTTGCATGACAGCCGTTTGGGCTTAGCGGACAGACCCTCGAGGACGTCCGTGGCGAAGTCAGACCTGGAGCGGGCTGAGGGTGTGACTTCAATTTTCAGGCGTCTGGCCAATGATAAATCGACTTCTCGGTGCATGGGTGCGTATTTCCGATGGAGGATGGGAAAATCCTACCACATCCCGATGGAGGTCGTGAGAAGAAATTTACCGGCTCGGCGCAGTTCGCGCTCCGGGCGGATGCCGGGAGGCTTCTCCCGTGGGCTCGTTTTTTCCTTGCGCTGGCCCCCCTGCTCTTGTATCTTGTAATAAGTCCCCCCCTTGTGTGCCAGTAGTGAGGGAGTTCAACACCACCGAGGGTCTCAAACGGTTCCTTCCCGCATTGAACCCGCCCCTGTGAACCGGGTTTTCGGCCATGCTTGAGCCGTCCGCGCCCGGGCTCCCCAGCGAACAGGTTAGGTAGTGGTTCTTTCCCTTAGCCGGTGGAGGTCGGCAGGCCCCGACAGAGAGAGGAAGTAGTTTCAGTATGGAAGCGCAGGAACAGCAGGACCAGGTTTTAACGTGTGAGGATTGCGGCCAGACGTTTCCTTTCACGGCGGGTGAGCAGGCCTTTTACCAGGAGCGGGGTTTCTTTCCCCCGAAGCGGTGCAAGCCGTGTCGGGCGCAGCGCAAGACGTCCGGTGGGGGCCAGCGTGAGCCTCGTCAGCTTCACGACGCGGTCTGTTCTGCCTGCGGTGTGGCGACCCAGGTGCCGTTCGAGCCCGTAGGCGACCGTCCCGTCTACTGCCGCCCCTGCTTCGACGCCCAACGGACCCAACCCCAGTAAGGGACGGATCACCGCCTCTCGCATCCTGAGAGGCGCCTCAATCTGGCGGGCGACTGGGAAGTGGTTTGACCTCCATCCAACGGGTTAGTCGCCCCTAATCTCCAAGCACTCGACCTCGAAGGTGACCAGCGTAACCTCATCCTGGGGAAAGGACCGGGGTGTCCTCCACCGGCAACGTTGTCTTGAACTTACGGGTCCAGGTGGCTGATTAAGGGTGTGTCAAAAAAATAGGAACCCGTAACAACCTCGGGTTCCTATTTTAGGAGTGCATGGTACCCCGGAGAGGATTCGAACCTCCGACCCCAGGATCCGGAATCCTGTGCTCTATCCATGCTGAGCTACCGGGGCACCGGGGTTCTTCAATATACCACAAAGCTCCGGGAAAACAAGCTCACCCTCAGCGGGGAGCCGTGCCTCCAGTCATCCCGCCCTCGGCGATCCGCTCGGCTATGGCCCGGGCTACGAGGGCGTGGCCGGCAGGGCTCAGGTGGGGGTCCAGGGGGTAGAGGTAGAGGTCGAGGGGCTCGGGGGCGGACTCGAACCGGTGGGTGGTGTCGATGCAGGCGATCCCCTCGGCTTTGCAGATGGCCAGCAGCCGGCGGGTCGGGCTTTGATGCTTCGGGAAGCCCACCTGGCCTGCATCGGGTATGACGACGACTAAGAGCGCCGCGCCCCGCTTGGCGGCTCCCGCCTTGATCCTCTTGAGATCCTTGGTTGCCTCCGCCCACTCCTCTTCACTGACGACGGTGAAGCGACTGCGCTCGAGGGAGCGGGCCCGGGAGGCCAGGCCTCCCGTCCATCCCGGGCGCCACCACTCCAGGTAGCGGGCCTTGAAGACGCTGTAGCTGTTGCGCAGGAAGTTGTAGAGGGCCGAGACCCGGGTGAAGGTCCGATAGACCCGGGGCTCTAAGAAGCGTAGGCCCGACTCCTCTCCCTGGCAGTGGGGGTCGTCGGCGAAAAAGCCGATGAGGATCAGGTCCGGCTCGTAGCGCCATCCCTTCAGCTCCAGCCACTTGCGCTCCTGGCAGAGGCTGTAGGCAACGACCCCGGCGTTGATGACATCGTAGCGCCGCCCGTCGCCCTTGCCGTTCAGCATCGCTTCCAGGGCCTTGGGGTAGCTGGAGGCCGCCTCGACCTTCATCCCGAAGGTGAACGAATCTCCAAGGACGAGGATGCGCGTCACCCCGGGTGGTTTCGCCCAGGGGCGCTCCACGTCGCGCAGGCCGTGGCTGTTGATGACGATGGCCTCGCCGAAGCTCCCCGTGCCGGCCACGTCTGGGACGGGCTCGTAGCCGATTTCGTGGGCGTACCGGTAGTAGAGCCTGAGGACGGGCCAGGCCTTCTTCGGGTACGACCACCTGAGGAACCCCTCGAGAGCTACCAGGGTCAGGGCCACGCTCACGGCGGCCACGGCCAGGTTCTTGGGTGGAATATCCAGCAACACCCGCGCCGTCACAGCCGCAAGAATGACGAGCAGGGGACCGATGAGGGTGTGGGACTTCACGGTGAAGGTGAACTGGAAGCCGCCGAAGGCCAGGACGACTCCCGCCACTGCGATGTAGATGAGGATGAGGGTGTTCAAGCCCCACCTGACGTAGCGCTTGACGTTCATGAGGTTCTTCCGGGAGCCACTCGTTGCTTCAGCCTAGCGGAGGAATTCCGCTCCGGGAGGTCACGAGGAGCCATGCTATCACACGTGGTGAGGCGAGGGAAAGGCGTTGCGCGTCCGGTCTCAGCGGCCGAAGAACCCCTTCAGCCATCCGCCGACCCGCTTGGCTCCCTCGAGCATCACGCCACCCGTCTTCTTTCCGACCTGCAGGGCTTTGGCGCCGACCTGGGTGCCTGTCTTTCCCGCCTGGAGGATGGCTTCGGGGCCCGCAAGGATCTTGTCCCGCATGGCCTTGGCGATGAGCCGCTCCACAGCGGGGCGGAGGTGGGCCTGGGGGTTGCGCACGTCGCCCGTGACGCGGAATTCCAGGTCAATCCTATCCTCGCGCTCCAGGAAGGCCACAACCGTCGTGAGCGGGAGGCCTGCCACGACGGGTGACGGGCCCCGAGGGCGGAGGTCGAGGTTGTAGAGGACGAGCCTGTTGTGTGCGTTGAGCCGGTAGTTCCGGCAGGTCGCCGAGGTGGTCAGGAACGCCAACCCATCGCGGAAGACGACGGGCGAGGCGGGGTAGAGGCGCTGGAGGGCCGGCAGGTCGAGGCCCTCGATGGTGAGCTTGAGGTCGAAGTTGACCGAGCGGTGGAAGGGGTTCGTTCGGCCCTCGGCGAGCAGGCGTCCCCGCCGGGGCGTGGCGATGGCGCCCTGGGCGCGAAAGCTCGTGGCCAGGGGATCGTCGGTGTTCGAGGGATCGATGTTCGTGATGAGCGCCTGGACATCCTCTACGACGAGCCGGGCCGGGGGGGAGCCGGCGGCGTGGTCGATGTAGCGGATGGTCGAGTCGGCCAGCGCAATCTTCTTCACCCGCACCGGAGCGCGGACGGACGGCCCCCGCCCGCCCCCGAGACGTTCCATGAGGACCTGAAGATTCGTCCGTCCCTGGCGGTTTCGCTCCACTGTGAGCTCCGCCCCACGCAGCGTTACCTTCTGGACCACGACCCTCTTAGACAGCAGGGGCAGGAGCGCCACATTCACCGTGACGGCCCGGGCCTTTAGCAGCGTCGGCTCCCGGAAGGGGTGGAGATTCGCCAGGACCACGTCGTTTGCGGTCGCCGCGCCACGCCAGACAGCCAGTCGCACCGCCCCGACCAACGGGGTGAGCCCCGTCGTCCGCTTGATCTCTTTTAGCAGGAGCCTCCTGGCCGTCGGGGCGGCGTAGTGCTGGGCGGCGAGGACGGCGGCGACGACGATGACGAGCAGGATGATGAGTCGGCGGCGGAAGCGTCGCAAAGCCTTTTCTCAGCCCTCCGCCTTGATGAACCTGCGGCCGTCCATGTATGGGACGAGGGCCTCGGGCACCACGATGGAGCCGTCGGCCTGCTGGTACTGCTCGAGGATGGCCACCAGGGTGCGGCCGACGGCGAGCCCCGAGCCGTTGAGGGTGTGGACGTAGGCCGGCTTGGCCTTGGGGTCGGCCTTGTAGCGGATGCGGGCCCGGCGGGCCTGGAAGTCCTCGCAGTTGGAGACCGATGAGATCTCCCGGTAGGCGTCCTGGCCCGGCAGCCAGACCTCGAGGTCGTAGGTCTTGGCCGCGGCGAAGCCGGTGTCACCCGAGCAGAGCACCACGACCTGATAGTGGAGCCCCAGGCGCTTGAGCACCTCCTCGGCGTTGGCCGTCATCCCTTCGAGCTCGTCGTAGGAGACCTCGGGGGTGGTGATCTTGACCAGCTCCACTTTGTTGAACTGGTGCTGGCGGATCAGGCCCCGGGTGTCCTTGCCGTAGCTTCCCGCCTCGGACCGAAAGCACGGGGTGTAGGCGGTGTAGTACTTCGGGAGTTCGCCGGCCGAGAGGACCTCGTCTTTGTGGATGTTGGTGAGCGGTACCTCGGCCGTGGGAATCAGGTACCAGCCCTCAACGACCGTCTTGAAGAGGTCGGCCTCGAACTTGGGAAGCTGGCCCGTGCCCGTCATGGTGTCGGCGTTGACGAGCAGGGGCGGCAGGGTCTCCTCGTAGCCGTGCTCCTTGGTGTGAAGGTCGAGCATGAAGTTGATAAGTGCCCGCTCGAGCCTGGCCCCCGCACCTTTGTAGATGACGAAGCGGGCTCCGGTGAGCTTCGCGGCGGTCTCGAAGTCGAGAATGCCGAGGGCTTCGCCGAGCGCGTGGTGGTCCGTGGGCGGGAAGTCGAAGGCGGGGGGCTCGCCCCAGGTGCGGACGACCGGGTTGTCCTGTTCTCCCTCGCCCTCGGGGACGGAGTCGTGCAGCACGTTAGGCAGCATCAGCAGATCGGCATCAAGCGAGGCCTGGAGCGCTTCGAGCTGCTCCTCGATGGCGCCGAGTTGCTCGGTTGCGGCCTTGGACTCCTCCAGCAGGGGGGCGACTTCGTCATCTGGCGCCCCGGTCCGTTTCATCTCGCCGACGGCATTGCTGAGCTCGTTCTTGCGGGCCTTGAGCGCGTCGGTCTCAGCGATGAGGCGGCGGCGCTCCTCGTCGCGCGCTAGCAGCTCCTCGAGGTCCGCCGTCTCGCCCCTCGCTTTGTACGAGTGGCGGACCCGTTCGGTGTGGGCTCGCAGGTATCGCAGATCGAGCATCGGGCTCCCTCGGGGCCTTTTCCGTTCCTCGTTATTTTTCAATCGGTTGAGGCCGACCAGCAATTTCTCATGATACCACCGCTCCCCCGGCGGGGTCAAGGGACGCAAGGGGTCTGGGCCCTTTCGCCCGACCCTACCGTAATGATATAGTGGCCGACGTCATGCGCTCCGTCCCACGCATCCTAGCTCTCACGCTTCTGATTTCCTTGGGTGTTTGGCGCCTCGAAGCCGCCATCTCGTCTCCCTCGTCCGCGCACGCCGCGAGCGGCGAGGCGAGCGCGACTCTCCTTGGTCGGTTCGTCATCAACAACATCTTCGGGTGGGAAGGGATTCCGGGCACCCGCCTCAACGGGGGCATCTACGTGACCCTCTACCACCCGCGCAGCGGCAAGAGCCGCGAGCTGGTGACGGACGGGCGGGGGTATGTGACCCTTCGGAAAGCTGCGGCGGGCACCTATGTTTTGAAGGAGATAACCTACGTTGCGGAGTCCATCTCGGGGTCGTCCCGCCTGACGGCGCCGCTGACGGTTCTGACCTGTGATGTGGCCCCTTCGTCCGTAACCTACTGCGGCACCGTGGTCTACACGTTCAGGAGGCTGCCGGAGGGCCGGGTGACGTACACCGGAAGGGTTCAACCCGAAAAGCCCGGCGTCCAGGGCCTCGACATCCTCGATGAATCGCGAGCCGCCCGGGCCGCCGTTGCGAGTGGGGCCTCTGGGCCCTTTCGGACCTCTCTCTGGGTGGGCCCGAAGGGCCTTCCCACCTGGGAGGCCGCGTTGCACTTCCACCAGGGCTACGAACATTCTCAGAGCCGCCGCTACGACGAGGCGATCCCGGAGTTTAAAGCGGGGCTGCAAAAGGACCCGCACCACGCGTGGGCCCATTACATGCTGGCGAAGGCTTTCCAGTGGCAGGGACGCGACAAGGAGGCCCTTGCCGCCTACGGCGAGACCTTCCGCCTTAGGCCCGATTACGCCTGGGCGCGCCACAGCCTCGGCATCTACCGTCTCCTTCGGGCCGAGTACGGCCTCGCCCGCGAGGAGTTCCAGCGAGCCGCGGCCATCGACCCGACGTTCGTAAAGACCGCCTCCTATCACCTGAAGCAGCTCGAGAAGATGGCCCGCGTGGAGGGCACGCCCCTCGAGGCCTATCGAGCTCGCACCCCCGAGGAGACCAGCCTCTTGGCCGAGGTTCGGGCGGCCCTTGAGGCCGTCCGCAAGGCGGACTGGAAGGCCCTCTTTTCCTACTTTGCCGACGATGCGCGGGTCGACGCCCACTGCGGGGCCTGCGACCCCTCGAAGTTCTTCCCCGTGGAGGAGCTCAGGGATTACCTGACCCAGCCGCTGGCGAAGAACTACGGGGTCGTCCACCTTCAGGTCCGTCTGCTCTCGGTCAAGGTGACGGGCTCCGAGGCCGACGTACGCTTCTTTCTCTCCTACGAGCTGGCCAAGACCAACAAGCCGAAAGGCTGGTGGTACGCCGACGTCAGCTCGGTGAAGGCCAGGCGCGTGGCCGGGCGCTGGAAGCTGACCGAGCACAAGTACCTCGAGCACTTACACTAGTCCGCCTAAGGTCCGCCTCAGGCGGATCCGAGCCTCCTGAGGCTGCCCCTTTCCATACTGGTCCGCCTAAGGCGGATTAGACACATTTAGACACTTTTAGACACTTTTCAGAAGCGTCCAACCTTGCGTTGCGAATTGATATTGCAGTGATTACCGGAAAATCGGGCCTTGGACGTAAGTGTAGAGTGTCTAAGGGTGTCCAGAAGCCACGAATCGCCATAACATGTTGATTTAGCTTCGACTATCAAAATTCATGCGATTTCTGAAACTGGATTGAAGGGAAGGGAGTGTCTAACCCTTGTAAGTGGTTGATATATAGGGGATCTGGGTAGTCGTCCGCCTCAGGCGGACTGACCCCGGCATCCTTAGCAGCAGTCCCGTCAGGCGTACTCGTAGAGTGGGACCGTCCCCGCAGGACGGGGCGCTTCTCCCAACAACGTTTCGATCCGGCGGATGGTCTCCGCCCTTAGAAGCACGTCCCCGCACGCGAAACAGACCTCCGCTGGGACGTGGTCGATCACGATGACCTGCCCCTTATGGCGGACGGTGTGGGCGATCTGACGCTCTTCGTAATCCCCTGGGCATCCTTCAATACTGCACTTCATTTCTCCCGCCCCCTCTGGGTCGGCGTCGTCCATCGTGGTGGTTTAGGTTCATAGGCCGTGATGATTATAAGCGATGGTTGGGCTGTGGTACAGACGATATGTATAGAACGGTCGCCACGGGAAAGGCCGTAAAGCAGGCAACAAGCCCCTCGGCGGTGTTCAGGATAGTTCTCCACAATCTGCCCCACGGCGATAGCCTCCAAGAGCTCATCGATGGTGATCTCTTTATCAACCATCTCTTGGTGGGCGTGTTGAGTGATGAGAATGTTTTCGGCTTCTGCCTGAACTCGTATACGGCGTAGCACAGCTTGTAAATCGGTAGCGTCGATTTTTTCCACATCGCAACCCCTGCACGATACGTTGCTTTGTCATAATAACATACATCGGGACAGCCCGCCTTAGGCGGGTCCCTGTCCGCAAAACCGGGTAGCCGGGATCGCCCCTGATCCCGGTCCTCCACACCATGTAGGGACAGGGTTCACCCCTGTCCGCCGCAACATGCCGTGTTTGGAGCATATGAGGTTGTTGTAGGGATATCCGGCCCCTCTCCCTTGATTTGCATCCTTTGAAACTGCTATTCTGCCAGGCGAACGACCTCATCAGCATTCATCCGGGGCGGATGCCGTGCCCTTCAACGCATATCTTAAAGCAATAAGAGAAAACCTCCAGCGCGTGGACTCAACGGAGCACACACATCGCCCAGCCTTTAAAAACCTTATAGAAGCACTCGAAAGGGGTATCATCGCATTAATGCGTCTGACCGAGTTACCTCCACAAAGGGTGGCCCAGTTTTTTCACTGAAACTTAGTAGTTAGCCATGAGTACTTTGGGGGCATGAGTGTCTTTTGAAAGTCTACATCGACGCGTAATTAGAAGATTAGATAAAGGAGACAGAGGAGACCGAGGTTGGTTTCTAATTACGCGTGTTCATCTGACTCCTGCCAGACTGAAGGACATCGCTAGTCTCCTGTATGACGCCGGTGCCGCTACTAGTAATGGCCTAATGCTTTCAGATGGCCATTACAGATCAATTGGTAATTTGGTGGGAATAACCGTTGCTGATCCCGGAAGAATACTTCGGCGACATCACCTTTTAGCGATGGAGACGCCCCTGACCTTACTGCGACGGGCTGATGGTAGGAGTTGGAGAAGGGTTTACTTAACAGATTTAGGGAAAGAACTTGCAACAGAATCTTATTCGCCGTCGGTTTTAGAAGTGGCTCTCAATAGGATAAGATTTAGTAGGGAACCATGGTATACACGAGGCCGATCCGCAGAATATAGGGAATTCAACGTAGCCCCATATCGAGCAGCATTAACTGTGATGAGATCATGCGATGGGTGGATTGATCGTGATGAGTTCGATTTGTTTCTTTCCAGAATACGCGACCAAAGAGAAATAAACTGGGCGATTAGATGTATTAGAGATTTTCGTGATATTGATGCAAATAACCGTGAAATTCTTTTGAATGAAGTTCGACGGAGGATCCCAAGAGGAAAGATATACCAAAACTGGAGAGATATGGGGTTACATACCTTCTCATTACTTGGCTTAGGAACATCAGCCATACGACAGGGTGCTCAACTTGTCCTTGCAGCAAATGGTATCATCCCTATTCCACGTGAAATAGATCGTCGACAAATTACATTACAAATACCGCAACCAACGGCCAGTCAAGAGCTAAACACCCCACCGTCGTACCCTGAACCAAGTTCAGGCACCGATGGAGAATTGTTGGTTGGAAAGCTTCTTGAGGCTAACGACTGGGAAGTTGTTTTTTATAGTAATCGTCGTGGTTTCGGATTCGATATATGGGCCAGAAGGGAAAATGCTGCCATTTTAGTTGAAGTGAAGAGTAGTCTTAGGCGGTTAGGAAGGATAATTTTGACCCGTCTTGAGTATGAAGCGGCAATAAAACATAGAGAAAACTACTTTCTCGTAACTGTTGAGGGCTTAGGACGGGACGACCCCATTATTAATTTTATTCAAGATCCTGCTTCTGTGATCGGCTCTCAAATTGAAAGAAGACGAACGGAAGAATACCACATTCCTCGCAGGGCCTGGGCTGATGTTGCAGAACCTTTCCTATCTTAATGGATAAAAGCGATTTAACTTTTTGAAAATATGCAGTATCGACGTGAAGTAGATCTATGCCTATTCGATGAGGCGAAAAAACACGAATTGATGTGAAATTGTAGCTCCTTGGTCCTTTATCCCAAATTTTTCACGGCTGGTTACGTCCTCATCAAAAAAATATACGAGTTCAAATTTATCTTCCGCACGCATTATAAGTTCTTCTGCCATATTACATGCCTTTGTCTTTCCTACGTGCATTATTAACTTTCCATTTGGGCGCAACCATCTACCACAGCAATTAAAAAACTCTATGTACGCATCCATAGATTTTTTTTGCTGATATTCCAAGAACTGCTTTGGTCGGGTTTTAAAATCTTGGGGTTCCCAACCGGATAACCAGAGGCGCATCCAATTTGATACATAGAATCGAGTAGATGCAACAAAAGGAGGAGATGTTATTACCACATCAATTTCATTGTCATATGGCAACTCAGAAAATGGAAGCTGGGTTGCGGTGCCTGCCAACATGTGCTCTGGGATAGAGCAAGCTAAAGTGCGTTCCATCTTAGCCTTTAGCCTAGGAGCTAATCCACGGTAGGCGAATTCTCCTGATGGCTTGAGTGGAATTACAGAATGTGAACGCCTTGAAAGCGCATATGGTCTATTTCCGTGTAGAATGTGTAGCAGGGAAGAATATACAATCGCCTGACCCCAAGACCGGCAGGGATTTAGTTTAAGGTATTCTCGAGCAGCCAGTACTTCTCTCAGCGTCATCTTATCGAAATACTCCGGAATTTTCCCATTGAATCCAAATGTATCGTATCTAGACAAGTTCTGTTTGTTTTTCCTCTTTTCAATATGTTGCAGAATATCTTTTAAGACCGAGGCCACTTCGCTTTCAAGACCAGTTTGAACTTTGGCCCTAGTTAATATGTAACCAAGTTCCTGCAAATCATTGCCCATTGCATGACGCCCTTGAAGAAATGCTTCGAGGGGTATTGTACCGCAGCCTGACATGGGGTCGAGTACTCGGTCTCCTGAATTAGTAAAGAATTTAACTAAGAAGTGAGCTATCGAAGGCTTAAGTTTTCCTTGATATGAACATAGCGAATGAAGGCCGTTGCCCCAAGCGCGTCGAGAATATGGCTCCTGTAAGTATGGTAGGGTTTGGCTGAATTCAACCGCTGCTCGCTTGAAATTACTTTGATTTTCCTTAGTTCTTGTTCTCATTTTTTCAACTATTGTGGCTTGGTGAGCACTAATAGCACTTGCTTCAGTGGGCTGCCATCCTTAGACCTTCGGCAACGTACATGACGGATCTCGTTTTGGAGAAAACCGCACATCTCGGCTATATAGAGCAAAATTTCATCAGTGGGTATAGTTATTCCGGCAAAACGCGAATCGCCAATATCAATAACCGCAACGCCTCCAGGCCTTAAAAGACGGTAAACATTATTGATCCAAAGAATTGAATCAGAGAAATAGCGTCTTGCTAATTCGGGAATTCGCTTATCGTAAGCAACATCATCTAACTTAGAAACAATGTCATCAACAATGGGAAGCCGTTTAGCAGGGCGTCCACCTTTAAAGACATTATTTATGCCAGCTGTCATGGCTTTATCCCTAAACGATCTCAATTCCCTTTCACATGAGATGAAACCTGTAAGCCACAGCTCTATCTTGGTGTTTCGGAAATAATTTGTGCCATTTAGATAGGGAGGTGATGTAACAACAAGGTCAATATATTTGTCAAAATGGTATTCATCTAAAGCTGACTCACTAAGACAGGTTACTGTGGGTAAACTGGTCTGTACGCTACATATGTCTGAGTAGATTTCGGACGTTTTTTTCTGAAATTCGTCTATTACAGAAAATTTATCTGGTAGTAGCTCTTTTGGTGTTCGATAACGAAGGTCCGCTGCTCGCTTCATCTCGCTGCAAGCTACCGCTATGGACCCGAGAGCTAATCGCGCAAAGTTTCTAAAGGTAGTTAATCGAGGTTTACAAGCTGTAATGGACCTTCTAATTGAAACTATTTCCCTCAATCTTTTTGCTTTGTAGTATTGTCGGTCGCCAAACGCTCTCTTCAGCTCACCCTGTGCACTTTTTGAAGTTGGAAGGTTGATTCGTGCAAAATTATCTATTTTTTCAAAGTAATTTCTAAGTTCTTTCTCATTTTCCACAACATCTCTAATTTTATTTGTTTTACATTCTATGACTAGACGCATAAAAGGATTTATTTCTGAGTAAAAGGGGAGCAATCCATTAGTAGCAGAAACGGTAACGGTTGTACCGGTTCCAGCAAACGGGTCATATATTCGGCAATTTGGACCCGCAAATTCGCCGAGAAGCGATTGAACGAAGCTTGACGAGAACCCCTCAATGTATGGATACCACCGATGAATTGACTCTTGATGGTTTGGTGCAAAGGTTCCGTAAGCACCCATAGTATGAGTTTGCAAAGGGAGTAGACTTTGGTGAATTTGAAGATCCTTTCCAAGTGGTTCTCCACTCGTAGCCATTTCAGAGTACTTCCTTTCTAATATAAAAAATGCCAGATTAGACAAACTTCGCTTTTGTGTGATAGCTATCTCCTTAAGCTCCCTGTAGTTAGCTCCAAGCAAGGACCTTGCCTCTTGACTCGTTAGTTCCTTAAGCCAGTTAATAAAGGACGGTTGTTCTAATTGAGGAATTACTAATCTGAGGCGTTCAATTTTCTCAGTACCCGATTCTGATGCTGGATAGCTTATTGTTTTATGATTTTTCATATATATTTTCGTGAGCTATTATGTTGGGTATAGAATTTAGAGTTCAGTTTACTATGTCCTAGTAAGATTGGTCAATCGAATTTCTTTGAGGAACGATCTCGACAGGGGCAAGCCCTGTCCCTACATGGTGTGGAAGGCGGCTTGCGCTCGGCTGGACCTCCGGGCTAGACTCGGGCCGGAGGGAGGTGCTATGGCGCGCCAGCGAGCTCGGAGCCCCCGTCCCCGCCTAAGGCGGACCTCAGGCGGATCGGCGATTTTCATCGAGGGGGCCCGGACCCACAATCTGAAAAACGTCTCGTGCCGCATCCCTCACGGGCGCCTCACCGTCATCACCGGGGTCTCGGGGGCGGGCAAGTCGAGCCTCGCCTTCGATACCCTCTACGCCGAGGGCCAGCGCCGCTACGTCGAGAGCCTGTCGACCTACGCCCGGCTCTTTCTGGAGCGGATGGAGCGGCCCGAGGTGGACCGCATCGAGAACGTCCCGCCCGCTATCGCTTTGAAGCAGAAGAACGCCGTCAAGAACGCGCGCTCCACCGTTGGGACCATAACGGAGATAAACGACTCTCTAAGGCTGCTCTATGCCAAGGTGGGCACGCTCGTCTGCCCGGAGTGTGAGGAGCCCGTGCGCCCCGACACGCCCGAGTCGGCCGCCTCCCGCGTGCACGTGCGCTTCGGGGCGGGCGCCCGGCTGGTCGTCGGCGCCCCGGTCCCGTCGGGCCGAAGCCGGCGGCGGACCCTCGACGAGCTCGTCCGCCGCGGCTTCTACCGGCTCTGGCTGGATGGGCGGCTGGTGGATTGCACGGCGGGCCCTCCCGAGGCCTTGCCGCCTCAGGGACCGCTGCCGGTCGTGGTGGACCGATTAGCCCTCGGCTCGGACTCGGACGGCCGGCTCCGCGAGGCTTTTGAAGAGGCCTTCCGCCTGGGCGGCGGGGAGGCCTGGGTCGAGTCCCTCGGAGGGGAGCGGCTCGTCGTCTACCGGGATCTCAGCTGCAACGGTTGCGGGCGGGCCTTCGAGGAGCCGACCTCCCAGCTCTTCAGCTTCAACAGCCCGCTTGGGGCCTGCTCCGCCTGCGAGGGGTTCGGCCGGATCATCATCATCGACCGGGACAAGGTCATCCCCGACCCCGGCCTTTCTTTGGCCGAGGGGGCCGTGGCGCCGTGGCGCACGCCGGGCTACGCCGACTGGCACGAGTGGATGCTCGAGTGCTGCGCCGAGCGGGGCATCCCGACCGACGTGGCGTATCGGGAGCTGTCGGCCCGCCGCCGCCGATGGCTCTGGCGTGGGTGGGATGACTTCTACGGCATCGAGGGCTTCTTCGAGTGGATGGGGCGTCGCCGCTACAGGGCCCACGTGCGCATTCAGCTCGCCAAGTACCGCGGCTACGTGCCGTGTTCCGACTGTGGAGGGGGGCGGCTCAAGGAAGAGGCCCTGGCCGTGCGCCTCGCAGGCCGACCCATTACCGACATCTGGAAAATGACCCTCTCGGAGGCGGCCCGCTTCTTTGAGGACCTGGAGCTTGAGCCCTCTCAGGCCGAAGCGGCCCGTCATCTGCTTAGGGAGGTGCGCTCGCGCTTGGGCTACCTCCTTGCTGTGGGGCTCGACTACCTCACCTTGGGCCGGCAGGCTCGAACCCTGAGCGGCGGCGAGGCCCAGCGCATCCACCTCGCCTCGGCGCTCGGGAGCGCCCTGACCGACACCCTCTACGTCCTGGACGAGCCGACGATCGGGCTCCACGCCCGCGACAGCCGACGGCTCCTTCGGGTGCTGAAGCGCCTTACCCGGATGGGCAACACGGTCGTGGTGGTCGAGCACGACCCGACGGTTATCGAGGGGGCCCAGCACGTCATCGACCTGGGACCCGGCGGCGGTGCCCTCGGGGGAGAGGTCCTCTTCGAGGGGACGGTGGCTGGGCTCAAGCGGGCCCCGACCCGGACCGGACGGATGCTGCGGAGGCCCTCCCCGCTTCGCCTTGCGGCCGCCTCACCCGACGGCGAGGGCCCGGCCATCACCATAGTGGGCGCCCGGGAGAACAATCTTCACGATCTCACGGTCCGGGTGCCACTCGGCCGGCTCGTCTGCGTGACGGGCGTCTCAGGCGCGGGCAAGTCAACGCTGATCGAGCTGGTCCTCTACCACGGGTATCTCCGCTCGAGGGGAAAGCCCGGTGTGGAGACCGGAGAGGTGGAGCGGATCGAGGGGCTGGAACAAATCGAGGAGGTGGTGCTCATGAGCCAGGCGCCCACGGGCCGGTCCATCCGAAGCCTCCCGGTAACGTACTGCAAGGCCTGGGAGGAAATCCGCCGGCTCTTCGCCGCCACGCGCCAGGCGCGCCGCTTGGGCATCACGGCGAGCCACTTTTCCTTCAACACCCCCTCCGGTCGCTGCCCCGACTGCCGGGGGACCGGCACGGTCACCGTGGAGATGCACTTTATGGCCGACCTCTCTCTTCGGTGCGAGGTCTGCGGAGGCCGGCGCTTCAAGCCCGAGGTCCTGACGGTTCGCTACAAGGGCCGGACGATCGACGAGGTCCTGGAGATGACGGTCGGAGAGGCCCAACGCTTCTTCGCTGACCGCCCGGAGGTGGTCCGCAAGCTCGCGGCTCTCTCGGCGGTGGGCCTCGGCTACCTGAAGCTGGGCCAGCCTACGACGAGCCTGAGCGGCGGCGAGGCCCAGCGGATGAAGCTGGCCTCCTACATGGAATTGCGTGGGGCCCGGGGGGGCCGGCTCTTCCTGTTCGACGAGCCCACGACGGGGCTCCACCGCTTCGACATCCAGCGGCTGCTGGCGGCCATGGAGCGGCTGCTCGCCCAAGGCAACAGCCTCGTGGTCGTGGAGCACAACCTCGACTTCATCAGCCAGGCCCATCACGTCATCGACCTGGGCCCCGGCGGTGGCGGGGAAGGCGGGCGGATCGTGGCCGAGGGTCCACCTCAGGCCATCATGCGCTCAAGGCGCTCGGTGACGGGCCGATGGCTACGACGCCATCTGCAGGGCAGCTCCAAGGCGCGCTAGTCAACCAGCTCGATCATGGCCTCCAGGATATCTCCCAGGGCGTCGTCGGGGTAGATGGACATCGGGCTGTCGGCCCGCGTGAGGAAGATGGAGCCGTTTTGGACCGTAGCGTGGAAAGTGAGGGTGCGGGTCTCGTCGGGGGGGTCGCCCTTGGTGATGGTGGCGGCGATATGATCCTCCTTCAGCTCCACGCTGGCCCGAACCGTACCCAGGGAGATGAGGAAGCTCTCCTCGCCGGTGCGCTTAAAGGTCTTGTTCCTGCCGACGAGCTTGCTCTCGATGGTGTAGGCGATCCCAGCAGCGTTCTGCTTCAGGAAGTTGAAGATGTCGTTGAAGGCTATCTTAGCGAAGTGCTTCTTCATGAAGGCAACGCCGGCGGCGAGCTCAGCCTCCCACTGCTCCTTGGGCATGCCGTAGATCTTTCGGTCGAGCGCCTGCTTGAGCCGGTCGATCAGTTTCTCACTCATGGGATAAGGAATCAGCGGGGGGGACGAGAAAGCGACGATGGCGTCCTTATACCATATACCATAGAATTGACGCCAGGCGAAGGAATTATTGATGCCCGGCCGGGCCGCTCCCGTCTCATCTTGGGCGTTGACGGGGACTCGGCGGCGAGACAACTTGGAGGCAGGAGGTTGCCATGAGCCACCCTGATTACGACCTGCAAGAGACGCTTCTGCCCATCGTGCGGGTCAACGAGGATTACAGCATCTTTCTGCTCGAGGGCGAGAGCCTCATCGTCTTTCCCTCCTGACCCGAGGGCGAGTGGAACATCGGCGAGGTTCGCCGATCAGCTCATCACAGGCGGCTCACCGACCGTGAGCTGGCCCACTACATGGCCCAGGTCGCCCCCGGTGCCCCCCCGGACGAGGCGGCCCGCGACCTATGGCGGAGTGTGGACGGCTTCGGCGAAGAAGGCTCGCGCAAGAAGGAGCGGGGCATCGCCCGGGCGATTCTGTCGGAGTGAGCCGACGAACCTATCCCTTCCTTCGTTCAATCATTGACCAGCAGAGTAAGAAGGGTGCCAGCGGGGCTGGCGTGCTCCCGGTCTCAGCTCCTCAGATGCCGCTGGCGCCGGCGATGATGAAGCTCGTGTAGAAGAGGAAGGCCGCCATGAGCGAGAAGGTGGCGTTGTCCAGGTTGCTGAAGGCGACCTGCTCGCCCACGGCGAGCTTCACCTGGGTGGAAGCCGGCTTGGCGCCGTTCGCGCTGGCGACCGTCACCACGAGGCTCTCCAGCCCTTCCTGGTCGGTTTCGGGCAGCCGAAAGTTATACGTCTTGAAGCCTTGCTCATTGATGACCTTGACGGGCGTCGCCTTCACGTACTTCACGGGGTATGAGGAGCCGTCGCGGGTCTTCAGGACCACCCGGCTCACCGCCGCGGGGCTCTCCCCCCGGCGGGCCCGCATCACAACCCGCACGATGGTGGTCTCTTCCTCAAGAGGATGGCTCTCGAGAGTTGCGTCGAGGACGGTCAGCTTCGCGCCGTCGACCTGGACCTCCACCGGCTTGAAGGAGGGCCGTTCGTACTGGACCCACTCGTGCATCTGGTCGGTCATCTCCTGAGCGGGACCCTCGGCGGACGCCACCGCGGGTGCAAGGATGAGGAGGGTGACAGCCGCAATGGACACGGAGGTGCGCATGATGGGCCTCCTTCTACTTATCTTCGCAGGAGGGTTAACAGCATTCCTGCCTCACGGTTGAAGATAACTCACTATGGGGGGGGTTTGCAAGGGCGCAGGCGCGCGGGCTTAGGCTTCTGTAGGTTTTGAGGCCAGGAGGCTCTTTATGGCCGGGTGGGTGAGATAGGGTCCGAAGGCCGGCTCGTCGGCGACGGCGGCCCGTCGGGTGGGCTCCAGCCGGCAGGCGCGCTCGAGGGCCTCGGCGACGGCGTCGGCTTTCGCCTTGGGGTCGGTGGCCCGGCACCAGGCGGTGAGCCACCAGGCTTCGTCATCCCGACCGTGCGTGGCCAGGTGGGGGGCCAGGAGGGCCTCGGCCTCGGCGGGGCGGCCCGTCCTGACCAGGGCGACTGCGGCGTTTTTTCGGGCGTCGCCGTTGTTGCCGTCAGAGTCGAGCACCTCCCGGAACGCCTCCAAGGCCTCGCCGTGGCGGCCCAGCCGCCCAAGAGCCGCCCCCCGGTTCACCTGGGCCACGACCGACGTGGGCCTGAGCAGGGCGGCCTTCCGGTAGGATTCGACGGCGGCTTCGAGTTGGCCAGCCTCAAAGGAGGCGTTTCCCTCAGCGAGCCATTGGTAGAAGGTGTCGAGACGGGCTTGGCCGGGCTCGAATATCCGCGCCAGCCTCCCGGCCAACCACCCCTTGGGCGCCTCACCGGCGAGGGCGGGCTGGCCGTATCGTTGCCATAGGGACCAGCGCCACCGGAACCAAAGGCGCTGGATGGTGCCGTCCTGGTAGAGGACAAGGAGCATGATTGCTGCGTAGATGAGGAACCCGAAGAGGTAGTGAAGGAGCATCGTCTCCCAGCTCATATCCTTGTAGTAGGGGTGGGTGAGGGGCTTGGGCTCGGGTTGGAACTGCTGGAGGGGGCTAACGTAGGCGTCCACCATGAGGGCGACGATGACGATGACCGCCAAGGTGCCATAGATGAACCGCATAAAGCCCCGGCCGGCGGTGGTCACCAGCCCGAAGGCGCCGTGGAAGCCGATGAATTGACGGCGGGGGATGGTCATCGAAGCTCCTTATCGCCCGTGGCCCGGGCGACCTTCCCATAATAGTCCTCTGGTGGGCGAAAGGCAATGCTCGGGGCAATGGGGGCTCCGTTGAGGAATCCTTCCCCCCTTGACCTGCCAGGGTTCGTGGGGTAGGCTTGGGCCGGTTGGCACGGGAGATTTATAGGACGTGCCTCGGGGGAAGCCGGGGTAGCTCAGTCGGTAGAGCAGGGGACTGAAAATCCCCGTGTCGGCGGTTCGATTCCGTCCCCCGGCACCTCGTTTTTTAGTTAAATCAGCCACTTACCATTCCTGCACTTCCGCCACAATTCTCTTGAAAACCCCGATTATGACCAGGTGGTTTTGAGCCTGGTACGTGCTTCTCTTGCATGAGTTTTGCTTCTTATTCCGTTAGCTGATTGACCTTTCTGGACCTCCCCGGTAGTTCGCTCCACAATTCCGACATCGTCCAGGTTTGTTCTCATTGAGGCGTGATGAGCGTCCAGGGCTTGGGCCGCCCTTATTCACTTGCTGGGGCCCGGCAAAGGCCCTGAAACCTCAACGGTTGCAATGGCTTTTGGGACTGGCTATGATTCCGAGGTGGGTTTCTTCCTTCTTGGGTTGTGGTGATGGAGCGGGTGATGAAGACCAAACGAGGGGCTCTCGTCCTCTCAGTCGTTGTGATGGTCCTGATGGTCCCGGAGGCCGCCTGGCCTCAAGCGTCCAGGGGCGTGGGCCCCGATCCCTCCCAGGCTGGGGCCTCTGCTTCTACCGACGTGTACGCCGACGTCGAGCGCCTTGAGCGAAGAAGCTCCGAGCTGGCCCGGCGCCAGGAAGAGATCTTGGCCATCATGGAAGAGCACCGCTATGGGATGGAGGAGCTTCGCCGCCGGCTGGAGTCTCGAACCGGGCAGATCGAAGAAGCGCTCCGCAGGAAGACCGGGGAGCTCGCCGAGGGGTATCGCTCCGAAGCCCTCTCTCTCGAGCAGATCCGCGCGGTCCCGGTCTCCGTCGTCCTTGCCGGTCGTGTAGGCGTCGCCCGTGGCATCGGCCGAAGGCTTAGGGCACGCGACCTGGAGGTCTCCTACGCGGCGAGGTCGCCGGTGCCGGTTCGCTCAAGGACCACGATCTACTATCGACCCGGCCACCGACAGGCGGCCCTGGCCCTGGCTCGGCTAGTTCCCGGCTGGCAGGATATTTTTCAGCACACCGGGTCGTCGCCGCAGGCCGAACTCTTCATAGTGCCGGGCCGAGCCCGCTGAGCCGCTCAGCACCATCCACCGAGGCACACAAACGATCACCCTCTGCCGTGCATATGCCGGCTCGCCCGCCTTCGGGGAGAGCCGCCCTACGGGGCCTCTTATTCGCGAATCGCGACCTGGGGCTCAGTCGGGTGCGTCTCGATCCACCTCTCGCCGCTGAAGATGTCGACCATGAGGTTAAGCGGCCGTCCGGGGTGGACCATGACCTCGCGGGAGTCCTGGGCTGTGTACCGGGGCTGGGAGGAAGCGGGAGAGGGGACGTCTGAGAGGCGGCCTTCCCCCTTGGAGCCCCGGACGGCAACCGCCGCGGCGAAGGTGTGCGCTCCGGGAGGAACGGGGGGAGGGGCCAGGGCGAAGCTGCCGAGCCTGTGGATGGGCTGGCGGTGGATGAGGAGCGATTGGCCGTCCATCCAGAGGGCGACCGACTCGACGACGAAGGAGTCGTCGAGCCGCTTCTGCACGATGAGCGTCAGGGGGACTTGGCTTAGGACATCGAGTTGCCGGCGGATGGCCGCGAGTTCGCGGTCGATCTCCTCGATCACTCGCTTGATTTCAAAGAGTCGCAGCCTGTAGGCCGCAATCGTCTGATTGAGGCCCAGCTCGTCGGCGCCGGCCGGGCCGGGCCCGCCGAGGGAGAAGGCCACCAGAAGTGCACATCCCACCAGAGCCGGGGCCCACGGGCCGGCAGGCCGGAGCCCACCGGCGAGCTTCGAAAGTCGTTGAATTGATGAGGCCTTGCCCATAGCGCCTTTCCGCCGCGTGGGGTGCGGACCATCATAGAGGGCTCGCCTCGCGAGGGCAAGTCCATTGTTGGCCGTGTTCGCCTCCCCGCGCTCTAATGGTCCCCGACGACGAGAGCGTCACCTTCCTTCCCGTTCCACTAGGCCTCGTCGTTGGGCCTTCTACCCATGCGCAGCACCTCCATCATGGCCTCGTGGAGCGGGCCGTTGGAGGCCAGGACCTCCGGGCGGTAGATGTCAAGGGGCTCGCCCCAGAAAGCGCTCACCCGCCCGCCCGCCTCCTCGACGAGGAGCGCCCCGGCGGCCACGTCCCAGGGCTTGAGCTTCAGCTCCCAGAACCCGTCGTAGCGGCCACAGGCCGTGTGGGCCAGGTCGATGGCCGCCGCCCCGGGCCGCCGGACGGCCAACGCCCGCTTGGCGAAGTGCTCGAAGTGGTCGAGGTTCGTGACCGAGGTGGTGTGGATGTCGTAGGGAAATCCGGTGGCCAGGAACGCCTCGGCGAGTGATGCGACCTCGGAGACGCGGACCGCCTCCCCGTTCAGGAACGCCCCGCCGCCCTTCGTGGCCGTGAAGGTCTCGCCGTGTACGGGGTCTTCAATGACGCCGACCGCGAGGGTTCCGTCGACCTCCAGGGCGATGGAGACGGCGAAGGTGGGAAGCGCGTGGGCGTAGTTGGTTGTGCCGTCGAGGGGATCGATTATCCAGCGCCTTGGGCGCTCGAGATGTTCGGGCGGGGCTTCTTCGGACAGCAACCCGTCGTCGGGGAAGGCGTCGTGGAGGGCCTCGAAGATGAGCCGCTCCGAGGCGGTGTCCATCTCGGTGACGAGGTCTATGGCCCCCTTGTGGGTGGTGCGGATGGGTCGGCCGAACTCCCGCATCAGGAGCCGGCCAGCGGCCTGGGCGGCCTCGACGGCCACGGCGAGCTCGCGCTGATAGGGCACGGGGTCCTCCACCACGGCGGAGGGGGGAGGGGGGCGCAACGGCCGGTATTCTAGCCGAGGCCCCGGGGTGGTGCAAGGCGGGGCACCTGGTGGTAGTGTACTGTTTCATTCATCGGTTAGAAGAGATGTGTCCTCTTGGTCCGCCTCAGGCGGATTTCACCGAAATATGATACTCAGCTGATTGGTGGGCTGGTTACGATCTCACCGTGAAGTCTGCCATTTCGATACAGCAAACAGCTGAACTAAAGTCAGTATAAAATCTATGTCTTTAGAAAGCTTTAGCAAGAACATGTTTCTGAAGCTATAACGAAAAGCCAGAGAAGCCGGAATCGGTCTGTTGGAGTGAGGCCGAGATTACTGCTTGACGTACCGGCCTTATTAAAATATCTTGACGTACTTAGAGGCAATATAAACTGGAACTGGGGCAGGCAAAGAAGTTGCATGCCCGGCCCTGGACACAACAGACGGCGCACTAAACACTCATATACACACCTAAGCTAGTCTGCCCGGAAGGGCTTTTTGCTCCATAGAAGGGCAGGACGAGGGTGTTCATGTGCCAATAAGCTGCCTAGACTGAAATCGTTCAAGCACTAGGCCAATGAGGAGGTCAACATGGCATACCAATTGGAAGGACGCTTGCTGGAAGTCTGTACGTGTAATGTCCTCTGTCCCTGTTGGGTCGGAGAGGACCCGGATGGCGGCATCTGCGAAGGGGTGCTGGCCTGGCATATCGATAATGGCACGATCAACGGCCTGGATGTTTCAGGCCTCACCCTGGCGCTCTTGGCCCATATTCCCGGCAACATCCTGAAGGGCAACTGGCGGGCCGTTGTCTTCGTAGATGACAAGGCCACACCCGAGCAGGAGGATGCGCTACTGAAGGTATGGACCGGTGAGCTTGGGGGGCCCGTGGCGGATCTGGCGCAGTTGGTCGGCGAAGTGGCCGCCGTGGAGCGGGCTTCGATAACCTTCGAGGTAGAAGGGGGAAAAGGGACGCTCAAAATCGGTCAGGTAATCGAGGCCGAAATTGAGCCTTTCACGGGGGCTACGGGTCAGACTACCGCGCTTCACGACACCGCGTTCACAAGCATTCCCGGTTCTCCCGCCTTCGTGGCAAAGGCCCCATTCTATCGAGTGAACGCCCCACAGCACGGGTTTAGTATCGATCTGCAAAACCACAATGCGATCCAGGGGAGTTTCAGCTTCCAGGGATAAAACGCACCGGGGCCCAGCGCAGCCATTCCTGCGGGTTTACCCAGCGCGCGACCTCGAGCTAGATGGCGGTCACCTCCAAGGGTGAAGTACTGATGTGGTCGAGAGCGGACGAACAAAAGCTGCTTACAGGCTTACTCGGACTTTTGATCACCCTGGCCTGGTTGGTCCTGTGGGTCTGGGGGAGGTCACCCTACGCCCGGTTTCTCGATCACGGAGAACTGGAAGGAATCAGTTTACCCGGAGACACGATCTTCTTCCTTGTCTTTGTGGCGGGGTGGACCTTGATGACGGTCGCCATGATGCTGCCGGCCACGATGCCGCTCGTGAGGATGTTTCATGCCCTCACCCGGCGGCGTGAAGACCACTGGCGGCTGGTGGCCCTGCTCATCGTGGGTTATCTCGGTGCCTGGACGCTGTTTGGCATCGTGGCGCACTTCGGGGACTGGATCCTACACCAGGCCCTTGAGCGTAGTGTGGTGTTGGAATCCAACCCATGGGTGATTGGATCGGGCCTCTTCATTGTAGCGGGGATTTTTCAGTTTACTCCGCTCAAGTATTATTGCCTTGATAAGTGCCGCTCACCCCTGAGCTTCATCATGGAGCACTGGCGGGGAAGGAATGAAAAGCGTCAGGCTCTTTGGCTGGGAGTACATCACGGGGTCTTTTGCATCGGTTGCTGCTGGGCGCTGATGATGTTGATGTTCGCTGTCGGGGTTGCAAACCTTGGCTGGATGCTTGTGCTCGGGATGATTATGGCCATCGAAAAAAACATGCCCTGGGGCAGGCGGATGAGCGTCCCTGTGGGGGTGCTTCTGATCGCAGGGGGCCTGATACTAGCCCTGGCAGGTGCGCCGCTCTCTACAATGATTTTTTGATTGTCGATTATCCCAGAAATCGTAACTCTGGCCAACCCACGGAAGAGTTAATATTTCTCCGAAATCTGCCCCTCTGCCGATCAGGCCGTCTCATCTGTCTAGCTGGTTTGGGCCGACTGGGCTGGATGGGGAGCTGGCTGTCCCCACACCGGTAACTCTTTATTGTTGCCGCTTCCAATGGGCAGGGGATGTCTAGTTCATCCAAATCAGGACACCACCCACCTGGTGGGCCGGGGACTATCGCGCAGGGTCGGCGATTGTGGCCTGGACGGCAGCCGTGCCCTGGGTGGGCGAAGGCCCGGCTGCGGGCCCGCCAGCCCGCACGGTTCGGCAGGCGGTGAGCGCCAGGCACAGGGCGGCGGCGAGGAGCATGTGCTTCATTAGCGGAATCCTCTCAGCCTCGATTAAAGCACACCGAACGGGCGGGCCGCAAGGAGGATGGTCGTTCGGCCCTCTGGTGGCTGCCGAGGCGCCATGGGCGGACCCCGCCGATGCTCGCGTTGCCCGGACGAGGTCCTTTGTGCTACCATCGCTCGACGAAAGTAAGGGGGGATTCGAGTGACACCAATCACTATCGGCCTCGCTCAAATTTACCCCACCTTGGGAGATGTCGAGAAGAACAGGGCCATCGTGCGCGATGGGATCGAGCGAGCCCGCGCCGCCGGGGTCGACCTGCTGGTGTTTCCCGAGCTGGCCCTGAGCGGCTACTTTCTCAAAGACATCGTCCCGTACGCCGCCTGCGCCCGCGAGAGCCCGACGCTCGCCGAAATCGCCGAGGCAAGCACCGATATGGCTATAATTCTCGGCTACGTCGAGGAGGGCCCCCAGCACCTCTACTACAACGCCGCGTCGCTCTTCGACGGCGGACGCCTCGTCCACCACCACCGCAAAGTCTATCTGCCCACCTACGGGATGTTCGAGGAGCAGCGCTACTTCGCCCGGGGCGAGGCCTTCAGGGCCGCCGATACCCGCTTCGGTCGCATGGGGCTCGCCCTGTGCGAAGACCTATGGCACACCTCGGCCGCATATTGCCTGTGGCAGGACGGCGCCGACATCCTGGTCATTCTATCGGCAAGCCCCGGCCGGGGCGTGACGGACGCCGAACGTCTCACCATCACGGAGACCTGGGAGCGGCTCACCGCCACCTACGCGCAGATGTATTCCCAGATCGTCATCTTCGTAAACCGTGTCGGCTACGAAGACGGCATCAATTTCTGGGGCGGCTCGGAAATCCTTGGGCCCGACGGCCGTCGGCTGGCCAAGGCCCCGTACTTCGATGAGGACTTCGTGACCTGCAAGGTGGACCTGGCCGACATCCGCCGCCGCCGGGTCATCGACACGACGTTGCGCGACGAGGACCTCGCCCTTACCATTCGAGAGCTCCAGCGCATCATCCAGGCTCGCCATCAATGAAAACGACCCTGCAGACCCCGGCTCTCGAGTGGTTGACCATCAACACCGCCCTTGTCGAGAAGATGCTGGTCGGCTTCATCCGGGATGAGGTCACCAAGATGGGCTTCTCCCGGGTGGTGCTGGGGCTCTCGGGCGGGGTGGACTCGAGCCTGTGCGCCCTGCTCGCCGCCCGGGCCCTGGACCCTGAGAACGTGACCGCCCTCAACATGCCGTACAAATTATCTGCTCCCGAGAGCGAGGAGCACGCCCAGAAGGTCGTCGGCCTCTCAGGCATCGACTTGCTGGTGATTGATATCACCCCCATGGTTGATGCTTACTTCGACGCCTTTCCCGACGCCGACAACAATCGGAGGGGCAACAAGATGGCCCGCGAGCGGATGACCATCCTCTACGACCACTCCGCCCGGCTGGGGGCGCTCGTGCTCGGCACGAGCAACAAGAGTGAGTTGTTGCTCGGCTACGGCACTCTCTACGGCGATATGGCCAGCGCGCTGAACCCCATCGGCGACCTCTACAAGACCCAGGTCTGGCAGCTCGCTGAGTGGATGAGCGTTCCCGCCGAGGTGATAGGGAAGGCTCCCTCGGCCGACCTCTGGGTGGGCCAGACCGACGAGGGTGAGCTTGGCTTCGGCTACCGAGACGTGGACCAACTCTTGTACTACCTCGTGGACAAGCGCCACAGCCCCGAGGAGTGCGTCGAGGCCGGGTTCCCGGAACCATTCGTCCGCCGCGTGATGGAGATGGTCCAGGGCAGCCAGTTCAAGCGACGCCCGCCCGTCATCGCCAAAGTCTCGGACAGGACCATCGAGGCCGACTTCCGCTACGCCAGGGACTGGGGGCGGTAGCCGGACACCACGGCTCGCCTTCCCTCCCGGGCATGGCCATCGCAGGGCTGTCTGGCGCCCATGCGGTGTGCTATAGTTTTGATTATGGGGGGGTAAGGAGCCGGTGAGTAAGCTCAAGAGCCGCGCGAGCACCCAGTTTCGATGGTGGGCGCCCATCTACGATGGGAACCCCCTCCAGTGGTTCCTCTTTCGGCCGGCCCACCGCATGTTGATGCAGGAGATCGAGTCCCTTGGGCGCTCCGACCTCACTATGCTCGACGTCGGGTGCGGCACGGGCGAGCTGCTTCGCCGCCTCAAGGGCACCTATCCCAACAGCACCGTGTGGGGCCTCGACCTGTCGTCCCACATGCTGGCCAAGGCGGCGCCGAAACGGATCGACCACGACCCCTTTTTCATTACCCGCGGCGACAGCGAATTTCTGCCATTCGGGGCGGGGAGCTTCGATGTCGTAGTGTGCTCCAACTCCTTCCACCATTACCCGCGCCAGGATGAAGTGGTGCGCGAGATGCACCGGGTGCTCAAGCCCGATGGCATCGCCTGCATCGTGGACGGCTCCATCGACGGGCTGCTCGGCAGGGTCATCTTCCGCGGCATCGTCGAGACGGTGGAGAAGGACGTACACCACTGCTCGGGGCCCGAGCTCGTGGAACTCTTCCAAAAGGCCGGCTTCAACGGCATCCGCCACGCGTCCATCTTCCGGGGCCTGCCTATGCTCATGACCATAGGTGTTGCCGACAGCCCGTGACCGCTCGCCAGTCGGTTTTCTCAACTCACCTCGGCCTTCCTTACGGCGAAGTCTCCTTGACGGTCGACCCTAAGGGCCCGGCCGTCTCCCTGGGGGCCCGGCCGACGCCCTCGGTGGCGGACGTGCGGGATGCGGTCCGGGAGGCCATCGCATGCGCGGTGGACAGCCCACCCCTGGAGCGGATGGCCCGGGGCGTGCGGCGCGTGGTCGTGGTCCTGGCCGACGCCACCCGGCGGCTGCCGCAGGGCCCAATGCTCGAAGCGGTTCTGGAGCGCCTGGACGGGCTGGAGGTGACCCTGCTCGTGGGAGGTGGGCTCCACGGCCCGTCGCCTGTCGAGGCGCTGGGGCTGCCCGCATCCGCGCTCGGCCGCTGGCCCATCCACCAGCACGACGGGCGGGACCGGCGCTCCCTCGTCGATCTGGGTCCCTTGAGCCGGTCCCCTGCGCTCGATAGCTCGTGGGTGGCAGGCCAGGTTTCTCTGGGGCTCGCCGACGTCTTGCGAAAGCCCAGGCTCCGGGGCCTATACGGGCGGCTCTTCCGTGGGCTGCTCGCGGCCCGGGCGGCGGCGGTGAATCGACTGTGGGTCAACCGGCTGTGCGCCGAGGCGGACCTCATCGTGGCCCTGGGACAGATCACGCCCCACTTCCTCACCGGCTACTCGGGCGGCATCAAGGCCGTCGTGCCGGGCGCGGCGGGCCGCGCAACAATCGTCGGCAACCACCTGAAAATCCTCCACGCCTCGGCACGCCCCGGCCTGGTCGAAGGCAACGTCGTTCGGGCCGAGCTGGAAGAGTCGGTCTCGCTGCTGCCGCCCATCTTCATCGTCAACGTCGTCCCGGCGGCGAACGGGGGGCCTGCGGCCGTCGTGGCCGGCCACCCCGTGGGCGCCCATCGCTCAGGGGTGGAGGTGGCCCGCTCCATCTACGAGATCGAAACACCCCGGGCCGAAGCCGTGATCGTCGGGGCCGCCCACCCGCGCACCCTCAACCTCTACCAGCTGCTCAAGGTCCTGCCGGCGGCGGCGAGCGTCGTTAGGCCGGGCGGGGGCATCTGCGTCGCCGGGCCCTGCCCGGGGGGGCTCGGCGCATCGACGCTGCTACGCCAGATATTGTTTCCCTGCTACATGGAGGCCCTGCTGCCCCCGCGGGTGGAGCTTCTGCTTCTCTCGGGCCTCCCCGCCCGCCTGGCCAACTCCGCCCTGCCGTTCAGGGCCGTGGCCAGCCTCGACGAGGCGGTGGCCCGGCTCAGGGGCCGGGCCGGGGCCGACGGGCTGCTGGCCGTCATGGACGGCTCGGGCCCCATCGTCCCGCTCACCGACGGCCTGCGCCCTGAAACCCCGGCTCAAGCGAAATTAGTGCAGTAGAGCTTCTCAGCTTTATAAGGTTTAAGGTGCGGGAAGCGGAGAGTGGACTCCCTCGGGCGGGGGAGCCTCAGACCTTCGTGTGGTCCGTGCTGGCTTCCTGGGTGCCGTCGGGCAGGTCGATGAGGCGGTAGTCGCCGAAGAGGTTCGGGGCCTCGCGCTGCATTATCTTCAGAATCTGGACGGCCACCTTGCGAATCTCGATGTCGGCGTGCTCGGAGGCGCGCATCTCGACGTAGTGGCGCAGCGCCCTCGCGTTGGCGCTCCAGAAGATGTAGGTCTCGGTGGCGTTGGGCATGACGCTCCGCGCGGCGCTCCGGACGGTCTTCACCAGAAGCGTCTTGTCGATATGTCCCCGGAGGTCCTCGGCGAGAAGCTGTACGAGCTTATCGTATGCCGCCTGGGCGCCGGCGACCGCCTCCTCCCAGACCCTCTTTGCCTCGGGGTTGTCCTCTATCATGGACAGCAGGACCTGGCCGGACGCGCTCTCGGAGACGTAGCGCTGGGAGCGCTGGCTGATGGCCACACCCGCCCGGTGGCGGACGTGCTCGTGGGAGAAGACCCGGCTCGCCCCGGCGATGATGAAGTTCCAGGTGACGTGCTCCAGGACGCTTCCGTGCTTGGACTCGATGATGTTGCCCAGGTACTCGCCGGTATCGGAACGGCCCTTGCCGAAGGCGTCGTAGCAGATCTTTCCCGCCGCCATGCAGAGAAGCTCGGCGGCGTTGTCGGTGTCGGTCTCCCAGTGGAGCTCGGACTTCTCCGGCGACTCGGTGACCGGCTCGCCCACGATGGAGAGCCCCACCCCCTCGTCGTCGAAAAAGGCCTTCCAGCCCTCGGTGACCAGCGAGGGCCGGCCCACCAGATAGACACGCGGCTCGCGGATAACAGTAATCACGCAACCTCTCCCCGGAAGAGCTCCGCCTGGGTCGCGGAGCGGTAGCGCCCGGCGTAGGGCGCCTCCACCTCTTCGAGCATCTTGAAGAAGATGAGCTGGATGAGCCGGGCCCCGCACTTCAGCCGCACGCCGTGGCTGTTGTGGACAACGAGCAGCGCCTCGCTCGCGCCCTGGAAGCCCGAGTCCCAAAGCGCAGTCTCGACGGTCACGCCGCTGCGCTGGAGGCTCGATCTGGGACGGGCGATGGCGAAGACGTCGGGCGGGATGTGGACAAGCTCGGTGAAGCCGACCCGGTAGGCTCCCGAGGCGAGCTCCACCCACCCGTCGGCGTCGAAGGGCACGTTGCGGCTTGCGGCCAGCACCCGCTCTCGGTTATCGAGCGCCAGACTTCCGGGCCCTACGAGCGCCTCGACCCTCTTGAGTGTCAGCTCTATCCCGTTGGGCTGGAGCTGGACCTCGGGGTCGAGGAGCCCTTCGACCAGGGGTGGCTCGCGGCGGAGGGCCTCGCGGAGGTCCTCACCGGCCAGCACCGCCAGGGGTCGAAAGGAATCGTACATGGGAAAGCCCGGGTCAGAATGGGAGTCAATGACAGCTTGGGTGGTCTATGGACTTTGTACCAGAACCGGCCCACGGAGGCAAGGGTCGATAAAAGACCCTCAGATAGAGCGGACAGGGCCGCCGGGGGCCCGGGCGGCCCGCCGTTCACCAGGTGGGAGGGAAATCCTCAGGGAACCAGTCTGCGAGCCGTCACCGGGCGGGCCCAGCCGCCCCGTCCATACCCTTAGACCCCTTCAGGTACGCTACGGTGGAACGGGCCACCCTCTCCGTCCAGGGGTCATTGCTGGAGAAATACTCGCTTTTCAATAGCCGCTTTGAGTCAATATTTCCCGGTGGTATGAGAACCTGCTTAGGCCTGGTCTATAATGATGACCAACAGGCCTCGTCGCCGCATACTGTTCGGTGAGCAAGAGAGGGGCCACGCACGTTGTTCATAACCAGACCAAGGAAGAAAGGAGGAGCGGTCATGCATGGGACCTCGTTGGATTGGTTCAGACAGATGGTGGTTCTCGTCATCGCTCTCGTGGCGATGCCCGTCGCGGCTCAAGCGGCGAGCGAAATCGTCGCGAGCGGCACGTTCGAAGGCCGTGGCGGCCACATCGCGTCGGGCGGCGTCACGGTCCTCAAGACCGGGGACGGCTACGTGGTCAGGTTAGAGCCCGATTTCCGCTTCAATGGGGCGCCGGACCCGAAACTCGGCTTCGGGAAGGACGGATACGAGTCATCCACCAAGTTCTCGGCACTGCGGTCCAACAGCGGGATGCAGACGTACCGCCTCCGCGGCTCCATTGATCCCACCACGTACGATGAGCTCTGGCTCTGGTGCGAACAGTTCGACGTCCCGCTCGGCGTCGCGCACCTCAAAGCTCCCTAAAGCTCCCCCGCCTGGGGGACGATGAGACGGTTCCCTCAGCGCTCAGCCGGACCGGCCGCCCCCGGCCCGCCTGAGGCGGGGAGCCGGGGCGGCATACCATCTCCGTCCAGGGGTTATTACGGGAGAAATATTGACTTTTCGGCTGGGTGGGTGGGGTTAGGATTTCCTGGGATAATAGAAACCGGCCAGACGTGCTAACATAACAACGTCGAGCCTCCCTAAACCGCACCAAGCTTCAAGTAGACAGCGAGGCTATTTCCACCAACTGCTGGTAGTCATAACCGAAGGGCGCGAGCATGGTCCCAGCAGCCTCAAGGAGCAGGTCGGTATATTTGGTGACGTCGTAGCCGCAGCTTCCATCCATCGTTGCATACGCCCTGGCCCTTGGCCCTCCACTCCTTCCCTCGAAGTCGGTAATGACGTAATCAACTTTCTCCCCAGGCCTGAGAGTCACGCCCCTAGAAACAAGCTCCCCTGCCACCTCTGCCTGAAGGCTGTTTTTCTTGTAGTCTAGGGGATCCTTCGACAACCGCTTCCTTATAACGAGCTCATGAAGTGGCACCCCTCCTTCCCTTAGCTCCGTTAGATACCCGGAGAGCACCTCCAGAGCATCTTGCACCTTTGCCTTGAGCGCTTCTACGCTCCTGGCCTCTGAGAGTACCCTTACGATTTCAGCCTGGGCTTTCTTGACGAACGGGGGCATGTCCGAGCGGCGCATCTCGATACCTCGGGTCTTGACTCTCTTGTCGGCGAAGACCCCAACGAACCGGTTAGGTACGGGCATGGTGGGTGAGACCTTCGAGGAGAGAAAGGCAATCCACCGGTAGACCCCTTCCAGCGCTATGGGCAGGCCCGTGGCGTGGGCCATCTCTTCCCGTAGGGCCTCGTAGTCTTCTTCTGTGGCTCCTTCTTTCCTCACCCACAGGGAGTCAGTCAAGGCGTGGAGAAGCGTGAAACCTCGTGCCTCGGCAACCTCCTTCGCTTGGAGGAGCTTTTCTCTGCCGTAGGCCGTAACAGACTCATGGGCCTCGATCTTGCCGAATCGTGCGTTTTTGTACCCCAGGTAGCCGAAGCAGGTCACCAGCATCCACTTGATAGCACACTGCCTCTGGTCATAGACCCCTCGTTCTTCCTCCGAGTCAGCCTCCTGCATGAGCGCCTTGTAGCGTGCCCGCTTCTCAAGGATGGGCCTTAAGGTCTTCGACACCAGCCCCTCCCTCCTCTGGCAGATAGAGCAGCCTATCTCTGGTACGAGGTGACTACAGCAGGCGCATCCCACCGTCTCTGGTGAGACGTTGTAGGTCGCCATGATGGTGGGGTACATGGAGGAGAAATCGATCTCCGCAACGTTCTCATGGACACCGAGCACTGGTTGGTATGTGAGGCCTCCCTTGTCGGTGGTCAGCAGCTCAAGCCCCGTCTTGAACTCTTCAG
>JALLOF010000059.1 GCA_027717595.1 Nitrospinae bacterium AH_259_B05_G02_I21 | reverse complement strand
GTCCCAAACAGGCTCAGGGCGAACGTCAGGATGACGAGCACCATGTTCCATGCCTTCAGCATGCCGCGCTTCTCTTGAATCATGACCGAGTGGAGGAAGGCCGTCCCGGTGAGCCACGGCATAAAGGAGGCGTTTTCAACCGGGTCCCACGCCCAAAAGCCCCCCCAGCCGAGCTCCACGTACGCCCAGTGGGCGCCTAAGACGATGCCCACCGTCAGGAAGTACCACGCCACGAGCGTCCAGCGGCGGGTGGTCACAATCCATCGGTCCGTGAGCTTGCCCGTGACGAGAGCGGCCATGCAAAAGGCGTAGGGAACGGTGAACCCGACGAACCCCAGGTAGAGGTTCGGCGGGTGGACCGCCATGCCGGGATTCTGGAGCAGAGGGTTGAGTCCCTGGCCGTCGGGCGGCGCCGGCAGGCGCAGCCCCAGCGGATTGGCGAAAAACAGCATCACCGAGAGGAAGAAGAGGCTGTTGACGAGCAGGGTCGCTACGACGTAGGGGGCCAAGTCGGCATGGCTCTTGCGGTAGAGGCCGATGACCAGGGCCGTAAAGAGGCACAGCAACAGCTCCCAAAGCAGGAGGCTCCCATCGAGGGCGCCCCAGAAGGCCGCAAACTTATAGACGGTCGGCTGCGCCAGGCTCGAGACGGCGGCCACGTAGGCCACGCGGAAGTCGCTGGTGAGCAGCGCGTACCACAGGGCGAGGCTCGCTAGCACCACGAGCGCCCCCACGGCCACCGCGGCGGCGTATCCGCTGGCGACGAGCCGGGCCCGTCCCGTCCTGGCCCCCCAGATGCACGTCACCAATCCGTAGAGGGCGGTCAGGGCCGCCAGGAGGAGGGCGAAGCTACCGATCTCTGGCATTGCTGGGCGGCTCCCTCCCGAGGATGCTTCGATAGAACTCCTCGGGGCTCAATCGGCTCTCGCCCGAGGGTGGTTTGTATTCCTCGGCGTGCTTGGCCATGATGGTCTGGGCCTCGAAGAGGCCAGGTTCTGTGAGGGCCCCCTCGACCACGGCCCCACGCCCCTCGCCGAAAAGGTCCGGGACCACTCCCACGTGGGATACAGTGATGGTCTCCAGCCCGTCTGTGATCCCGAAGATGATCTCAAGCTCCTCGGGCTTGCGCTGGACGGAGCCCTCCACAACCAGCCCACCCAGGCGGACATAGTGGCCGTAGGCTTTCGGCCCCTGTCCCACGAGTTCGCTCGGGGTCACAAAGTAGACGAGGGCCTGCGGCATGCTCGTGTAGGCGAGGTAGCCCAGGGCTGCCACCACGACGGCCAAGGCAATAAAGAGACGCCTGCGTCGGGGGTTCATGCCACGTCCTCCACGGGGCTTCGAGCGGAGTGGGGCGTCCGCTGGAGGTCCTCCAGGTGGAGGCGGCTTCGGCGAAGCGCAGCCAACAGGTAGGCGAGGTAGGCGACCAACACCCCTCCCGCCAGGCCGTAGGCCAGCCCGATGTAGACCCACCTACTCATCATGGGCTATCCTCCGGACCTGCTCGGCCACCAGTATCTCGCGGACCATCTCCAGCTCCGTGCGCTTGAGCATGAGGTAGAGATAGAGACAGCCAAAGGCGATCAGGTTGAGCAAAAGCGTGAACAGCATGAAGCGGTCGATCATCATCCCCCCGACGCGAAAGACCGTCGGTTGCTGGTGGAGGGTGCGCCACCACTGCACCGAAAGCCGGATCAATGGAACGTCCAGGAACCCGATGATTCCGATGACGGCCGCGAGCCGGGCCCGCTTCTCCGGCTCCTCGACCACTTGACGCACCACGAGGTAGCCGATGTAGATGAACAGCAAAATGGCGGTCGTCGTGAGCCGGGCGTCCCACGTCCACCACGTCCCCCAGGTCGGCCGGCCCCAAATACTGCCGGCGGCGATGGTGAGCGCGGTGAACATCACGCCGATCTCGGCGCTGGCCGCCGCCCGGCGGTCCCAGGCCAGGTCGCGGCGAATAAGATATACCACCGAGCACGCACATACCACCGCAAAGGAGAGGTAAGCGTTCCACGCCATGGGAACATGGAGGTACATGATGCGCTGTACCTCGCCCTGTATGGCATCGGGCGGAACGATGAGGAGACCGGTGACGAGCCCCGCAGCCAGGCCTCCGGTGGTCAGCAGGCCGAACAGGCGCGTGACCATTGAGCGGCGGAACCCGAAGATGGGCCTATCCAGGGACATCATCCATTATCCTTAAATACCGGGGTCGCCATCGGGCGGGTCGTCCCACCCGGTCGCTAGAGCTCCACCACATAGTCGAAGGCGAGGTAGCCGCCCGCCAAAAAGAGGGCGTCGAACGCCACCATGAGCTTGACCCAGCGGGCCGCCTCGGCGAGAGACGCCCCGAGGAACAGAACCTCGGTCGAGCGCACGGCGCCCAGAATCAACGGCACCGCAAGCGGCAACAAGAGCAGGGGCACGAGCACCTCACGGGCCCGCGCCGTGTGGGTCACAGCGGCCAGAAGAGTCCCGACGGCAGCGAACCCGATGGTCGCCAGCACGAGGACCACCCCAAGCGACGGCAGGACCGCCCAGCGGTCCACATTGAACAGGATGAAAAAGAGCGGCACCAGCACTATATGAACCGCCAGGATTAAGAGCGCATTCCCGGCGGCTTTGCTCAGATAAAGGACCCCGCGGTCCACCGGCGCTAGCAAGAGCCCTTCGAGGGTCGCGTTCACCTCCTCGACATGAAAGGCGTTGCCCACGGTGAGGACCCCGGTGAAGACGAATGCAATCCAGATGAGCCCGGGCGCGAGCTCCTCGAGCCTCGTGACGGTGGGCCCCAGGGCAAAGGTAAAGGTCATGAGGATCAGGATGGCGAAGAAGGCCACGGTGACGAAGCTCTCCTTGCGCCGAAGCTCCAGGCGGAGGTCCTTCATCGTGAGCGTAGCGAACTGGGCGAGAACCGTCACGACGGCACCCCTCCCGCCGCGACGCGCTCAAGCGCTTCGGCCCAATCCGCTCCTTCGGAGACGACCTCATCGCGCTCGATGCGGCCCCGCCCAAGGACGAAGAGTCGGTCCACGGGGGCATCGGCCAACGTCTGGGGATGATGAGTGGAAAGCAGAATCGTCCCGCCTCCCTCCTTGAAAAAAACAAGGTGGCTTGTCAGAATCTTCCGGCTTCGGGCATCGAGCCCCGCATAGGGCTCGTCCAGCAGCAGGAGGCGGGGCTCTATCACCACGCACCGGGCCAGGGCGAGACGCTTCTTCATGCCGTTGGAGAGGATGCGGACGAGTGCATCCTTCCAGTCGACCAGCTCCACTTGCTTGATGGCCCGTTCAATCCGCTCGGAGCGATTGCGCACGCCGTAGAGGGCCGCCGTAAAGGCCAGGTTTTCCCAGGCCGTCAGGTCTTCGTAGAGGTAGGTCTGATGGCCGACGAGGCCAATCTGCCGTCGTATGGCCTCCGGCTCCTTGTCGGCATCGATACCGAGGAGGCGCACCGTCCCTTCGGTCGGGCGCATGAGGGTCGCCAATATCTTGATAAGGGTGGTCTTGCCCGCCCCATTGGGTCCATAGAGGATCCCCCACTGGCCCTCGGGCACGGTGAACGTGACATGCTCCAGGGCCCGGAACGGCCCGAAGGTTTTCACGATGTCGAGGGCCTCGATCATCACTCTTCAACCTTAAAGGCGTAGGGAAAACGCCGGTGCCTTACGCTCCTTAAGAACTCCCAGGCCCTAATAATAGTGAAACGTCCCGACGATTGTCCAGCGAATAACCGACCCGAAGCTTACCCAGACGACTGGCCCGTCCAGGCGATCCAGAGGGTCGCGGCACCGTAGTAGGCGGGATAGAGGAGCGAGACCCAAACGAGCCACCCGGAGGGTGTGGGAAGCTGTAGATAGAGCCCAACGAGCGACAGCACCCAGACCACGCAGAGCGGGTCGGTCAGGTGGCGGAGGGGTCGGGCCTTGAAGGGGGCCGGGTAGCGGATGGGCACGAAGGTCAGGACCCCAAACAGCACCAGCCACGCTGCGAGCCAGCCGGCAGAGAGACTAAGACACCAGCCGTAGAAGATGACGAGGTTCCAGTAAGAAGGGAAGCCTGTGAAAAAGCCGTCGGGCGTCTTGGCGTCGCGGTGGGAAAACGCGTACGCACTCGCCACCAACGGCACCGCCCCCACCGCGAGAGCGCCCATCGGCAGCAGGCCCAGGGCGAACAGGAGGTAGGCCGGGCAGAGCGCATAGTTCAGGTAGTCGACGAGGTTGTCGAGCAGCGTCCCGTCGAAGTGGGGCAGCCGCTCATTGACCTGCAACCTCCGGGCTAACGCCCCGTCGGTGGCATCGATGATGATGGCGAGGAACATCCAGAAGAAGGCTCCCCGCACGTCGGCCCGGGCCCCGGCCGCCAACGTGAGGCCGCCGCAGACGAGCCCCAAGCCTGTGTAGGCGTGGGCGAGCCAGGCGATTCGGGCGTATCGGTCCACCGACGGGTCCCTCCCCTCGAGGTGAGCCCCCATCGCACCGAGACCCGCCGCCCAAAATAACCACGCCCGTGACGGCTAAGCCAACCTTAAGGGGGAGACGGGGCAGGCGATGGGCGTGTCGTCCCGATTGCCCCACTCGGCCCAACTGGCCAGGTAGTTTCGCACCCGCGGATAGCCGATGAGCTTGAGCGCCAGCCAGGCGTTCGAGGAGCGATAGCCCCCCTGACAGTAGGTGACGATTTCCTTCTCCGGCCCGACACCCTTGGCCGTGTAGAGGGCCCTGAGTGCGTCGGCCGCCTTGAAGGCTCCGTTGGGATCGAGGTTCTCCGTCCACTCGATGTTGACTGCCCGTGGGATGTGGCCGCCTCGCGCGGCCCGGACCTCTTCGCCCGTGTGCTCGGCGGGACGCCGGGCGTCGAGCAACACGACACCATCGCGCTCGAGGCTGGCGATGATGTCATCGCAGGTGGCGAGCAGGCCCTCCACCGGACGGGCGGTGAAAGCGCCTGGAGAGGGCTGCGGGAACTCCTCGGTGAGAGGCCCGCCCGCCGCTCGCCAGGCCGTGAGGCCTCCGTCTAACATCGCGGCCTTGGGGAAGCCTAAGTACTCCATCAGAAAGACTCCCCGAGGGGCCCGCATCCCCGAGACCTCCTCATAGAACACAACGGTGGACGCCGGCGTGACCCCCGCCTCGGCCAGGACCTGCTCCATCGTCCGGCAGAACGATGCAAGGGCGGCGTCGCTCGAGTCCCCGAGACGCAGCTCAAAGAGGTCGATGTGGCAGGCTCGAGGGAGGTGACCCGCTTGATAGTCCTCCAGGGGCCGGGAATCTACGAGGACGAGGTCGGGGTCGTCGAGGCGCTCGCGCAACGCCTCGGGAGTGATGAGGAACCGGTCGGCGCTGTAGCCCTTCAACGGCTCCTTCACGCGGTGGGCTCCTTGACCGGCGGCGAGCCGGCGTACGGGGTCGGGTCGGCGAGCCCCGCCTGGGCGAAGCCTCTGCGGCGCTCGGCGCACTTGTTACACCGCCCGCAGTGGAGGCCGTCCAGCGGGGCGATGCACGAGAAGGTCCGATCGAGGGGAACGGGCCCGGCGCGCCGGAGCACCTCGGCCTTATCCAGGTGGGCGAGCGGCGTCAGGACCGCCATCGGCCGACCCACAGCCTGGCTCGCCGCCTCTTCCATCGCGGCAAAGAAGGCGGCCGTGGCGTCGGGAAAGGGGTTGCCCTTGAGCGAACCCAGAGCAACGGCCTCGGCCCCGCAGTCGGCTGCATAGACCGCCGCTTTGGCAAGAAAAAGAAGGTTGCGCCCCGGCAGCTCGACGGCCCCGTCGGGACTCGCGGCGTCGGGAACGGCCGCACCGGTAAGGCTCCAGTGGTCCCGGTAGCAGTCGGCAACGGGCATAGAGAGGACCACCAGGTCCTCGAGCCGCTCGTGGGCCAGCACTTCGAGGAGCCCCTCGAGCGCTCGGCGCTCCGGGGCCTCCCAGCACAGGCCCGCCTCGACATAGCAGGGGATGACCGTGTGGCCTGCGGCGAGGAGCTCTTTTACGAGCACGGTGCTCTCAATCCCCCCGCTGACCAGCGCGACCACGCAAAGAGGCTCCCTGACCAACGGTTCCCTGTCCGACCGCACCTGCTCGTTCATCGGAAGCTCATCGTACGAGCCGACCCTGGTGATGTCAAGCTCGGCGCCGCTTGACGTTCCCCCGCCTGCGGCCTATGATTTGGCCAAAGGAGACCCCGTGGCGGTGAACGAGAAGGTGGCCCTGGTGACGGGCAGCGCACGGCGGATCGGCCGGGCTGTGGCCGACGCACTGGCGGCCCGTGGGGTCCACCAGGCGGTCCACTACCGGACGTCAAAGGCCGAGGCCGACGAGGCGGTGGAGGCTCACCGGGCCCAGGGGGTCGAGGCCGAAGTCTTCCGGGCCGATCTCAGCCAGGTCAAGGAGGCTGAGGCCCTGGCCTCGGCGGTGCTGGAGCGCTTCGGGCGGATCGACATCCTCGTCAACAACGCCTCGGTCTTCTTCCCCTCTCCCCTCGGTGAGGTCACCGAGCTCCAGTGGGACGTCCTCATGAACACCAACCTCAAGGGCCCATTCTTCCTCGCTCAAACGGTGGGTCTGGCCATGAAGGCGGCCGGAAGCGGGACGATCGTCAACATCGGGGATTGGGCCGCAGAGCGGCCGTATGCGGGCTACCTGCCCTATTGCATCTCGAAGGCCGGGGTGGTGGCCATGACCAAGGGGCTGGCCAAGGCGCTGGCGCCCGAGGTGCGGGTCAACTGCATCAACCCGGGGCCTGTCATGTTGCCCGAGGACCTCTCAGAGGCCGAGAGGCGGGAGGTGCTCGCCAAGACCCCCCTTGGGCGCACGGGCAGCCCCTCCGATATCGCCAACGCGGTCATCTTCGTCTGTGAAGGGACCGACTTTGTGACCGGCGCGGTTCTCACCATCGACGGCGGCCGGACCGTCTGGGGCTAGGGTGTACACTGTCACCAAGCAGATCCACTTCTGCTACGGACACCGTCTCCTCAACTACGACGGCAACTGCCGGTGGCTCCACGGCCACAACGGGCTGGTCGAGATCGAGCTCGCCGCCGAGACGCTCGACGAACGGGGCATGGTTTACGATTTCACCGCCATCAAGCGCATCCTAAAGACCTGGATCGACGAGAACCTCGACCACAAGATGATTCTCAACCGCTCCGACCCGTTGGTGCAGACTCTGCAGGAGCACGGCGAGCCCCTCTACCTGCTGGATGAGAACCCGACGGCTGAGGCCATCGCGCGGCTCATCTACGAGGAGTCGGCCCGCCAAGGCTTTCCCGTCGTTGAGGTCCGCCTCTGGGAGACGCCGACCAGCTGGGCCGCCTATCGGGGATGAAGCCTTCTTCGTCGTGTCCTGATTTGAAACCCGTGCAAACAAAATCCC
>JALLOF010000597.1 GCA_027717595.1 Nitrospinae bacterium AH_259_B05_G02_I21 | reverse complement strand
ATCCAGAGGTGTAATCTCAGGCTGGAAGACGGTGGTGCAGTTCGGCTCAGCAAAGATGGCCTCTGAGAGGTCGAGGCCCACCTTCCGCTCATCAACATCAAAGGCGGCTGCAAACCGGATATCGCAGGCCCGATAGCACGAGAAGGTCTTGGTGATCAGGCCCGGTATCTCCGCCTCAGGATCGGCGTAGTAGAATCGTCCCTGAACCAGCGAGCTGGCACAGTTTCCGACGCCGATGATGGCGGTTCGAATCTCATTCCAAGTGGACATGTTCATAGTG
>JALLOF010000596.1 GCA_027717595.1 Nitrospinae bacterium AH_259_B05_G02_I21 | reverse complement strand
GACCTATACCTTGAGCTATCATTATTGAATTGTAGAGATCGTCCGCCTCCGCATAGAGTAAACTCACTTGCATCAAATCTTGTTCGCTACTAGACTCTTCCTTTATTACATCTATTTCTAAAATAGCATCATCAAGCATCTCAAGTTCAATTAATAGTTCAGCCGCAGCCTTTCTACCATTCACAGTTGCCGATTGAACGTTTAGCTCATGTGAGGTAACACGAAAAGTGGGCTTTATCCCGGTTTTCTTCTGTGCAAGATAAGAATGGTATGACGGTAG
>JALLOF010000595.1 GCA_027717595.1 Nitrospinae bacterium AH_259_B05_G02_I21 | reverse complement strand
CCCTTACAGCGTGCACCCCATGGTGTCGGATGGGGCCGTGGCTGACTCGTCGGCTGTCCGGCGGGACGACTGAGGGCTCACGTGGAGAGGGTTATGAGGCGGACCGGGCGCTGCGGGCAGGGGGCCTGATCAGGCGTAGGACCTGGTCGTCGGCGAGCTCCTCGAAGTTGCCGTAGTAGGTAGCCACGTCGAAGAAGGGACCATCGCCGGAGGTCAGCACCACGGCCTCAACGGCGGCCTCGGCCAGGGCCTCCAGGGCGTGGTAGCTGCTGACCTCCGG
>JALLOF010000594.1 GCA_027717595.1 Nitrospinae bacterium AH_259_B05_G02_I21 | reverse complement strand
GGCCCGCCAAACTCGTGGAAACGGACGGCTCGCATCAGAACCTCCTGAACGCTCCGTGGGGAGAGGCCATTCTACGGCCTTCGCCCGGACGTGGCAAGCCAGGAGGGAAAAATCTCCGGGTAGTTCCGCCTCAGGCGGACCCCCGCCCCCGACACCCTTTGCTGGTGGTCTCGGGTTCAGGGGCGAACCCGAGTACCCAGATATATCAATCGCTTACGAGTAGTCCTAACTTTGCATGGACAAAAAAAGCAGGGCGCTTGTGAGAGCGCCCTGCTTCGTGG
>JALLOF010000593.1 GCA_027717595.1 Nitrospinae bacterium AH_259_B05_G02_I21 | reverse complement strand
CTTCCGGGGCCGGCGCTTCGGCACCATCTACGGCGTCGTCCACCTCAGCAACGGCGTGGGGGGCGCTTTGGGACCCCTGGTGGTCGGCTACCTCTTCGACGTCTCCGGATCCTATACGCTCGGATTCCTCCTCGCCTTCGCGTGCCTGATCGTGGCCGCAGCCTCGATGCTGGTGGCCGTCCTCTCGCCCCGGGCGACCCTTGGGACTGCCTCGTGATGGTGAGCCTCGCCCTTCGGCCCCCCGCCGTCCCGGTGTAGGCGTCTTCCCCCCGTTCGTTGAC
>JALLOF010000592.1 GCA_027717595.1 Nitrospinae bacterium AH_259_B05_G02_I21 | reverse complement strand
GCAGCGGTTCCATGTGAAGTTTCGGGGCTTCGACCCCGAGGAGGTGGACACCTTCCTGGAGATGGTGGCCAACGAGCTCGAGGCCCTCATCCAGGGCGGCAAAGCCGCCGGTCAGGAGGCCGTGCGCCTGCAAGAGGAGTGCCAGGGACTGCGGCTCGAGGTCCAGCGGCTTAGGGAAGCCCTCGAGGCGGGCGAGCGGGGGAAAGCCCAGACCCTGGAGGTGCTTCGCGCCGAGGCCTCCGAGACGCGCGCCCAGGCGGCCCGGGAGGCCCAAGCCATCA
>JALLOF010000591.1 GCA_027717595.1 Nitrospinae bacterium AH_259_B05_G02_I21 | reverse complement strand
ACCTCACGCAACCCCACCTTCTCGCTGTTGGCGGTGGGCACCATGATGGTCATGCTCTGTTCACACATATGCAAAATATAGAATGATTCCCTGGTGCCCGACATCTCGCGGTTTTGGATGTCCTCGATGACCCCCACGCCGTGCGACGGGTAGACAACTTTATCGCCCACTTTAAACATGTCGCCACCCTTCAAGTATAAAACATCACAATATAACACAGGCATCCTCGAATGTCAAAAGATTTTCATCTTAACCCACAACTACCACAATTCGAGGGTCTT
>JALLOF010000590.1 GCA_027717595.1 Nitrospinae bacterium AH_259_B05_G02_I21 | reverse complement strand
CCGCCGCCTCGATGCCGAGGCCGTCCCCCACCTCAACGCGCTGCTCGTCCCGGCGCTCTTGGTGGGCCGCCGATCCATGGAATGGTCCGACGCCGAGCGGCTTTTCGGCCGCCTCCACCTGGCGGGCCACTACAGCCCGTGGGTCGTCGAGGAGGCGAGGCGGGAGCTGAATACAAGCCTCCACACTCCACCGAATCGGTGAGGGCGGCCGGGCTGTCCCCCCGGCGCCCTGGGCGTTGGCGCACGATAAGGCTTGCCTCACCGGGCCGGTTGGTATAGAAT
>JALLOF010000589.1 GCA_027717595.1 Nitrospinae bacterium AH_259_B05_G02_I21 | reverse complement strand
GTCTGCGACCATGTGGTGGCCCTCCCACCGCCCGGCGAGCGCCTTGAGGCCTGAGGACGAAAAAACCTTTGACACGGGCTGGCCGATAAGGTAAGACTATGACACAGAATTCACAGAAGTCCCCCGCTTCAACTAGACAATCGAATCCAGTTCCAACCACAGGGGGAGACCCGTTATCCATGGGACGCCACCCGTTTATCTTATCTCCTGAACGGAGCGCCTTCCTTCTGATCGACCTCCAGACGAACCTCCTGGGCGCGATGGACCAGCTGCTCCTAAAAG
>JALLOF010000588.1 GCA_027717595.1 Nitrospinae bacterium AH_259_B05_G02_I21 | reverse complement strand
GCACCCATCTTGGGCCTTTTCAAGGGATCGCGGTCGCCGCCGCAGCCGAAGACCGTCAGCAGGCGCCCCGGCTCGAGGGACCGGGCCGCTTCCAGGGCGTTGCGCAGGGCATCGTCTGTGTGGGCGTAATCTACCACGACGGTAAAGTCCTGGCCGGCCTCCACGCGCTCGAACCGCCCGGGTATGGCCCGACAGGCCTCGAGCCCCTCCCGTATGGCCTCCGGCCCGACTCCTACCTGCAGCCCCACGCCAACGGCCGCCAGCATATTGTAGACGTTATGG
>JALLOF010000058.1 GCA_027717595.1 Nitrospinae bacterium AH_259_B05_G02_I21 | reverse complement strand
CATCCCCGAAAGCGCGGGCTACGTCAATGTGGAAGGCGACCCGGGCATCTCGGGCGGCTCGCTGAATTCCGCGATCAGCTCGCGCATTGGTGAGCGGGTGTTGCTTGCCGTCTTCGATCAGGTCACAGGCCAGGGTGCGAACACGAGCTACCGGGTGATGGACCTCGTCGGGGCCATTATCACGGGCTTCCAGCTCACGGGCGCGCAGAGCCAGCGCTTTATCAACGTTCAGATTGTGGAGTTCTCGTCCTCTAACCTCATCGTGGCCCAAGGCCCAAGCACATCGACCAACAATAGCCTCTCCACGCCCGTGCTCATTCAGTAACTGCCCTGTGAGTTCCTATTTCATCTCTAAGCAAGTTGGCCGTGTCAATTCCCTTTTTCGGTGACCCACCATTCAGCAATAGGTTGTATTTCACGATGTAATCGCCCATCACACCCCTCTGCCTCCAGGGGCATATTTCGGTTGAAATATTAACTTTTCCCCTCTAGGCGAAAGTAACAATTTCCTGGGATAATCGTAACTTTAAAAATTGTTGACAATTTGCACCTGGTGTGTATAATGTTCACAATTCCATAATGCCAAACAATCTCTAAGCACCAGTAAGGCCGATACGCTGACCCTGAGGGGGAAGTCAGCGATGGTAAGTCTATTTAGGCCGAGTTGCCCGCCACAAAGGGGTTAGCTCGGCTTTTTTATGGTGGTTGGATTGTGACCAGCTTTCACAAAGGAGGTTAGGCGAGCTAGCAATAATAAGAAGGGCGCTGACTGGGACTCCGGCAAGAGACCTCAATCATTCCGCAGACAGCCGTCCGCGGGGCGCCCTTCGTTTAATATTGTAAATTGGAGTCGAAAGAAGGTCAAGCTGGTACTTGCAAAAAGGTCTTGGGGAAGTCGGGTGGTACGGAGCTTTCCGCCGAGTTGCCCCGATGATGGGGTAGACCGGCTTTGTTCGAAGTGTTTGATCGCAAACCTGGAGACTTTCATTACTAGGGGGGGACAGCCATACGAAAATGAAAAGGTTGAGACTGTTGCAACTAAGAGGCCGCGGAGGGAGCGGGCTGCCAGGAGCGGCCACACTCCTCACCGCGCTAACCGAACTGCTCTCATGAGAGGAATATTTTGAGAGTCGTTCAAAACCAGGAGAGGAGAAGCCATGGGAACGGTTATCAGGAACATAATGCTCATGATTGGGATGACAGCGATCATAATGGGCGTAACGCTCGGTGAGGTTCGGGACGCCGTCGCCCAGAAGGTGGGGCCACAGTTTTTCACCGAATTTTGCGTGGACACGACGGGAGGGACGGCGGAGCTGACCGCGGCCCGCAAAAAATGCCTGTGCACGGCCCTGCTAGGGGCAAGAGACGACAGATTTGGGGTCGGTTTCCGCCACGGGTTTATCCGTCCGGCGAACCCAAACGACCTCCCTCAAATTGGTTGCTTGCTAGTGGAAGAGGAGTCATTCCTTTGCTTCGGCGTGGCCGCCTGTGATGAATTCGATGAGAAGTGTGCCACCCTAGTAGCGGCTTTGGCCGAGGCAAACGGTTGCGGGATAGGTAAGGATTAAAGAGAGGTGTAGGGGAAGGGTGGAGCTACCCGAAGGCGACAAACGCAGAGCGTAACGGGGGCAAGCGGGGTTGACACAGAGGGGGGGGAGCGGTGACGGAAGGGAGATGGGACGCCGAGGGAGGGGCAGATGGAACCATTGTACCCATCACCCCGTCGCAGGGAAGACTGTTGATGTCGCGACTCAGGGGCCCCTTATATCTTCACTGAGGGTCTCCGAGGGTAACCCCGCCCTAATTCACCTGACCCACCGCCGCACGTACAACCCAAGCCGGGGGGGTCCGCCTCAGGCGGACTCCCCCGGCTCTTTTCTGATAGAATAAAGCCATGACGAAGAGACTGCCCGTAATGCTCCTGGCGCTGGGCCTCTTGGCCCCCTTTTTCTCTCAGCCCGTCTTGGCTCAGACCTCTCAAGACGTCAAAGCTCTGAGAAAAGAGGTCGAGGCGCTCAAGGAAGGCCAAAAGGCCATCCGGAAGGAGCTTGGGGAGATAAAGGGCCTTCTTCGAAGAAGGCAGGCCCCCAGGCCAGCCGAGCCCCGAAACGTCGTCCTGAGCGTCGATGACGATCCCTTCAAGGGCGTGAAGACAGCGAAGGTCACCATCATAGACTTCTCCGACTACCAATGACCCTTTTGCGCCCGGCACGTCCGTGAGACGTTGCCCCAGATCGAGAGGGACTACATCGAGACCGGCAAGGTCAAGTATGTGGCTCGCGACTTTCCCATCGAGCGTATCCACAAGGATGCCTTCAAGGCGGCCGAGGCGGCCAACTGCGCCGGCGAGCAGGGAAAGTACTGGGAGATGCACTCCCGGCTCTTCGCCAACCGGACGGCCCTGGCTCTGAAGGACCTATCAGGCTACGCCAAGGCACTTGGGCTTGATATGGCGCGGTTTCAGCAATGTCTCGATAGCGGAAAGCAGGCTAAGGAAATCCGCAAAGACATAGCCGACGCCCGGAAGGCCGGGGTCAGGGGTACCCCAACGTTTTTCCTGGGCCTCACCGAGCCGGGCAAGCCGACGGTCAAATCGCTTCGGGTAATACGGGGAGCCAGGCCCTACTCGAGTTTCAAGGAGGCTATAGACAGCCTCCTTTCTTCCAAAAAATAATCATTAACCGTCTCTCCTCTTTTCGAGCAAAAGCCAAAGTTTCAATAACACGATGTAATCGTAAGTTTAGCCTTGCTCTGCCGAGTATCATATTTCGTTGAAATCCGCCTGAGGCGGACCGAGCGGTTACACCCCTACCAGCTTACTGAACCAGGACACTACCCATTTTTCGCCGACCTTGGAAGTCCCAGGGGACTGTGATATGATTCCGCATCCGAGCCCTCCCGGCGCTGGCATAAAGAGCCACTTGTTCCCGAAGGAGGCCGTCGGCTCCGGCCAGCCTTGAGGGCCGTCCATCCCGCTGGCTTACATCGAAGCCAAAACCCCCTTCTCCAGGCCCGGAGACCGCCGCAGACGAGATGACCACCGAGAGAGAACAGTGGCGAACCCGTCGCGGGTTTCTCTTCGCCGCCATCGGCAGCGCCATCGGCCTGGGCAACATCTGGCGCTTCTCCTACATGACCTACACCAACGGCGGGGCGGCCTTCCTGATCCCTTACATCTTCGCCCTCGTCACGGCGGGCATACCCATCCTCATCCTCGAGTTCGGCCTCGGCCACCGCATGGGGGCGGCCGCGCCGCTGGCCTTCCGGCGCATCCACCAACGGTGGGAGATATTGGGCTGGTGGCCAATTATCTTCATCATGCTCGGCATCCAGCTCTACTACACGGTCATCATCGGCTGGTGCGTGGACTACCTCGCCTACTCCGTCCGCCTGGCCTGGGGCACTGACGCCAACGCCTTCTTCTTCAAGCAGTTCCTGCAACTCTCCGCAGGCCCCTGGGAGGTGGGCAAGCCAGTGGGCCTGATCGTGCTTGGGGTGGCCATCGTGTGGGCGGCCAACTGGCTCATCTGCACCAAGGGCATCCAGAAGGGGGTGGAGCGCGCCTGCCAGGTCTTCATGCCGCTGCTCTTCATCCTCATCACCCTGCTCATCGTCCGGGGCTTCACCCTTCCCGGCGCGAAGCAGGGGCTGCTCTGGTACCTGAAGCCGGACTTCTCCAGGCTCACCGACCTGGGTGTGTGGCGAAGCGCCTACAGCCAGACCTTCTTCAGCCTCTCCATCGCCTTCGGCATCATGATTACCTACGCCAGCTACCTTCCGCGCCGAAGCGACATCACCGGCAGCGCCATCATCACAGCATTCTCGGATGCCGGCTTCAGCATCTTCGCCGGCCTCGCAGTCTTCACGACGCTGGGCTTCATGGCGCACACCTCGGGGCTGCCCTTCGAGAAGGTCGTCACCGAGGGCATCGGGCTCGCCTTCGTCGCCTACCCCAGGGCCATAAACGCCATGCCCTACCTGCCGGCGGTCTTCGGTGTGGCCTTCTTCCTCGCGCTCATCCTAGCGGGCCTCTCCTCCTCGGTCTCCATCCTGGAGGCCTTCGCCACGAGCCTCATGGACGAGTACGGCATCGGCCGGCGCCTGACGATCACCTTGAGCTGCCTCGGGGGCTTCTTCCTAAGCCTCATCTTCACGACCCGCGGAGGCCTCTTCTGGCTCGATATCGTCGATCACTACATCCTGCAGTACGGGCTCGTGGTGGTGGGCCTGCTGGAGTGTCTCGTTGTGGGGTGGGTGTTGGGGGCCGACACGTTGCGGCACCACGTCAACTCGACCAGCGTCATTCAGATCGGGCGCGTGTGGGACTTTTGCGTAAAGTATCTGACGCCCGCCATCCTCGGGTTCATCCTCGTTGGAACCCTCATCGAAGAGATCCGGGCCCCCTACGGTGGATACCCGCGGGCCGCCACGCTCCTTATCGGCGTTGGGTGGTTGGCGGCGACGCTGCTGGTGGCCTGGTTCATCACAACGCGGCGCAAGGGGCTCGACGTCGAGCACCTGCTGGAGGGCCTCTGAGGCCCCCTTATGGAAAGAGGCCTCGGGCGAGCTTGGCTTGGGCCACCCGCTCGATGCCCAGCATGAGGGCCGCCCTCCGGTTGGGGATTTTCCTGCGGCTCGCCGTCTCCCGGACCCGCCGGAAGGCTGAGGTCAAAATCTCCTTCAGCCGCCTGTTGACCTCCTCCTCGGTCCAGAAGTAGCTCTGGAGGTCCTGGACCCATTCGAAATAGCTCACCGTCACCCCTCCCCCGTTGGCCAAAACGTCCGGCAGGATGAGGATGTCGCTCTCGCCCTCCAGAATATCGGCCGCCGCGGACGTGCAGGGGGCGTTGGCGCCCTCGGCGAGGACGCGGCACCGCAGGTTGTGGACGTTGTCCTCGGTAATCTGGTGCTGGAGGGCGGCGGGGATCAAGATGTCCACCTCCAGGGCCAAAAGCTCCTCGTTCGTCAGGTGATCGGCCTCGGAGTACTCGGCGAGTCGGCGGCCGGAGGCCCGATGGTTTATGAGTTCTGAGATGGGGAGCCCATCTCGCTTGTAGACGGCCCCCGAGCTGTCGCTGACGGCAACGACCCGCGCCCCTCGATGGGCAAGCTCCACGCCAGCAATGCTCCCGACGTTGCCGAAGCCCTGGATGGCCACCGTGGAGGCCGGCAACGTCAGCCCTTCTCGGGCAACGGCCTCCTCGAGGACGAACACAACACCCCGGCCGGTGGCTTCGAATCGACCCTCCGTCCCACCGACGATCCTGGGCTTGCCCGTCACCACGCCGGGCACGGCGAAGCCCTTCTGCATGCTGTAGGTGTCCATCATCCAGGCCATGACCTGGGGGTCGGTGCCCATGTCGGGTGCCGGGATGTCCCGCTCGGGACTGATCATGTGGAGGATTTCGTTCGTGTAGCGCCGGGTCAGGGCCTGCAGCTCGGCGCGGTCCATGCTTCGCGGATCGCAACGGACCCCGCCCTTGGCCCCGCCGTAGGGCAGCCCCAGAAGCCCGCACTTCCAGGTCATCATCATGGCCAGGGCGCTCACCTCGCCCAAGGTCACCTCCGGGTGGTAGCGAATCCCCCCCTTGGTCGGGCCCATGGTGAGCGTGTGCTGAACCCGGTAGCCGTAGAAAGTCCGGACGCTCCCGTCGTCGCCCATGCGAACGGGGAACGTGACGATGAGAGAACGTTGGGGGGCGCCGAGCCGGGCCACGACGCCTGCGTCGAGCTCCATCTCCTCGGCCATCTCGTGAAACTGCGCCACCGTCGCTTCATACAGAGCGGACGCCTTCTCCATGAACACTCCTCCCTTGCACGCATCGGGCCCCATAGGGGAAAACACCTGAACCCCTTGTTATACTCCCTCTCGTCCAGCAGGAACGCGCCAGCGAAGGACTCCGAGGCCCGCCCCAAGAAACACGGCGAGCACGGAGATTGCGAGCCTATACCGTGCCGTGCCGGGCCAGTCTGCGGCCGCCCACAGGACCCCACCCCACACGAGCGGCCCTACGATGGCGGCCGCCTTGCCGCTCATCGCATAGAGGCCGAAGAACTCCGCCAGCTCATCCTCCGGGACGAGCCGGACCAACAGGGGCCGGGCGGCCGTCCACGTCCCGCCGAGACAGACTCCAATAGCCGAGCCCATCACCCACGCCACCAGCCGCTGTTGGGCCAGGGCGATGACCACCAAGCAGACGAGCCACGCTACGAGCACCCCCTCGAGGGTCCGCTTCGGCCCCACCCTGTCGGCCACCCGTCCCAGGACCACCGAGCCGGCCACGGCCGAGACGGTCGAGAGGATGAAGAAGGGGGTGAGCTCGCTGTCGGAGAACCCCCATACCTGGTGGGCGTAGACGGCCATGAAGATGATCACCGTGGCGATGGCCTCCTCGTAGAGGAACTTGGCGACGAGGAAGGCCCGAAGCCCCGGGTAGCGGCGGGTGTTGGTGAGGCTTTCTCGGACTTTCCTGAAGGCCTCGGCCCAGGGGAGGCCTCGGGCTGGGGCGGAGGCGGGCCCTTCGGCCTCCGGGGCCCAGAGCAGACACGGCAGGGCGAACAGCGCAAAGAGGACGGCCGTCGGCAGGAAGGTCGCCGCCCGGCCGCCGGCGGCGATGCCCGGGACGTCCCACCCGAAGAGGCTTCCGGTGTTGAACGGAAGCACGAAGAGCATCCCGCCGATGGCCCCCACGTAGCCCAGGGCCACGCCGTAGCCTGAGATGCGCCCCACCTCGCCCGGGGCGGCCACGGACGTAAGCATGGCGTTGTAGAAGACGAGCCCCCCCTGGTAGGCGTAGTTGGCCAACATGAAGGCAGCCACCGCGGCGAGGACGGACACGCGCCCTCCCAGCCCGATCACCGCCGTGGCGGCGCACGAGACGGCCGTAAAGACGAGGAGGAAGGCCCGCCGGCGCCGGCCCTGGTCGGCCTGGACCCCAAGCAGCGGCATAGACAGCGCCACGAGGGCCACCGAGCCGCTGTTGGCAAGACTCACCCACACGTCCGCCGCGCCCACATCCGCAGTCAACCAGAGGGGAAAGTAGAGCGAGACGACGTTCATCGAGAAGATGGTGTTGGCGAAATCGTAGAGACACCAGGCGGCGACGGCTCGGCGGGAAGACATCGTGGAAATCAGGCGGTGGGGCAAGGCGGGACGAAGGATGTCACGGGGAAGCGGGCCTCATATGCCGGGGAGGCGCCCGCAACAGCTCGCCTCCAGCTTCAGTCGGTGCCACTCCAGGGCTCGTAGAGCTTGTGCGCGACACCAAGCCGGTCGCAGACCTTTCCCACCACGTGGTTTACGAGATCGTCCACGGAGCGGGGCCGGTGGTAGAAGCCGGGGCTGGCCGGCAGGACGACGGCCCCGAGCCGGGCGACCTTGAGGAGGTTCTCGAGGTGGCCGGCGTGGAGCGGCGTCTCCCGGGGCACGAGGATGAGGGGCCGGCCCTCTTTGAGCATGACGTCGGCCG
>JALLOF010000587.1 GCA_027717595.1 Nitrospinae bacterium AH_259_B05_G02_I21 | reverse complement strand
ATTCAAGGTCTGGATGGCGTGTCGAGCGCCAAAGTCGATATCACCAGCGTGATTGCCGCACACAAGGCTCAGGGGCAGATCCCGGGGCTGGCCAACGTGAAAAATGTCGTGGCCGTGGCGTCCGGCAAGGGCGGCGTGGGCAAATCCACCACCGCCGCCAACCTCGCATTGGCCCTGGCCCGCGAAGGTGCCAAGGTGGGGATTCTGGACGCGGACATATACGGTCCGAGCCAAGGCATCATGTTCGGCATTCCCGAGCGCACCCGTCCCGAGATCAAGGAC
>JALLOF010000586.1 GCA_027717595.1 Nitrospinae bacterium AH_259_B05_G02_I21 | reverse complement strand
CCCGGAGAGCCTGGAGCGTGGCCCGGTAGCGAGCGATGCGCTCCCGGTCGAGCCTGGCGAGCCGCCTTGTGTATTTGGCCTGCTCGGCGGCCGCCGTCAGGGTCGGGGCGGTCAGCAGTACTTGGGCCGTGGTAAGGGTTCGCTGCTGCTCGAGACGCCGGAGGTGTTTGGCCAGGGTGCGTCTCTGGCGGGCCAGCCTGGCCTCAAGGTCGGCCGCTTCGGCCTCCAGCGTCGCCGTCCGCTCCTGGTGGGTGTCCACCTCGCGGGCGGCGAGGGCGGCCT
>JALLOF010000585.1 GCA_027717595.1 Nitrospinae bacterium AH_259_B05_G02_I21 | reverse complement strand
CCCAAAACTGGAAGGCAGGCTTCTACCGTATCCCCGAGAACATGCTAACCCCAACGGAAGCTATTGAGCTGATGAGACAGGAGGGCTCGTAGCAGGACAAATAAGATTATCAACCGAGAACCACCACCATCATGCTTAGAGAGCCGAGGCCATTTGTAAAAAAAAGACACGCCAGGGACAGTATATTTCACATTCGAGCCGCGTGGGGGGTCCCGCCCCCCCTTCGAGGCGCTGATAATTCTTGCCAGCATCAATGACCGCCCACACCATGACCGCCCCGCCG
>JALLOF010000584.1 GCA_027717595.1 Nitrospinae bacterium AH_259_B05_G02_I21 | reverse complement strand
TTCTACGACGTCAACCCTCCTGTAGCCGGCAGCGAGCAGGGCCTCGACCAGCACATCGCGCTCAAGCGTCTGGCCCTCCACGAGCGCCGTGGCCCGAAGGGCCGCATGATCGGGTGGGAGAGTTTTCTGAAGCGCCGAGGCCGCGGTTGCGACCACGATGGATGGCTCGCCCGAGGCGAGCGCAGAGAGCGCCGCCATCCGCTCGCCGACTATCTCCCGGTCGGGCAGGGCCTCCTCGTAGGGAAGGATGTCCCAGGCCTCAAAGGCGTGGACGCGGCGGGGA
>JALLOF010000583.1 GCA_027717595.1 Nitrospinae bacterium AH_259_B05_G02_I21 | reverse complement strand
CCTCCTTGGAGGCCTTCCAGAGGGCGAAGTCCAGAGGATCGCGCTTGCTCTCGTGTACCTCCACGCGCGCCCCGGCCTCCAGATCCTCAATCCGCTTGCCGGAGAGCCGCCCGTACGTGGGGAACTTGGCTACGGAATAGAAGACGTCCCCTTCGACTTCGTAGGCGTAGCCCCGCTCGATGAGCCGCTCGATCATGACGATCATGCCATCGATGTAATCGCTCGCTTTGGGCTCGACGTCGGGTCTCAGAAGCCCCAGGCGGTCGAAGTCGCGATAGAAGGC
>JALLOF010000582.1 GCA_027717595.1 Nitrospinae bacterium AH_259_B05_G02_I21 | reverse complement strand
GCAGCGTAGTGGCCAGGAGCTTGCGGCGCCGGTCGATGCGGACGTATACGTGATCTTTGGCATCGAGCTCAAAGTCGAGCCAGCTGCCGCGGTACGGGATGATGCGGGCCGAGTAGACGACTTTGCCGGTCGATGTGCTCTTGCTCTTGTCGTGGGCGTAGAACACCCCCGGCGAGCGGTGCATCTGGCTGACGAAATTCCAGCGGTCGAATCAGAACACCTGCGTGAACCAGAAGCCGGTGGTGATCGAGGGCCAGCGAGTCAAGCAGGGCGACGTGCTGGCC
>JALLOF010000581.1 GCA_027717595.1 Nitrospinae bacterium AH_259_B05_G02_I21 | reverse complement strand
CATAAGATCAACAACACCTTGGGCCAGGTCTTGCTGGCGCGCCGCATGGGCAAGCGGCGTATCATCGCCGAGACGGGCGCGGGCCAGCACGGGGTCGCCACCGCCACGGCGGCGGCCATGTTCGGCCTGGAGTGCGACGTCTTCATGGGCGTCGAGGACATCGAGCGCCAGCACCTCAACGTCGTGCGTATGAGGCTCTTGGGAACCCAAGTCATCTCTGTGACTTCCGGCACCAAGACCCTCAAGGATGCGACCAACGAGGCCTTGCGCGACTGGATCGCCAC
>JALLOF010000580.1 GCA_027717595.1 Nitrospinae bacterium AH_259_B05_G02_I21 | reverse complement strand
CACCGTCGGCATCGTCACCTACGTGAGCGGGCGGGAATTCCTGCTCATCAGCCCCCACCTGACCACCTTTCCGGGCCTGGCCATCATGGCCGTGGTGCTTGGCCTCAACTTCCTGGGCGACGGGTTGCGGGATATTCTCGACCCCAGGGGCCGGACCCTCTAGAGACGGCCTGCGGGGGCTACTTCGCCTTGGTCGGCGAAGGGGGCATGGTCCGTTTGGCCGGAGGGGTCAGGCGGCCGTGCGGCCGGCGGGTCGTGCGCTCGATCCAGGGGATGGCCAAACC
>JALLOF010000579.1 GCA_027717595.1 Nitrospinae bacterium AH_259_B05_G02_I21 | reverse complement strand
CAACTGAGCTACGCCAGCGGCAGCACAAACTGATAAGTTAACCCGTGATTTTACCATTGTCAAGCCGCTTTTTCAACCTTTTGAGGGCCTTTGGCGCCGGATCTCATAACAGACGATCGCCGCCACGGTGGCCACGTTGAGCGCGCCTATCGGCCCGGGCAGCGGCACCGAGACGACGGCATCACACGTATCGGCCACAAGCGCTCTCATGCCCTTGCCCTCGCTCCCAAGCACGACGACCACCGCCCTGCCCTCCCAATCGAACGCATCCACCGCGACGGAGG
>JALLOF010000057.1 GCA_027717595.1 Nitrospinae bacterium AH_259_B05_G02_I21 | reverse complement strand
GCGCTGATAATTCTTGCCAGCATCAATGACCGCCCACACCATGACCGCCCCGCCGGCCACGGCCACCGTGCGACTCGGGCCCACCATCACGCCCGGGACAGCCACCACCATCAGCCCAGTCACCTTGAGATGAGCGGTTGGGGCAGAGAACTCTACCATTTCTGCCCCAAGTACCACTTCGGACCACGTAATTGCAGGGCTTAGGCTGCCCTCACTACTCCTAATTTGAGTCACAATTTGTTAGGTAGGGAAAAGGGTCAATTTCTGTTGAAGTATGAACTTTTCTGCTGGCAGGTCCGAGTTAATATTTCCTGGGATAATCGAACCTTACTATTCCCTTCTCATAAAACGGCTTTGCTTGTTCCGGTGGGGTCGACCCATGACGAAGCTCTACAAGGATGGGTTTCTTTTCCGTTCAGGGTTTGATAGCCTCTGAGGCGCCTCACGAGTACTAGTTGGTGGCCGGAGTTCGGTTGAGCCTACCTTTCATGGGAAGCCCAAACCCGATGATTGTCGGCGTGACCAAAGAGGTAAAGGACCACGAGTATCGGGTCGGCCTCACTCCTGCTGGGGTACAGGAGCTGGCGGCGACCGGACACACGGTCCTGGTGGAGACAAAGGCTGGGGTCGGCAGCGGCCTGGGTGATGAGGAGTACGAGGCCGCTGGTGCTGAGATGCGATCGGACGCCTCGTCTGTATTCGCCGAGGCCGAGCTGGTCGTCAAAGTCAAGGAGCCGCTGCCTCAGGAGTACGGCTTCCTCAGAGAGGACCAGGCCATTTTCACCTATCTTCATTTGGCGCCCAACCCCGAGCTCACCCGCGCCCTCCTGGAGCGCGGCTCCACCGCAATTGCCTACGAGACGGTCCAGCCCGAAGATGGCCACCTTCCCCTGCTAAAACCAATGAGCGAGGTGGCCGGCAAGATGGCCGTCCAGGTCGGTGCTCGGCTTCTGGAGAAGACCAGGGGCGGAAGCGGGGTCCTCCTTGGGGGGGTGGCCGGGGTCGAGCCGGGCAAGGTTACCATCCTGGGTGGGGGAGTCGTCGGCATGAACGCTGCCAAGGTGGCCCACGGCCTGGGGGCTGACGTCCTCATCGTAGACATCAACCTGGATAGGCTCCGCTTCCTGGAGGACCTCTTCCACGGTCACGTCCATACCCTCACCCCCACCCGCCAGAGCGTTGCTAAGGCTGTCACCGACGCCGATCTGTTGGTTGGGGCCGTTTTGGTGCCAGGGGCGAAGGCCCCGGTGCTCGTCACACGTGAGATGCTTCAGGCGATGCGGCCGGGGAGCGTAGTCGTTGACGTGGCCATCGACCAGGGAGGCTGCGTGGAAACATCCCGGCCCACCTCTCACTCCGATCCCGTCTACGTGGAGGAGGACGTCATCCACTACTGCGTGCCCAATATTCCTGGGGCTGTCTCCCGTACTTCCACTTTTGCCCTGACCAATGCCACTCTTCCTTACGTGCTGGCCTTGGCCAATAAAGGGGTCCGGCGTGCCTTGGAGGAGGATCCCGCCCTGGCCCTCGGCCTCAACCTCCACCGGGGTTTCGTCACCTGCCCGGCCGTGGCCGAAAGCCTGGACTACGAGTGCCGGCCGTTGAGTGAAATCGACTGATAGAATAAATACCAAGCCCCGACCTCGGCCCGCATCCCCTAGCTTCATTAGTTTGGCTGTGGTTGGCTGTGGAAGGTTCTGTTCGCGTCCCGCCAATTTGAGATTTTACAGCCGCACCGGATGAGCCCTTGATAACAAAAGACCTATATTATAAAGATAGGGGCGGGGTCACCCCGCATAGGAAACGTAAGCAGGCTCTTCCATCACCGTGTCCCCAAAGGGGCTCGTCATGGTTAGCGAGCTGATTGAGGTCCGCGGCCACATAATAGACTCTCTTCTGCTGCCCAAGATTCTCGACGAAATCATCGCCGCCGGGGGAAGCTTCACTATTCAAGATGTACAGGTTGGCGAGCGCCGGGTCGACCCGAGCTACGCCCGGATTGAGGTGGTCGCATCCAGCCCCGAGGCGCTGGAGGCCATCCTCGGCCGCATCACCCAGCACGGGGCGAAGCTCGTCCACGAGGAGGATGCGCTCCTGGAGGCCGCCTCCATGGACGGCGTCTTCCCCGAGGGCTTCTACCCCACTACCAACCTGAGGACTTCCGTGCGCCTTGGCGGCCGGTGGCATGAGGTCGAGGTGAGCGAGATGGACTGCGGCATCGTCTGGGACCCGGCGGCGGAGCGGGCCGCGGCGGTGCCGATGCACAGAGTCGGGCGGGGCCAGCTCGTGGTGGTCGGCCATCGGGGCATCCGGGTGGAGCAGATTGCCCGCTCAGCCGAGGTCAATGTCTTTGAGTTTATGACCTCCGAGGTCTCCTCGGAGAAGCCGAAAGGGGTCATCGTCCGGGAGGTGGCCGCCGAGCTGAAGCGGGCCAGAGCGGCCGGCGAGAAGATTCTCTGGGTCGTCGGCCCCGCGGTGGTCCACACAGGCGCCGGGGAGCACCTCGTCCGGCTCGTCGAGGCGGACTACGTCCAGGTCCTCTTCGCCGGCAACGCCCTCGCGGCCCACGACATCGAGGAAGCCTTCTTCGGCACCTCCCTAGGGGTCTCGCTGACCCAGGGGGTTCTGACCAAGGGCGGCCACGAGCACCACCTGCGGGCGATCAACCGGATACGCCGCTTGGGTGGCATCGCACAGGCCGTGGACGCCGGAGTCCTTACCCGCGGTGTGATGCACGCCTGCATCAAGGCTGGCGTGGAGGTGGAGCTGGCCGGCTCTATCCGCGACGACGGGCCCCTGCCAGAGGTCATCACCGACTGTCTGGAGGCGCAGGATCGGATGCGCCAGGCCGTCCGGGGCGTTGCGGTGGCGATACTCATCGCCACGGAGCTTCATGCCATCGCGACGGGCAACATCCTGCCCGCCTCGGTCAAGACAATCTGCGTGGACATAAACCCAGCCGCGGTGACGAAGCTCACCGACCGGGGCACTTTCCAGGCCATAGGGCTGGTGACAGACGTGGAGCCCTTCCTCAGAGCCTTGGTCGCGAGCCTCCTGGACGAGGCACCACGGTCCTCGGAAGGGTGAGCCCGTGGAACCCCCCCAGAAGCCCGCCTTCCTCATGTGCCCGCCCGATTACTACGGCATCGAGTACGAAATCAACCCCTGGATGAGCCGCCGCCGTGAGAGCATCCCTGAGGTCGCCCAGCGTCAATGGCACGCCCTGTATGAGACCCTTACCGGCCCGGTGGGGGCCGTCGTCCACCTGCTCGAGCCCGTCCGGGGCCTGCCCGACATGGTCTTCACGGCCAACGCCGGGCTGGTCTGGGGCCGGGCCTTTATCGGAAGCAACTTCAGGTTCGCCGAACGCCAGCTCGAAGCTTCACATTATGAAGCCTGGTTCGCCTCCCGCAGCTACACGGTGGTCCACCTACCGGGAGAGCACCCCTTTGAAGGGGCCGGGGACATACTTGCCCTCGGTGAGACCCTCTTCGCCGGCTACCAATTCCGAAGCGACATCCGCTCCCACACGGCTGTGGCCGACCTCCTTGGCCTCGAGGTCCTCTCGCTCCAGCTCGTGGACGAGTGGTTTTACCACCTTGATACCTGCTTCTGCCCCCTGGGCCCCGAGGCGGTCATCTACTACCCGGCGGCCTTCGACGCCTACGCGCTCAAGGTCATCGAGGCCGGAGTGGCTGACCTCATCGCCGTCTCACCCGCCAGCGCCCGCCGCTTTGCCTGCAACGCCATAGTGATAGGGCGTCACGTCGTCCTGAATACGGGCTGCGACGATCTGGTCGAGGAGCTTGTCGCCCGCGGCTACACCGTCCACGCTGTAGAGCTGGGCGAGTTCATCAAGGCCGGAGGTGCCGCTAAATGCCTGACCTTAGAGGTAAACACCTAGGAGCCGCCAGGACGACCGTTTCAAACCATCGCCTCAGTTACACACCATTCGTTTCTCCTTCGCATAATGAGCACGCGGTATCCTTCCTTATCGTTTCTCAGGACGAGGGGAAGTAATTTTCAGCTAGGGACCGGTGTCAATAACACGATGTAATCGCCCCTCACGCCCCTCTGCCTACAGGGACAAATTACCCCAGTAATCTTAACTTTTCGCCATTAAGCGAAAGTAACGATTTCCTGGGATAATATTAACTTCAAGCTCTTAGTTTAGGTTTATGTTTCCTGGGATAGTTTACCCACTACGCTTGAGGGTTGCGAAAAAACCCTTAGTATTCATATTGGAATTAACAAGCCCTTTTTTGTCCAAGCTATCAGTGCAGCGGCAAGACACATTACGCTAACCACGAAGCGGGGACCCAAAGGCGACTTTTAAGAAATTGTTTGGTGGATATAATGGTCGTCAGATCGGTTGCGTAACAGCCCCGATCTGATCTAAGGAGGAGGCATCTCTGGGGAAGCGGCCCGAATCCGGTCTTTTTACCAGCGGCTAATGGGTGACAGATGGGCACCTGCCGAAGGACAACAACCGAAGGAGGGAGGAGCCATGGCCCGAGACCCCGTGTGTGGCATGGAAGTGGATGAGGTGACGGCCCCGGCCGAGACCGAGTATAAGGGCAAGACCTACTATTTTTGCTCGAAGGACTGCAAGGAGCACTTCGAGGAGGAGGTAGGTAGGTTTCTGGAGGAGCAGCCCAAAGGCTACTCCCACTGAGCCTCCATCGCCCCGCAGGTCGTTTAGGCTGCCTCGTTTGCAGCTTCTCCGTTGACTTTCCCCATGACGGTGTTTAAGTTCTTAAATAGTTGGAGTCATCCCGGCTTTGGTCGAGACACCGACGCTCTCCTTCCACCGAGAGCGACTCATGCGCCGATATAAGGGAGACTACATAAGCCACTTCTCCGCCGTGGCGGCCCAGATTGTCGGGCGGACTCATGAGATAGAGACGATTCTGGCTACCCTAGCGGCCGGCAAGCACATAATCCTCGAGGGCCCTCCGGGGACAACCAAATCGACAATCCTCAAAGCCATCACCCAGGTGATGGGCCTGCCCCTCTACTACGTGGCTGGAAGTGGAGATCTAACCCCCGCCAAGCTCATCGGGCACTTCAACCCTGCCCGCATCGCGAAGGATACCTACCGCCCGTACCACTTCAACGAAGGTCCCCTCATCCACGCCATGAGGGGCGGTTTTCTCTTCATCGAGGAGTTTAACCGCGTGCCGGCCGATACGGCCAACGTCCTGGTGACCGCCGTCGCCGAGGGTGAACTCAACGTACCCCGCTACGGTATCGTCCGCGCCAAACCAGACTTTCGTGTTGTTTGCTCCCACAACCCCCAGGATGATGTCGGCACTGTCCGCATCAGCCGGGCCCTTTACGACCGGTTCTGCCGCCTCAGGATTGACTACCAGAGCCTGGAGGAGGATCTGAAGGTGTTACGTCGCACCGTGGGGAGCGCCGATGAGACCATCAACCTCGTGGCCGTCCACCTCATCCACGCTACCCGCCACCACAAGGATATCAGGCAAGGCGCCAGCATCCGGGGGGGCCATCGACATGGTCACGCTCTTCCACGCCCTTGGTCACCTCGAGGAGCTCTCTTACGCCGAACGGATGAAGGAAGCCATGCTCACGGGGGTTTCAAGCAAGATTTGGCTCTCGGACCTCTGTACGCGCACGCCCGAGGAGGTCCTGGACGATATCTTAGGCCAAGTGCTCGGGGCCTTGGATTTGAAGAGCCTGGAGGAAGAATTCGCCCCCGAGCCCGCCTTTCACCAAGATGATAGGAAGAGCGCGGAGGAGGTCCTGCGAGACGACGCTGAAGAGGACGACAGCCAACAAACAAGCACTGCCACAGGCCAGCGTTGGGAGATGGAGAGCCCCGTGGATGATAAACACATCGCTGCGGAGTTGAAGAGGCGTGTCAGGAAGGATCCTGAGGAGGTCTCCCGTTTCCTCAATGAGAACCCGGCTATCGCCGGTCGTATCCTATCGAGCCCCGATGTCTTGGAGATTTACAGCTACATCAGGCGTAGGGTGGACGACAACCTGAGGGATGCGGCGAAGCGATACGCCAGTCGCCTCATCATAAAGATTGCCAGGGAAATCGCCAGCGCTGGTGCTAAGAGCGGCAACCTCCATGCGGTGGCGGACTACCTGGCCAGTGACGAGATTGAGATCGACCAGACCTTGGAACGCATCGTTGAACAGCCTACCGAGACCATCGAAGACAACCTCGTCGTGCTGGCCCGCAAGCTTGAGGAGCGCGAAGCCTGTGTGGTCATCCTCGACCACTCCTCCAGCATGCAGGGCATGAAAGTGGCCATCGCGGCGCTGACGGCGGCCACAATCGCACTCCACTTCAAGGAGAACTACGCGGTGGTGGGCTTCAACACCCGGGCGGTCATCCTGAAGCGTATCGCCCAGACTGTTCCACCCAGCCGGGTGGCCGAAGAGGTACTCTCGCTCGATGCCCGCGGCTTAACCAACATCAAAGAGGCTCTCCATCTGGCTCTTGGAGAAATCCGCACCTACGAGAAGAAGATCGGTATCCTTCTGACCGACGGCAACTGGACCTATGGAGGCAATCCCCGTGGGGTGGCCCGGCTCTTCGACCGCCTCCACGTCATTGGCCTCGAAGATCCAATAACCCCTTACGAGCTCGAACACACCGGCTACGGCCGGTACTATACTCCTTTCAGTGGCATCAAAGAGCTAGCCAAAGAGGGCCGGGGCATGTTCGCCTACGTGCGGACCATCGAGGAGGTGCCTCTGGCTCTGAGGCGCTGCCTGGCCAGCAAAGTCGCTTGACAGTTTGTCTGGTTATTCCCACAAAGAGATATTTCCCCACAATAAGGACCTGCGTGTTCCAAAACAAATCTACGAGGAACCCCTCATCACCTGATAGCTTAACCCCCAGAACGGAAGGCATTGATAGAATATGCCCGTAAACCTATAAAATAAAGAAAACAAGGAGGATTGAAAGGTGGGAATTGCAGCTAAGATAATGGAATTCTTTAAGGGTCCCGAAAGGAAAGCTGAAGGGCGGCCCTCCTGTTCTTTTTGCAAGGCGCCGGTTGTCGTCTACCGCGAGGATATTAAATGGTACTTCTGTCCCTCCTGCCGCCAACTCTATAGCCATTGACCGCTAGGGGTCCGCCCTTTACTATTCTTATCTAATAAGGGGCCATATGGACTGACAGGTCGTTTCTTTTCTGCTCGCTAATACCCCGCCATTATCTCCTTGGACTATCCTTGACAGATAACCCCAAGAGACTTATATGTAAAGTATCTTCCGTTTCATAAGGCCTCGCCATCCCGGTATTGGAGTTGAAGGCTGCGCGAGGGTGAGAGGTGGCCCGCCGTCTCGGCGGTGGGTGCCAGGGATGCCAGCCGGCGAAGCACGAGTTCGCGGAAGGGTGTCCCATGGACGAAGAGCTATATTTCTCCATCATCGACGAATACCTCGCTTCTGAGCGTTCCGTCGGCATCATCATTATCAATCCCGACAGGCGGGTGATGAGCATTAACGCCACGATGGAAACCCTTCTCGGGGTGACCATGGCCGAGGCGGGGAGACCCTGGAGCTGAGCGGCTTTGAATGGGAGGTGATTTATACGCCCGGCCACACCATCGATGGCATATGCCTTTATCACG